>DATCUC010000379.1:0-3275 GCA_036567625.1 Anaerolineaceae bacterium | reverse complement strand
CCAGCCGCCGCAGCAGCGCCGCGCCCAGCAGCGCGCCGTCAAAGCAGTGGCCGTGCCGCTCGCGGATTACCCCCAGTGGACTGCGGTTGCGGTCGTCGCCATCATAGGCGATCTGGTCCAAAAATTCCTGCACCAAAAACGGCGTAGTGCAGCGCGCCACTTCCGCGCGCTCAGCATCGGTCAGGGCGTTTTCCAAACCTGGCATATGCGCATCTCCTCTTGCTGGCTTACCCAATTCGGTGGTTGAAAAACGAGCCCCCGGTTCGCCGGAGGCTCGCTTTACCTTTTCATTTACTGCATGTACAGGTCAGGCGGCCGCTTCCGGCTCAGCAATCATACCTTCAAGAATCATTTCCAGCGCCATCGTGTGCGAGCAGCGGCCGCGAGAGTGGAAAAAGTCACAGTCGCAGCTCCATTCACCATTTGCATACTGCACATAATGCGGGTTATTGGCCCCATCCATCGTTACCGAAAAGGATTGAAAGTGAATACGGTTGCGCTCCCGGGCATACCGTTTGGCCTTTTCAATTTTGCCAATCATGCCAGAGTCCATGTCTTTCTCCTTTACTATTTGGTTACAGGTTATGTGGAACTTGCTTCGACGATACTACCCTACAGCCACAAAGTACAAAAAAGCACGCGAAAAGATATCGCGTGCCGTCACGGTAATCGCAGTTTTCCTTTTTGGTCAAATACTCGCATAAGGGTTTATGCTCTCCGTTATCAAAAGTATATGTCGACTCCGGAGAAAAGTCAACCACCGCCAACCTTACGGTCACCTTAAGAAGTCGGCTCCGCTCCCAGCGTTTTTTCCATCACCAGGGCGTCTTCACCGCCGCTGTAATAGCGCGCCCACACCGTCACATAACGGTAGCCGCGCTGCGCGTACAGCCGGATGGCCCCGGCGTTGCTCTTGCGCACGCACAAGCGCACCGCCGGCATTTCCAGCAGCGCTTCGCATCGATCCAGCAGCGTGCTGGCCACGCCCATCCGCCGGTACTCGGGCAGCACCCCAATGGTGGTGATCCAGCCCAGGCGCTCGCGCGGGCGCAGATCTCCGGATACAAAGCCGATCATCTGCTCCCCGGCCACGGCCTTGAGCCGCACCACGTTGGGCAGCGACAGCACCGCCAGCAGATCCACCAGCGGCCAGGCGTCCTCTCCAAAGCAGGTCACTTCCAGGCGGCGCAGGGCCATCAGGTCGCGCCAGTTGGCCGCCTGAATCGCATACGCAACCCCCAACCCCTGCACCGGATCGATCTCTATCTCCTTGATTCCATGAGGGGGGCGATGGTTGGTCGCCCCCCTCGATTGGGTCTTCAACACGCCGGCGGATTACTCCGGCTTGTCTTGAGCCTTCATGAAGTTGCCGATCAGCCCGGTGAACTCCAGCGGGAAGATCCACTTGGTGCTCTGGCCCTGAGCCATGTTACGCAGCGTTTCAAAGTACTGCAGCGTGATCGTGCGCTGGTCGGCAGCACTGGCCGCGGTGTTGATCGTGGTCAGCGCAGTCGAGAAGCCCTCGGCGCGCAGCATAGCCGCCTGCCGGTCGCCTTCGGCCTTGAGGATCGCTGACTGGCGTTCACCCTCGGCGCGCAGGATCGCGGCTTGCTTTTCGCCTTCGGCCACGTTGATCGCGGCTTCGCGCGTACCAGTCGATTCGGTCACCAGGGCGCGGCGGTTACGTTCCGCGGAAAGCTGGCGGTTCATCGAGTCCTGCACATCCCGCGGCGGGATGATCTCGCGGATTTCGACGTTGGTAACTTTGACGCCCCAGCGTTCGGTCACTTCATCCAGGCGGGCGCGCAGCATATTGTTAATGTGCTCGCGCTCCGAGAGAACTTCATCCAGCATAATACCGCCAACCACGGAACGCAGCGTGGTGGTCGCCATACCCTGCGCCGCCAGTTCGAAATTACCAACCTGCAGCACGCTGTCGCTGGGGCTGAATACCTTGTAGTACCACAGGAAGTCGATCGAGATCGGCGCGTTATCTTTGGTGATTGAAGTCTGGTGCGGGATTTCGCGCACCTGCTCGCGCAGGTCAACCCGCACAGCACGGTCGATGAACGGGATCAGCAGCACAATCCCCGGCCCGCGATCCCCGATGCAGCGGCCCAATCGAAACACAACCAGGCGCTGGTATTCCGGTACAATCTTTACCGCCGAGGTCAGGAAGGCAATCGCCACCAGCACGACAACCCCGATCAGGCAGTAAATTGTGGTTGAAGCAGCATCAAAACCCATTGCAACCTCCAGTAGTTATGAAAAAAAGTCGATAGGTGACGCGCTCCGCGTCACGAGTTGCCTTCCAGAGATTCTTGCGCCGCCGGCTCAACAACCAGCACCAGCCCATCGCGGCCAATCACGCGCACCAGTGTTCCCGGCGAAATAGCAGCCGAACTGCGCGCCGTCCAGATTTCGCCATTGACGTACACCGCGCCCTCGCGGTAGATGGCGGTACGGGCCTCGCCCTGCATTCCCATCAGCCGCGCCAGGGTATCACTGGGGCGCACCACGGCTTCCAGACCCTTACGACCCACCAGCCACAGCAGCCCCACCGCCAGCACCGAAACCAGCCCCGCCAGCGCCGGGTGGACGGCTACGCCGCTCTCCACGCGGAACAGGAACACCGAGCCGACGATCAGCGCCGCCATCGAAACCAGCAAGAACGGCCAGCGCTTCCAGCGCTGTACGGCAATCACAAACGGGATCACGCCCACGATCAGCAGCGCCAGCGCCCAGAAATTGATGGGCAGATTATAGATACTGTACCCGGCCAGCAGCAGCGAAAACAGCGCGCCCAATTCCAGCAGCCCCGTGCCGGGAGAGAACAGGGCCAGAATGGCCAGCAAAAAACCACCGACCAGCAAAAGATACGCCACGTTGGGATTCAGCAAGATATCCATATCAGAACCTTCGCCCTTTCGGAGAGCTAATTCATTATACAACAGACGTTCGATACATAAGACGCGCTTGTCGCCGTAAAATTCAATCTTCAAGATCGATACAGCCCGACGGTCTCCGTTCGAAGAATCGCTGCCCGGGTTAGCCGCCTTTTTCTCAGGCTTCCTCGAAAGGCTGTATAATCAAAATGCCATGGCCGAAGAAACCGAACTCAGCGAGCGCGAACGGGAAATTTTGCTCCTGGTTGCCACCGGCGCCAGCAATAAGGAAATCGCCAGCCGCCTGGTGATCAGCCCTAATACCGTCAAAGTCCATCTGCGCAACATCTTCGCCAAAGTTGGCGTCGCCTCGCGCACCGAGGCCACCCT
>DATCUC010000378.1:0-6496 GCA_036567625.1 Anaerolineaceae bacterium | reverse complement strand
CACGCCGCGCCGCCCGGGCTTAATGCGGCAGCGGTGGGCGCAAGCCAGGCAGCGCACCGCGCCGTCCTCCAGGCGCTCGAACAGCTCGGGCGAAGCCGGGTGGGTCAGCGCGTCGAGGGTTTCCAACAGGGAAGTCATTCGGGCAAGACCTTTCTCTACTCTGATTATACAATGCTGGTTTTGGTTTCGCACCCCTGGTCATTTGGACAGCCGCCGCTGCCGTAATGGTCAGTACGCGCGCACTGGCCTTTGTGGTAGACTCAAGCTGCTTATGGACGAGAAGACGCTGACAACCCTGGAATATCCAAAAATTCTCGAGCGGCTGGCGCAGTATGCCGCTTTTAGCGCTTCAGCGGAACTGATCCGCGCTATGCGCCCCACTAATGACCTGGAACTGGCGCTGCAGCTTCAGCGGCGCACCAGCGAAGCGCGGCTGCTGCTTTCAGTCAACGCGGATGTGACCGTGGGCGGCGCTACCGACATCCGCCCGCTGGTTGACCTGGCCGGGCGCGGCGGCGTTCTGCAGGCCGCGGAACTGCTGGAAGTAAAAAACACGCTCATGGCGGCGCGCAACATGGCGCGCTCGTTTGAACGCGCGCAGGAGCGCTACCCCACGCTCACGCGCATCGCCGAAGCCCTGCCCCCGCCCCCGGGATTGATCGATTCGATTTCGCGCGCCATTTCCGAGCGCGGCGACATTCTCGACAGCGCTTCTCCGCGGCTGGGTACCATCCGCCGCGATCTGAAAATCTCGCACGAGCGCCTGATGGCTCGCCTGAGCCGCATGATCAACGACCCCAAAAACCAACCCATGCTGCAGGAGCAGATTATCACCCAGCGCAACGGGCGCTATGTCATCCCGCTGCGGGCGGAGTTCAAAGGCCGGGTGCGCTCGATTATCCATGACCAGTCGTCTTCGGGCGCAACGCTGTTCGTCGAGCCGCTGGTGGTGGTGGATCTGAACAACCAGTGGCACGCGCTGCAACTGGAAGAGCGCGACGAAGAGCGGCGCATCCTGGCCGAGCTTTCCGGCGCGGTGGGCAAGAACGCCTTTGACCTGAAGGCCATGGTCGAAGCGCTGGCCGAAATGGACCTGGCGCTGTCTTGCGCCAAGTACGCCGAAGACACGCGCGCCAGCGAGCCGGAGCTGGTAGCGTTCCGCAATGAGCGCGACGGCAAGCACCCCGGCAGCACCCTGCGCCTGCATCAGGCGCGTCACCCGCTGCTCGACCCCAAAGCCGTGGTTCCGACGGACGTGTACCTCGATGAAAAAACCTTCGCCCTGGTGATCACCGGCCCCAACACCGGCGGCAAGACGGTCACGCTCAAGACGGTGGGGCTGCTGGCGGTGATGGCTCAGGCTGGGCTGCATATCCCGGCGCAATCCGGGGCCACGCTCAGTATTTTTAAAGACATTTACGCCGACATCGGTGACGAGCAGTCAATCGAGCAGTCACTTTCGACCTTTTCCGGGCATATCACCAACATTACCCGCATTCTCACGCGGGCAGGGCGGCAGAGCCTGGTGCTGCTGGACGAGCTTGGCGCGGGAACCGACCCGCAAGAAGGCGCGGCCCTTGCGCGCGCCATCCTGTCGTTCCTGCTGGAGAAACGCATCACCTGCCTGGTGGCCACGCATTATCCCGAACTGAAAACCTATGCGCACGGTACGCCAGGGGTGGTTAACGCCAGCATGGAATTTAACCTGGAAACGCTGCGCCCCACCTATCACCTGACCATCGGCCTGCCGGGCCGTTCCAACGCGCTGGCAATTGCCGAACGCCTGGGGCTGCCCAAAGAGATCATCAGCGCGGCGCGCTCAACGATCAACCCCGAAGATCTGCGCGCCGAAGATCTGCTGGATGAGATCCATCATCAGCGCGACCTGGCGCGGAAGAGCCGCGCCCAGGCCGAAACCGCGCGCGGCGAAGCTGAGAAGAGCCGGCGCGAACTGAATCACCGCCTGGCGCAGATTGAAGACGAGCGCCGGTTGATCCTGGAAAAAGCGCGGCAAGAGGCCGAAGAAGAAGCTGCCGACCTGCGCGCCGAATTGGACGAGGTGCGCCGCGCCCTGCTGCGCGCGCGCCAGCCGCTGGAAGCGCTGAAACCGCTGCAAGACCAGGTCGAAGAGATCCGCGCGACGGTGGAACGCCCGGTGGAACGCGAAGAAAAGAGCGGCGAGCGCCGCCCGCTGCGGCTGGGCGATAAGGTACGGCTGCGCAGTCTGCGCATGGAAGGTGTGATTACCGCGCTGGGCGAGATGGACGCCGAAGTGCAGTTGGGCAACCTGCGCGTGCGCGCGCGCCTGGATGAAATGGAGCGCCCCGGCGCGCCGACCGAAACTTCGATTGCCGCTGCCCCACCGCCTGCCCCGGCCAACAAAGAGAAATCCACCGCCACCGCGGGCGGAGCTTCGGCGATGCGCGCCTCACCCGGCATGGAGCTTGACCTGCGCGGGATGCGCGCTGAGGATGCGCTTGATTCGCTTGACCGCTACCTGGAAAACGCCTATATGGCCGGGCTGCCGTTCGTGCGCATCATCCACGGCAAGGGCACCGGGCGGCTGCGCCAGGTGATCCGCGAAGCGCTGCGCCAATCGCCGCATGTGCGCCGTCACGAGGCCGGGATGGACACCGAAGGCGGTGACGGCGTGACCGTGGCGCACCTGGAATAAACCGCCCCGCCGCCACCCGCAGCCCAGCAGCACTCCAGTATTGCCGCGAGGTGATTTGTGCAATCCACGGGCAATCCGCGCCAGCGACAGCGGAGCCGTTAGGCTATAATTGATTTGATGATTTAGTGAAAGGACTGAGCATGCAAATCACCAATCGTGCCCTGTTGTTGGCTGGCGGTCTCCTCATCGGTCTGGGTCTGATCTTTCTGGCGCTCAACTTTATCCCGGGCTGGTCATTTGGCAAAGCCTGGCCGCTGATCTTCTTCCTGCTTGCCGCGGGTTTTATCGTCCCGATCAGCATGTTCCCCATGTACCGCGAGTGGATTGGCGCGCTGTTTATCCCCGGCGCGTTGATGGTAGCGTTCGGGCTCATCTTCTTCTATAACACGCTTACCGGTGATTGGCGCATGTGGGCCTTTGGCTGGCTGCTGCTGCCCACCGCGGTGGGTATTGGCCTGGCGCTGGCGGCGGGTTATTCAGGATGGGGGAAAACCGTCGTCGATGTGGGCCTGTGGCTGGCGCTGGCTCCGCTGGCGCTGTTTGCGCTGTTCGGCGCCCTGTTTGGCGGTTGGCTGCTGCGCATCGTCGGCCCGGCGCTGCTGCTGCTGGCCGGGCTGGGCCTGCTCGTCCGGTCGATTGGCCGCGCGCGCGGCTAATCAGAACGCTTAAGCCGGTACAAACGGGTTTCTCTTACTGGTATGCATATGCCCAAACTCAGTCTGCCCGATTTCGCGGCTCTGCCGCGCTATTTTCGCACCACCCTGGCCCCAGAGGCGTATCACGGCAGCGTGCTGCGCCCGCCGTTCTTTGAGGGCTGGTATTTCAAAGCCGTCACCCGCGCCCAGGAGCGGGCATTTGTCTTTATCCCCGGCGTATACCACGCCGTCGATCCGGCGCGCTCGCACAGCTTTGTACAGGTCATGGACGGGCGCAGCGGCACGGCCGAGTATATTTCGTATCCGCTGGAAGATTTCGCGGCAGCCGAGGATGAGCTTGACGTGCGCGTGGGGCCGAACCACTTTAGCCGCGCGGGAATCAGCCTGGATATTCCGGGTCTTGCCAGCGGCGCGCTGCGCCATCAAGACATCACCCCCTGGCCGGTGACGCTCACCCACCCGGGCATTATGGGGCCGTTCGCCTGGGCGCCGCGCATGGAGTGCTATCACGGCGTGGTCAGCCTGGATCACGGGCTGCTGGGCCGCCTGGATCTGGGCGGGCAGCCGGTTGATTTCGACGGTGGGCGCGGTTATATCGAAAAAGACTGGGGGCGCTCCTTTCCGCAGGCCTGGGTCTGGTTTCAGAGTAATCATTTTCGCACGCCGGGCGTCTGCATCACCGCATCGGTAGCGATCATCCCCTGGATGGGCAGTTCGTTCAACGGCTTTATCGCCGGCCTGCTGCACGACGGCCGGCTGCTGACCTTTGCCACTTACAACCGCTCGCGGATCGAACACCTGGAAATCACCGACCGCGTGGTGGTTTGGGTACTGCGCGGCGGCGGCTACCGCCTGGAGATCGCCGCGGAGCGCGCCGAGGGCGGCATATTGCGCGCGCCCACCACCATCGAGATGGACCGGCGCATCGCCGAAACGCTCAACTCGCGGGTGGAAGTGCGCCTGCTCGAACTGCGCGGCGGCCGCTCGCGGCTGGTGTTTCACGACACGGGGGCCAACGCCGGGCTGGAAGCTGTGGGGGATATGCAGCGGTTGGCGCATCCATAGTTGAATTGCCCGCCGCAGGTGATACAATGAACTGGAAAGAGGAGGAAACTGCGCATGTTCCGCTTTCTCGGGCGCGCCGCGGAACGAGCCGTCAACAAAGTGGTGCTCAAACCACCGTACGCCGTTCCACTGGAAGCATTTATCTTGCACCAGGGCCTGTTTATCGTCGACCTGCACGCCGATTCGCTGCTGTGGAATCGCAACCTGTTGGCCCGGTCGCGCAGTGGTCACGCGGACCTGCCGCGCTTGCTCTCCGGCAACGTGGGACTGCAGGTCTTTGGCGTGGTCACCCGTTCTCCGCTGGGCCAAAATTTTTACCGCAACAGCGGGCGCGGTGACCGCATCACCGCGTTGAGCGTCAGCGGCGGCTGGCCCATGCGCACCTGGGGCAGCCTGCTGCAGCGTGCGCTGTACCAGGCCCGCAAGCTGGAACGCCTGGCGGCGCAGTCGGGTGGGAAGCTGATGCTGGTACGCAGCGCCGCCGACCTGGACGAACTACAGGCGCGCCGCGCGCGCAACGAGCCGGTCGTCGGCGGTTTTCCCGCGCTGGAAGGCGCGCATGCGCTACTCAAACGGGTTGACAACGTTGACCGGCTGTATCAGGCCGGGTTTCGCATGATCGGGCTGACGCATTTCTTCGATAACCAGGCCGCGGGCTCGGCGCATGGGCGCGCTAAAGGCGGGCTGACACCTTTTGGCCGCGACCTGGTGCGCCGCGTGCAGGCTGGTCACATGCTGCTCGACCTGGCGCACGCCTCGCCGCGCACGATTGACGATGTACTCGAGATTTCTACCCGCCCGGTGATCGTTTCGCACACCGGGGTACGCGGGGTGCACGATCACCCGCGCAATCTGAGCGATGAACATGTGCGCCGTATTGCCGCCAGCGGCGGGGTGATTGGCATTGGTCTGTTTGAAGGCGCGCTGCCTGCGCCCAGCCTGGAAATGGCGGTGCGCTCGATGCGCTACGTGGCAATGCTGGCCGGCGTGGACGCCGTGGCCCTGGGAACGGATTTCGACGGCGGGGTCACCGCTCCGGTGGATGCCAGCGGCCTGCCGCTGCTGACCGAGGCGCTGCTGGCCGAAGGATTTGACCGTGAGGAGATCGCGCGCATCCTGGGGGGCAATGCAGTGCGCGTCATCCGCGCCGCACTACCGGAAAAAGCGGAGGGGTAATGGCAGGTATGTCTTTTGACATGGTTATGGCGTATTTGTACCGCCTGATGCCAGAGCGCGACCCGGAGCTGCAGCAAATGGAAACCTGGGCCAGGGAGCACAACTTCCCGATCCTCGACCCGGTGAGCGCGCAGTTCTGCTACCAGGTGACGCGCCTGTGCGGCGCGCGGCGGGTGTTCGAAATGGGCTCAGGCTACGGGTATTCCACGGCCTGGTTCGCGCGCGCGGTGCAAGAAAACGGCGGCGGCGAAGTGCATCACACCGTGCTGGATGAGCGCCTCTCGGCGCGGGCAAAGCACAGCCTGGACGCGCTGGGGTATGGAGCGCTGATGCACTACCATATCAAAAATGCGGTTGAAGCTTTACAGGAAAGCGATGGGCCGTTTGACCTTATCTTCAACGATATTGATAAGCAGCAGTACGCCGGGTCACTGCCGGTGATCGCCGCGAAACTCCGGCCAGGGGGCGTGCTGCTGGTGGACAACCTGCTGTGGTACGGGCGCATCTTCAACGCGCTGGATCACGAGCCTGCCACCCAGGCGGTGCGCGAGTTTACCTTGCAGGTGCGGAACGACCCGGCGTGGAACGCTTCCATCGTGCCTATTGGCGACGGCCTGCTGATGGCAATTCGAAACGCCGAGCCGGCTGCGTAATCGCCGCCAATCCTCTCCATCCGGCATTGCTTTTGCGCTCCGCGCTATAATCATCAGAGGGTACATGTTTGTTTTGCAGTGAAAATCCCCGACCAGCGCATCTTTTCGGAGACGTCTTCCAATCCACCACAGAGGAGTAGCCAAACATGAAGATCAGGACATACCGCATGATCCCGGCGGTGTTGGTGCTTGCCCTGGTGACCATCTCCTGCCAATTGTTGACGCCCGCCCCGGCGCAGCCCACGCCGCCCCCGGCCGTCACTGTGGCGGCG
>DATCUC010000377.1:0-14812 GCA_036567625.1 Anaerolineaceae bacterium | reverse complement strand
GGCATCCGCCGGGTTGAGCGTTCCACAGTTGGGGCAGGCCACCTGCGGCACTGCCGCCGGGGCAAATGCGCCAACCACCGTTCCCATCTCGCGGCGTGTGCCGCTCGCCAGGTCCGCGCCGCAGGCAGCGCACTCCTTGTTGGTGGCCGGGTTGCGCGCGCCGCAGTACCCGCAGTGGATATCGGCTCCGGCCGCGGCCTGTTGAATTTCTTTCGGGTCGCTCAAAAGCTGCGCGCCGGCGTCTTGCTGGAACTGTACATCCGTTGGCTGGGCAGCGCCGCAGCCGCGGCAAAAACGAAAATTGCCCGGGTTTTTGTTCTGGCAGTTTGGGCACACCCAAACCATGCGAATGTAGCCAAGAGTTTCTTTTGCCATGCTCACCTGGTTATTTGTTTGATGTACCTACAGTATAGATGAGGCCGAAAGCAATGGCAAGCAGTTTTCGAAGGCGGGGCAAGGGCATCTTTTTCTGCAGTCGCCATGCTTTCGAATTTTTCGCCAGTAGTATTCCCGCAGCCTTCGGCATATAATGAAAACAATGTAGGAGGGATATACCTATGGCGCCAAAACCTGGAAGTTTTCGAGGTTTATGGTTGGTGCTGCTGCTGGTAATCATCCTGCTCCCATGGATCCCCAGGCAAACATCACAGGCTGCTTCTTTTGCTGACCTTGCTGCACCCGGCCCATATCAGGCTGGCTACCGTACCGTCACCGTCACCCGGGCGGATGCGACGACGTTTAGCGCTACCCTGTACTACCCGGCAACCAACGCAGGAGAAAACGCGCCGTTTGATTCCAGCGGCGGCCCCTATCCGGCGATCACCTTCGCGCATGGATTCCTCTCGGAAGTGAACTATTATTCCGACCTGCTCGAGCACCTGGCCACGCACGGGTATTTTGTCATTGCTTCGCTCACCTACAGCGGTTTCGTTTTTCAGGTGGATCACGCCCAGTTCGCGCATGATGTTTCGGACTGCCTGACGTATCTGGTGCAGCAAAATGACAGCGCCGCGTCGCCTTATTACCGGCAGGTCAAGGTCAGCGCTTTCGGAGCGTCGGGGCATTCGATGGGCGGCGGCGTGAGTATCCTGGCGGCCAGCGAAGATACGCGGATCAAAGCCGTGGCCAACATGGCAGCCGAGGCCGATACCACCCCACCGGCATCGACGGCCATAGAAAGCGTGCGCATGCCAGTGCGTTTGCTGGCCGGATCATGCGACGGCATCACGCCGCTGGCGGATCACCAGCAGGTGCTGTACAACCACGCCAATGCTCCCAGGCAGTTGGCAGTGTTCGAGAAAGGTACGCACCAGGGTTTCCTGGAAGGGCCGATCAGTTTTCCCGAGAGCTGCAGTGGCGGAGCAATGGCCGTCGAAAAGCAGCTTGAGCTTTCGCGCGCCTGGATCACCGGCTGGTTTGATTATTACCTCAAGCAGGATGCCGCGCTGGAGGATCTCATCTGGGGCAGCGGCCTCACTTCCGACCCGCTGGTGAGCGTGCAGGCCGACCCAGGAGCCACCGCGCACACGCCGACTCCTACCCACACCCGCACCCCGACGCCCACTGACACCAGAACGCCCCAACCCACGCGGACTTTATGGCCGGCGTGCGAATCAGACTGCCGTTTTTACTTCCCATTTGGGCGCTAGCCATCAGTTCGGTTTCGGCCCGCAGACCCAACCGCGCACGGCGCGCATGCCAGATGTGGCGTTTCATAGTACACTTGGCGTTGTTAAACCTGGGATGAAAGGACTCTCATGCCGCCCAAATACCGCCGCTATCAAACCGAAGATGATTTTTGGCGCATGCGCGATTTTTTGCGCCGGGTATTCATGTTGAATGGACGGCTGGAATACAGTTGGCCGGTAGCGCGCCTGGATTATGCTCGCTGGCACACCTGCCTGAACTGCGCTAACATGCGCCTCGAAGACGTAACCCACCTATGGGAGGTGGACGGCGAGCTGGTAGCGTTCGCCATGCCCGACGGCGGGCTGGGCGAGTCGCATTTTTGCGTTGATCCCCTGCAGCGCACGCCGCAACTGGAAGAGGCCATGCTGGCTGTGGCCGAAGAATGCCTGGCGGAAAAGCGGCCTGGCGGCTCGCGCCAGTTAACCATCTGGGCCCCAGGGCCGGACAGGTTGCGCCAGGCGCTGCTGCAAGAGCACGGATATGAAAAGCACGGCGACGCCGAACACCAGTGGCGGCGCGATCTGGATACCCCGGTTGCGCCGGCGCCGCTGGCGCCAGGGTACAGCCTGCGCGCTCTGGGAGACGGCCTGGAACTGCTGGAGCGTTGCTATGCTTCGGGGCTGGGTTTTCATCATGGTGATATTGAGACCGCGGTAGAGAACCGGGCAGATATCACCTGGTATCGTAACATCCAGACCGCGCCGCTCTACCGCCGCGACCTGGACCTGGTTGCGATTGCGCCCGATAGCTCTATCGCCGCCTTTTGCACGATCTGGTTTGATGATGTTACCCGCAGCGCTTATTTTGAGCCGGTTGCCACCGTGCCGGCCCACCAGCGCCGCGGCCTGGGCAAAGCCCTGCTGACCGAAGGTTTACGCCGCCTGCAGCGCATGGGCGCCACCCGTGCGTTTGTGGGTGGTTACAGTCCGGCAGCCAATGCCCTGTACCGTTCTGTCATGGGTCCGCAGCATGAGCTGTCTGAGCCGTGGCAGAAAGCCTGGAATTAATGCGTTTCCGCGAGCACTTGCGCGTGCTCGATAGAAAGGTTTCTCATGTATTACCGGTATCCAAACATCTGGGGGCTGCTCCTGACGGCGCTGCTGCTGGGCGGCTGCATGGCGAGCGCCGCGCAGCCCAGCGCAACGCCTGCCCCTTCGCAGACGCAAACCCGCACCACCGCGCCCAGCGCTACGCCCACCGACCGGCCAACGCCAATGGCTAGCATCACCCCCACGCCGCGGCCCAGCCGCACCCCCACGATCACTCTGACCCCGACCATTACGGCCACGCCCACCATAACGCCCACTCCCACGCGAGACTTTCCCGACGTGACGGTTAAAATGCAGGCCAACTGCCGCTATGGGCCGGGCACAGCCTACCTCTACCGCTGGGGTCTGTACCCCGGCGACAAAGCCCAGGTGCACGGCCGCAACTGGAACGGCAGTTGGTGGTGGATCCTGCCCGAGAACCTGCCTGAATCACACTGCTGGGCTTCAGAAATCGTCTTTAATGAAAAAGTCGACCCAGCCAGCGTGCCGCTGGTGCAGGTTCCACTGCCACACACCACCTTTGCCGGCCCGCCGGGCAATGTCGTCGCTGAGCGGCATGGCAACCAGGTCGTCGTTTCTTGGAGTGAAGTGCCGTTGAGTGATGATAAACGTCGCGGGTATCTGATCGAAGCCATGGTTTGCCAGGATGGCGCCTTCTTCCCGCTTATCGTGCAGACTGATCAGCCCGAGTACACCTTTCGTGACGATGATACCTGCGCCGGGCAGTCGAGTGGGCTGCTGTACACCGCCGAAAAGCACGGCTACTCCGACCCGGTGCAGATTCCCTGGCCGTAATTTTGGAATTAATGAAAGAAAAGCCGGAGTGAATCCGGCTTTTCTTTTGTCCCAATTGAATACAATAAAGTACTTGACATAGTATACGTAATTGTATACAATATAGATGTGGTTTCCCAATATCGAGGAAGAGTATGAACGAACAACAATCAGCGAATCGGAGCACCGATATCTTTTCTGTGTTAAAGAAACGCATTGTCGCCTGGGAGTATGCCCCCGGCCATCGCCTGACGGAAGAGGGCCTCAGCGAGGAATTCGGCATCAGCCGCAGCCCGGTGCGCGAGGCGCTGCGCATGTTGGTCGAAAATGGACTGGTTGATAAAGAACCTCACAAAGGCTATACCGTAAAGCAGCTTGATCTGCAAGAAGTCCACGAGCTGTATGATGTCAGAATGGCGCTGGAAATCTTTGTCATCGTCCGCCTCGCGCAGGGTCAATATTCGTGCGAAGGATTTGACGACCTGTACAACACCTGGAAGAGATTGAAAGACACCACGCTCACCAGCACCGAAGATTTTGCCAAGCTCGACGAACAATTTCACGAGAAACTGGCTCGCTGGACCGGGAACCGCACGCTGCTCGAGCAGATCCGGTCGATCAATGAACGGCTGTATTTCATCCGCGTCACCGACATTACCACCACCGAGCGCCTGCAGGAAACCTGCAGGCAGCACCTCAAGATCCTCGATTGTATCAAAGAGAGTAATGTAGACTGCGCGCGTGAAGCGCTCCAATTGAATATTGAAGACGGCCGCAAAAATGTAGAACACGCGATCAAAGAAGCGCTGGCCCGGGCATATTTTGGCCCTCGGACTGGCGCTTCCTAATTATCCTTTTTTTGAACTGGAGGAGGCACCTATGCGTAGCGCAAGTATTCAGGCAGAACCGTATAATTTTGAGTTTGACCTCGATTCGACCGCGCTGGTAATGATCGATATGCAGCGAGATTTTGTCGAACCCGGCGGGTTTGGCGAGATGCTTGGTAATAATGTCTCACTGCTGCGCGATTCCATCGAACCTTGCAAACGCGTTCTGGATGCGGCCCGCGAAGCCGGGATCTTTGTTATCCATACCCGCGAAGGTCACCGTCCCGATCTGGCCGATCTACAGCCCGCGAAGAAAGAGCGCGGCCATCTCAAAACCGGCATCGGTGATGTTGGCCCGATGGGGCGCATCCTCGTCCGCGGCGAGATCGGCCACGATATTATCCCCGAACTCTACCCCATCTCCGGCGAGCCGGTGGTAGATAAGCCTGGCAAGGGCGCATTTTATGATACCGACCTGATGGGAATTCTGCACAATCGCGGCATCAAATCCCTGATCGTTTGTGGCGTCACCACCGAGGTGTGCGTGCATACTACCGTCCGCGAAGCCAATGACCGCGGCTTCAATGCTTTAGTGCCCGCTGACTGCACCGCTTCCTACTTCCCCGAGTTTAAACGGGTTGCGCTGGAAATGATCAAAGCCCAGGGTGGTATTTTTGGTTGGGTGAGCGATTCGGAGAAAGTCATCGAAGGCCTGCGGAATGCCGCGGCCGGCGCGTAACCTGTCCATTTGCAAGACCTATCCCTTTCGTGAAGGCGGCCAATGATATGAAGGAAAGAACGCAAAGTGCTTTGAAAGTCCCCTTTTGGGTGCCGGGTGATTGGAACGGCTTCTTCGGATTGGGAACAAACAGCCTGCTGAATATCCTGGTGCTTTCAGGGCTGCTGCTGGGCGTTGTCCAAATGCCGGCCGAAATCGTCTTCCGGCGTATCGTGCCGGCGGTGGGCTTCATGCTGTTTCTGAGCAACATCTACTATGGTTTCATGGCGCGCCGGCTGGCAATCAAGGAAAATCGCACAGACGTCACCGCCATGCCGGCTGGGCCTAGCGTGCCGCACATGTTCATCGTTGTCCTGGTCATCATGATGCCGGTCAAGATCGCAACCGGCGACCCGATTCTGGCCTGGCAGGTTGGCCTGGCATGGGCGTTCATCGAGGGCCTGGTTAACCTGAGCGGCGCGTTCTTCGCGCCCTACATCCGCAAGCTCACGCCGCGCGCCGCGCTGCTGGGTACCCTGGCAGGCGTGTCGATTGCCTTCATCGCCTTGCGTCCCACCATGCAGGTTTTTACCCCCTATCCGTGGATTGGCCTGATCTGTCTGGCGATCGTTTTGGGCGGCTGGTTCGCGGGCGTGCGGTTCCCGTTCAACATGCCGGCTGGCTTGGTGGCCATTTTTGTCGGCACCCTTCTGGCGTGGGGCGCAACGCTCTTCGGCTGGGCCCCGGTGATGGACCCGGTAGCCCTGCGCGAATCGTTTGGCAGCCTGGGAATTGCCCTGCCTGTTCCGCAGATCAGCAATCTGATCGCCGGGTTTAAAAGCATCGCGCCGCTGCTGGTGACGGCGATCCCCTTTGGTGTGTATGACTTCATCGAAGCGATGGACAATGTGGAAAGCGCTTCGGCGGCCGGAGATGACTACAACGTGCGCGAGGTGCTGTTTGTGGATGGTTTCAACAGTATCATCGGCACCGTTTTTGGCAGCCCATTCCCCAACGCGGTGTACATCGGTCACCCGGGCTGGAAAGCCGTCGGCGGGCGGATTGGTTACTCACTGGCGACCGGCGCGCTGGTCATTACTGTGACGCTGTTGAATATCGTTCCGGTGCTGCTCAACCTGATCCCCCTGGTAGCCATCCTGCCCATCCTGCTCTACATCGGCGCGTTGATCGGCGCACAGGCCTTCCAGGCTACGCCGCGGCTGCACGCCCCGGCGATCATCCTGGCCCTCATCCCGCATATCGTTGCGTGGGGCAAAGGCCAGGTCGATAGCGCCCTGACGGCCGCGGGTGTTAATCCGGCCAGCATCATAGATGCGTTAGCCGCGAATAATGTGCTTTATGACGGCATGGCTAAAGTTGGCGGCGGCGCCATCCTGAGCGGGTTGGTGATCGGCGCCATCGCTGTTTTCCTGCTGGATCACAAGCCAAAGCTGGCGGCCGCGTACGCGCTGGCCGGGGCAGTTCTGTCATACTTTGGATTTATCCATGCAGAACAGGTGCAGTTTGGCAACAACGGCCTGCCAACCGCGATCACGGTCGGGTATCTGTTGGTAGCTGCCGCATGTTACGGTTTCCATTTCCTGCCTTATACGGACAACAATTCCGTTGAGGCAGGTTAAGGGCAAGATATTTTTCATCCATCCGTTACACCATCATACGAACGAGGAGAAAGATCATGAGTACAGTAGTAAAGACGATGGAAAAGCCGAAACTTTGGGTTTCCGGCGACTTGAACGGCTTCTTTGGCCTGTGCACCAACAGTATTACCAATACGCTGGTCGCGGTCTCTCTGATGCAGTTCGTCATTGGTTTTCCAAAGGAGATTTTGTTCGGCAGGATCGTGCCCGGCCTGGTGCTTTCCCTGGCTGTTGGCAATATCTACTTTGCGTATATGGCATATAAGCTGGCGAAAAAAGAAGGCCGCAGCGATGTCACCGCTGTTCCATATGGTATCTCGGTGCCGCACTATTTCCTGGTCACCTTCGCCATCATGCTGCCGCTCAAGCTGGGTGGGGCAGACTTTAACACGATCTGGTCAGTTGGCGTAGCCTGGTGTTTCGTCCACGCCCTGGTGGCCACGATTGGCGCGTTTGTTGGTCCTACGATGCAGCGGTTGACCCCCCGCGCGGCTATGCTGGGCACGCTGGCTGGCGTCGCCATTACCTATATTGCCATGGGCGCCGCCTTCAATGCCTGGAATGTTGCCTGGTTGAGCCTGGTTTCCTTTGGCATCATCTTCGTTGGCTGGCTGGCGAACATTCAGTTCCCTGGCAAACTTCCGGCGGGCCTGGTAGCCGTCATTCTGGGTATCATCTTCGGCTGGGCATCTGGCTATATGCAGGTTGGCACGCTGACTGAGGCGGTAGCCAATGCCGTGGTGGCAATTCCCATTCCGCAAATTCAGGTTCTGCTCGCCGGCCTTCCGCTGGTAACTCCATATCTGGTGACAGCCATTCCTCTGGCGATCTACCTGTTCCTCGAATCGTTGAACAATATCGAATCGGCCAAGGCTGGCGGCGATAACTACAACACCCGCGAAGCCATGCTTGCGGCCGCGGGCGGCACCCTGGTAGCCTCGCTGTTTGGCTCGCCGTTCCCCACCCTCATCTACATTGGTCATCCGGGTTGGAAATCGGTTGGCTCGCGCATCGGCTACTCCTGGCTCACCGGCGTAACGATGTTCTTGCTCGGCGTGCTGGGTCTGTTGGGCATTCTCTCCGCAGTCATCCCGGTAGTGGCAATCCTGCCCATCCTGGTTTACATTGGCGTCCTGATCACTTCGCAGGCGTTCAATGCCAGCCCCCGCCGCCACGCTCCGGCAGTCGCGATTGCGATTGTGCCGTGGATCGCGGATTACGTCACGAACAATGTCAATAATGCGCTGGGCGCGGCCGGAACCAACGCCGCGACTCTGGGCCTGGACGCGCTGACCGGCGCGGGCGTAAGCTACGGCGGTATGACCGTCTTAGGCGCCGGCTCGATCCTGGTCGGTATGATTTTGGGCGCGATCGTAGCCTTCGTCATCGACCGCAACTGGAAGGGCGCCATTGGCTACACCCTGTTTGGGGCGCTGGCCGCGTGGGTTGGCTTTATCCACAGCTCCAAGCTGCGTTTCTTCCCCGAAGGCCCGTTCAACTTCACCGATCCCGGGTTCAATGCCAACTGGGGTCCGGTGGTCGGCTACCTGCTGATGGCCCTGCTGTTCGTCGTGATGATGTACTACACCAAGAACGAACCGGCTCCAAAGCTGGAAGATTGATCCTTGAAAAATCCATCGCAGCCTGAGGCGCAAGCCTCAGGCTGCACTTTGAAACCCATGCACCTTCAAGCCCTGTCTATTGGTGAAAGCGTTCCTCGCGACCACTTCGACGCGGTTGTGCAATCCGCGTTCGATTCGGCTCTCAATTTGCGCCTGGCTGAGGAAGACCGCCTGGTTACGCTCTTGCAAGCAGAACATTACGAACTGCCGCAAGGCATCCGCATCTGGCAGAAGGGCCTATCGCTGCAATTCATTGATCCGGGGACTCGGGCGGCTTTGCGCGGCGGCATCCTGCGCTTCGAATCAGCCGCTCTCAGCGTTGACTTGCGCGCCGCGCGGGTTTGGGACCGGCGCGTTTCGCATCTCCGGCTGCAGCCAGACACCGCGGCGCTGCAAGCCGCGTGGGCGGCTGCCTGGCAGCTTCTCAATGCCGAACAACGGCGCAAAAACGCTGATTTGATTGCGGAAATCCTGCTGCAGCCCGGCGCCAGATCGCTGCTGAGCCAGCGGGTGGGGGCGCTGCTTGGCCCACTCTTGCGCGCCGCCGCGGATTTGGATGCGAAATTGGCAGTTGACCACGCGCGGGGTCTGATCGGTCTCGGGCCGGGAGTCACCCCATCCGGCGACGATTTTCTCATTGGATTCCTGGCAGCCTTGTGGAGTATAGCCGGGGATGCGCCGGAGCGTGAGAATTTCTTGCGCGCATTTGGGGCCGGTTTGGTTGCCGCCGCGCAGCATACCAGTGAGATCAGCCGCACCTATCTGTTCCATGCCGCGCGTGGTCAGTTCTCCAGTGCAGTATTCGACCTGGTCGCGGCGTTTGCCCTGCAGGGCGAGATATCGTCCGCGGTGCAGGCTGCTGTGCATGTTGGGCATACCTCGGGCATGGACACGGTGACGGGTTTCTTGTTGGCAGTACCGGCATGGTATCCGCGAGTAAACGCGCCGTGGACGGCAGCCGGTGTGCTGATTTGAAGGAGTGAGGAAAGAATATGATTACAGCAAAACGAATGATCAAGAACCTGTATCGCGACTCGGTTTCGCTGATGCAGTTTTCGGAAAAAGTACGGGCGCTGGAAGGCATTCAGCAGGCTTCGGCGGTGATGGCAACCGAAAACAATATCAGCCTGCTGGTGGAAGCCCGTCTACTGGCCGAAGCGGTACCCCCTAGCCCCAACGACCTGTTAATTGTGGTGGAAGCGCAGGATGAGAGTGCTGCCAGCGCGGCGCTGGACGCAGCGGAAGCGATGCTTAAGCAGAAGTCCGCGGACACTGCCCAGGGTGGGCCGAAAAAGGTTCCGCCCAGGAGTATCGAAATGGCGCTGGAAACGCTGCCAGCCGCAAATTTTGTTTTGATATCTACCCCAGGCGAATATGCAGCAGCAGAAGCCCAAAAAGCCTTGCAGCTTGGCTTGCATGTGATGATGTTCAGCGATAATGTGAGCATCGCGGAAGAAATCCCGCTCAAACAGTACGCGCGGGATCACAACCTGCTGCTGATGGGCCCGGACTGCGGCACGGCTATCATCAATGGCGTTCCGCTGGGGTTTGCCAACGTTGTGCGGCGCGGTGATATTGGCGTGGTTGCGGCGTCGGGTACCGGGTTGCAGCAGGTGACCAGCCTTATCGACCGTTTTGGCGCGGGTATCACCCAGGCGATTGGCACTGGCGGCCACGATCTCAAAGCCGAAGTGGGCGGGATTACCATGCTGCAGGGCATTGACGCGCTGGCCAAAGACCCGGCAACGAAGGTTATTGTGCTGGTCTCAAAACCGCCGTCCGCCGGGGTCGCCAGCAATGTGCTCGAACGCGCTGCGCAAAGTGGTAAGCCGGTTGTGGTGGAGTTCATTGGGGCCGATCCGGCTTCGTTTTCTAGCGGCAATCTGTTCGGCGTAAAGACGCTGGAGGATGCCGCGGTCGCGGCTGTGCGGCTCTCGCAAGGCCAGGCCGTGGGCGAGTTCACCGATGCACTGCCGGAACGCTACTCGGCCCTGGCGCAGCCGGCACGGGAAACGCTCAATCCTGAGCAGAAATATATCCGCGGGTTATTCAGCGGCGGTACGTTCTGCTACGAAACCGTCTTGCTGTTGACGCAAACCCTGGGCAAAGTGTTTTCGAATACACCCATTCGCAAAGAAGATTCCCTCCCCGACGTCTGGAAGTCCCAGGAGCATACCGTGATCGACCTGGGCGATGATTTATTCACCCAGGGCCGGCCGCACCCGATGATCGACTTCCGGCTGCGCAATGAGCGCATGGTGCAGGAGGCGAAAGACCCGCAAACAGCGGTTATTTTGCTGGATATCGTTTTGGGCTACGGTTCGAACATGGACCCGGCCGGCGAGCTTCTCCCGGCCATCCGGCAGGCGCAGGCAGCCGCCGCGGAGCAAGGTCGCAGCGTGGTTTTTGTCGGCTCAGTTTGCGGCACCGATTCGGATCCGCAGAACCTGTCGCAGCAAGAAAAATTGCTGCGCGATGCCGGCGTTCTTTTGACAGACAGCAATGCGCAGGCGGCGCGGCTGGCCGCGGCGATTGTGAGCAGGAGGTAAAGATGGTCAATCAACTTTTCGAACAAGATTTACAGGTCATTAACGTAGGACTTTCCTCCTTCGCCGAGTCGATCACCCAGACTGGTGGCAAAGCGCTGCAGTTGGATTGGCGTCCCCCGGCGGCGGGAGATCGCGAGACCGGCAAAAAGCTGGCCGCGCTGGTCAATAAACCCGAAGTAGATGCTGCCAACCGCATGGCATTTGAGCGCTTCCTGTCCGCGCAGCCAGTTTTGATTGGGGTTGAGCCCGCGAAAAATGCGATCCCTGGGCTGGGCGAGCACATGCTGCTGCATGCCGGGCCGCCGGTTGCCTGGGACCGCATGTGCGGTCCAATGCAGGGCGCGGTGATTGGCGCGATCCTGTATGAGGGCTGGGCTGACACGCAGGAGGCCGCGCGGAACCTGGCGGCAACTGGAAAAATCACCTTTGCGCCGAACCACCATTACGCTGCGGTAGGGCCTATGTCGGGCGTTATCAGCCCGTCGATGCCGGTTTGGATTGTCGAAAACCGCGACCGCGGCAACCGCTCTTTCAGCAACATGAACGAAGGTTTGGGAAAAGTGCTGCGCTTTGGCGCAAACGACGCCGCGGTGCTCGAACGGTTGAAGTGGATGGAAACTGTGCTTGGCCCGGCCATGCGCGCTGCGCTTCAGGCATCCGGGGGTATCGAACTGCGCCCGTTGATTGCCCAGGCGCTGCACATGGGGGACGAGTGCCATAACCGCAATGCGGCGGCTTCCGCGCAGTTTTTTAAACGCCTGACTTCCGCGCTGCTCAGCACATCCACGCCGCAAGACCAGATCAAGCAGGTGCTCGATTTTATCGCTGGCAATGACCACTTCTTCTTGAATATTTCGATGGCCTGCTGCAAGGCAATGCTCGATGCGGCGCACGGCGTAGAACACAGTACGCTGGTCACAGTCATGGCGCGTAACGGGGTTGAATTTGGTATTCGCGTCAGCGGAACCGGGGATGCCTGGTTTACTGCGCCCGCGCCAATGGTGGATGGCCTGTTCTTCGCGGGATACTCACAGGCGGATGCCGCGCCGGACCTGGGCGACAGCGCGATCACTGAAACGGCCGGGATTGGTGGGTTTGCGATGGGCGCCGCGCCTGCGATCGTGCAGTTCGTGGGCGGAACACCCCAGGATGCAATTGCCTACACTCGCGAGATGTACCACATCACCCTGGGGGTGAACGCCGGCTACACGTTACCGCCGCTGGGCTTTGACGCGGCTCCGGCAGGGATCGACGCGCGCAAGGTGGTCGACACCGGTATTGCGCCTGTGATCAACACGGGTATCGCGCACAAAGACGCGGGCGTGGGGCAGGTCGGCGCGGGAATCACTCGCGCTCCGCTGGCCTGCTTTGAACAGGCAATCCAGACGATAGAATGATCTGATAGGAGCATGAACATGCAAGGAAACCGAAAAGTTGCAGTTGTGGCCGTCGGCGGCAATGCGCTGATCCGTAAAAAAGGACAGGAATCGCTGCCAGACCAATACGCGGCAGCGTGCATTACCATGCCCCACGTGGTGGATATGGTGCAGAACGGTTGGGATGTGATCGTGACCCACGGCAATGGACCCCAGGTGGGGTATATATTGCGGCGTTCCGAGCTTTCGGCGCACGAACTGCATACCATCCCGCTGGACTACTGCGGTTCAAATACGCAAGGCTCGATCGGGTATATGTTTCAGACGGCGCTGCAAAATGAATTCAAGCGGCGCGGCGTGTCCAACCAGGCGGCCACCGTGGTGACGCAAACCCTGGTCGACCGCAATGATCCCGCCTTTCAACATCCTACCAAGCCAATCGGCTCGTTCATGGATGAAAAGACCGCTCTCCATCACCGGGATACAGACGGCTGGGCGGTGATGGAAGATGCGGGCCGCGGCTGGCGGCGCGTGGTGGCGTCGCCCAAACCGGTGCGGATTTTGCAGCAAGAGATGATCATGGCGCTGATCCGCGCCGGGTTTACTGTCGTGGGCGTGGGCGGCGGCGGCATCCCGGTGATCGAAAATGAACAGGGTGACATCGAAGGCGTGGAAGCCGTGATCGACAAAGACCTGGCTTCTGCGCTGTTTGCTTCGAGTATCAACGCCGACCTGTTTTTGATCTCAACCGAAGTAGAAAAAGTCGCCATCAATTTCAACAAACCTGATGTGCAGTGGTTGGATCGTCTTACAGTGGCGGATGCGCAGCGCTACCTGGCCGAAGGCCAGTTTGGCAAAGGCAGCATGGAGCCGAAGATCCAGGCTGTTCTGGATTTTCTGAACCGCGGCGGTAAGCAGGCAATCATCACCAACCCGGATAACATGCTGCGCGCCTTACGGGGTGAAACTGGCACGCATTTTGAAGGCTAAGCCGCGAGGATGCGTACATCAATCCGCTTTGGGCAGGTTTGGGGCAGAGAAATCTGCCCCATTTTTATCATTCGGCTAGTGCTGCAAGATCTGGCTCAGAAACTTCTTGGTGCGCTCTTCCTGCGGATTCTCGAAGATTTGCGCCGGTGAGCCGCTCTCTACCACCTGCCCCTGGTCAAAAAAGAACATGCGGTTGGCAACTGCGCGGGCAAAGGCCATTTCGTGGGTCACTACCACCATCGTCATGCCGCTGCGCGCCAGTTCCACCATCACGTCCAGCACTTCCTTGATCATTTCCGGGTCTAGGGCAGAAGTAGGTTCGTCAAACAGCATGATCTTGGGCTGCATGGCCAGCGCCCGGGCAATCGCCACGCGCTGCTGCTGCCCCCCGGAAAGTTGCCCCGGATACTTGCCCGCCTGTTCGGGAATGCCCACCCGCTCCAGCAGTTGCAGCGCGGTCTCTTCCGTCTGCGTTTTGGGCCAGCGCCGCACCCAGCCCGGCGCCAGGGTGATGTTTTGCAGCACCGTCAGGTGCGGAAACAGGTTGAACTGCTGGAAGACCATGCCCACTTCCTGGCGCACTTTTTCAATATTACGCACATCATGGCCCAATTCGATGCCGTCAATGATAATCTGTCCGCGCTGGTGCTCTTCCAGCCGGTTGAGCGTGCGAATAAAGGTCGATTTGCCACTACCGCTGGGGCCAAAAATGACGATCACCTCGCCCCGGTCAATTTCCAACGAAATTCCGCGCAGCGCATGGTAACTACCGTACCATTTGTGCACGTCGCGGCATGTGATAATTTCTTCTCCAGTTTTGGCCATGTCTTATCCTTTACCGTTCGCCCACGCCCAGGGCCTTTTCCATCCGCTGGCTGAGGGCCGCCATCAGGTAGCTGATCGACCAGTACACCAGGGTGACAAAAACCAGCACCTCTTGCTGCGAGCCAATATACTGCGGCTGCGCCAGGATGCTGCGCGAAATGCCCAGCAGGTCCAGCAGGCCAATCGTCGCCACCAGCGACGTGTCTTTGAACAGCGAAATAAACTGCCCCACCAGCACCGGGATCACCAGGCGCAGCGCCTGCGGCAGAATGATGAACCCCATCGTCAGCAGGCTGTTGAGACCCAGCGCGTGGGCGGCCTCATATTGACCGCGTGGGATGGCCTGCAGCCCGCCGCGCACATTCTCGGCCAGGTATGCCGCGCTGAATAGGGTCATACCGATCAGGGCCCGCAGTACGCGGTCCAGGTTGACCCCGCCCGGGAGAAACAGCGGCACCATGTTGGATGCCATAAACAGGATGGTCACCAGCGGCAAGCCGCGGATTACTTCAATATAAATAATGCTGGCCCAGCGCATCACCGGCAGGTTGGAGCGCCGCCCCAGCGCCAGCAGCACGCCCAGCGGAAAAGACAGCACAATCCCGGCGATGCTGAGCACAAACGTCAGCAGCAGCCCGCCCCACAGGTTGGCAGGCACCAGTGGAAACGGCCCATTGCGCCCCGCGCCGCCGATGACCAGCAGTGTAAGCGGCAGAATAATCACCCACGCGCTCA
>DATCUC010000376.1:0-2158 GCA_036567625.1 Anaerolineaceae bacterium | reverse complement strand
CGGTGATCCGTCATATTGCCATGAACCTATTGCGTCAAGAGAAAACTGCCAAAGGCGGCATCCAGGCCAAACGCTTACAGGCAGCCTGGGACGAATCCTATTTGCTCCAAGTCCTCTCACCAACATAATGCAATCGCCCTGCCGGAATGTCCCGCATCATTTCTCCGGGAACGGACGTTAGCGAGTACAATAGATGGCAGCAAAGGCAGGCAGTCCGCATGACTTCAAACGCAACCGGCTCGGCAGCCCAGGTGAATACTCTCTCGCAGCGCGAATGGCTGCTGCGCATTGTGCGGTTGTGGTGGCCGCTGGCCGCCAGTTGGATCTTGATGGGCGTCGAAAACCCGATGCTCAGCGCGGTGATGGCCCGCCTGGCAAACCCGGAAATCAACCTGGCCGCCTACGGCGGCATGGTCTACCCCGTTTCGCTGATCATCGAGTTCCCGGTGATTATGCTCCTCTCTGCTTCGGTGGCGCTGAGCAAAGACAGCGCTTCGTACTGGCGCATCCACCGCTTTATGATGATCATCGGCGCGTTGATGACCGCGATCCACGCGCTGGTGGCTTTCACGCCGCTGTTTGACGTTGTCGCCGGGCAGTGGATGGGCCTGCCGGCTGCCACGCTGGACCCGGCGCGCCTGGGCTTTCGCCTGATGCTGCCCTGGACGTGGGCCATCGGTTACCGGCGTTTCCAGCAGGGCGTGATGATCCGCTACGGTCACCCGCGCGCGGTTGGCGCGGGCACGCTGGTGCGCCTGGCCGGTGATGTGGTTGGCCTGGCCTTGGGCGCGCTGCTTGGTCTGCCGGGGATTATGGTGGGGGCCGGGGCGCAGGCTTTTGGCGTAACCTGCGAGGCAGCCTATGCCGGTTGGCGCGTGCAGCCCATCCTGCGCAACGAATTGCGCGCTGCCCCGCCGGCCGAGCGGCTGGAATGGCGCGCCTTCCTGGTCTTTTATGCGCCCCTGGCGCTGACCTCGCTGATCACTCTGCTGTGGCAGCCGCTGGGCAGTTCCGCCCTTAGCCGCATGCCGCTGCCGGTCGAATCGCTGGCGGTCATGCCGGCGCTCACCGGGGTAATCTTCCTGCTGCGCGGCGCGGGCATGGCCTTCAACGAGGTGGTCGTGGCGCTGCTCGATGAGCCTCACAGCTACCCACCGCTGCGCCGGTTCGCGCAGATCGCGTCCGGTGGGCTGCTTGGGCTGACCCTGCTGCTAGGGTTGACTCCTATCGCGCACTTCTGGTTCGAACAGGTTTCCGCCCTGCGGCTCGATCTGGCAAACATGGCGGTGACCGGGTTCCTGATCAGTATCCCGCTCCCCGCGCTTACCGTTTTTCAGAGCCTGTTCCAGGGCACCATCTTGCACGGTCGCGACAACCGTGGTATCTCCGAGTCGATCGGCGCATTTCTGGTGATTTTTATGCTGCTGTTGGGCGTGGGCATCGTCACCCAGGGCATGACCGGCCTGTACGTGGGCATGATCGCGCTGGCTGCCGCCAACTTTGTGCAAACCGGCTGGTTGTGGCGCCGCAGCCGCCCGGTCGACCAGGCCTTGCGCCGGCGCGACGGGTAGGCCTGGTTTCGCGGGGCGGCAGTCAACCGGCTAGGGCCGCGGTATGCGCAGTTCTTCGCCAATGCTTAGCTGCGCGGCATTCACCTGTGGGTTAGCCGCCAGCAGGTCTTCAATGCGCATGCCGAAGCGCGCGGCCAGCTCTGGCAGCGTGTCGCCGGGCTGCACGGGATACTCCACCGGCAGGGTTTCGGGCAAGCCGCTCCAGCGGTAGCGCAGCACATCCAGCGTATCCGCCAGGCCCTGCGCGGCGGAGCGGCGCAGCAAATCCTCTTCCGCGCCGGCCAGGTCGTAGACCACTACGCGCTGCACCAGCCAGCCGCCATCAGCCTGCTGGACGGGCGTGACGCTATACGCGCGGCCTTCGGCGTCGCGTTCGGTGATCACCAGCATTCGGCTGCCCGCCGGGCCGCGCATTTCCACCAGGTCGCCGGGCAGCAGGTTGAAATCTTCCGCGCCAATCCTTCCCGCGGACAGCGGCGGCTGCAAACGGGCATAATCCGCGGCGGGTAGCCAGCCGGCCAGGGCATCCATGCGCCCGGCGGTCGGGCGGTAGTTGGCAACGGCTCGCGCCGGGTTGATCCCGGCAG
>DATCUC010000375.1:0-12589 GCA_036567625.1 Anaerolineaceae bacterium | reverse complement strand
CAAGTTTCCCTGGCTGGTGGCGGTGATCATCGCGCTCGGGCTGTGCGGGGTGATCGCGCTGATCATGCTGCTCTCGCGCACCAGCGACGTTTCGTCCTCTGTATCCGGCCGCTCGTGGGAGCGGGTGGTCAGCATCGTTGCCTTACAGCCGGTGGAGCGCTCTGACTGGCGCAGTGATATCCCCGCGGGGGTTGACCTGGGGAGCTGCGAGCAGCGCCTGTTCACCGTGGCCGAAGAACCCCAGGGGGATAACTCCGTCAAAGTTTGCGGCACGCCATATTCAAAAGACCTGGGCAATGGTTACGCCGAAGTCGTTCAGGACTGCAAGTTTGAGGTGTACGCCGATTACTGTTCATACACGGTGGATGAATGGCGGCAGGTCGATCAGGTGGTCGAGCAGGGTACCGAAGGACGCCCAAGCTGGCCAGTGATTACATTAAAAGAAGGCCAGCAAGAGGGCGACCGCGAGGAAGTCTACACCATTCAGTTCCAGACCGAAGATGGGCTCAAGACTTACCGCACGACAAACGAAAACCTGTATAACAGCGCGGTTCCGGGAACGGATTGGAATCTGACGATCAACGCCTTTGGTGAAATCGTCGATATCCAGCCGGCGCAGTAACGGAAACGCGCGGCGGTCGTTATCGATTGTAATAAGAACGATTAAATGCCTTCACACTGAAATTATCCTTCTGGTAGACTGCCAGAATGGACCGTTGCGTTTCCCCACTGCCATCTCCACTAACTGAGCCAACTGCGACAAGATTGCCGGCATGGATGTGCTTTGCCTGTAATCGACAGCATTTCGTTGTTTCGTGGTTGTAAGAATGGTTAGCGTGGCATATAATCTATTGTAGAAGGCATGGTTTTGCCCGCAGGGGACTATCAAGAGTGCCGTAAGGACTTTGTCGTCATGAGACCTCGAAACATCATAGCCGGACTTCTGGTCAGCCTGGTCTCGATTGCTCTGGCAATCGGGATCACTTATGTTGTCCAGAGTTCCAACAACGTAGAACTGACCATGCAGACGCCTACGGCGAATAATGACCCCGGGAAACCGACGGGGACACCGGTTCCAGGTATCGCATCCATCATCATTGATGGTACAATTCTGCCAACATCGGCATACAACTGTACCTTTCCAATGGAAACCTGGCTGCTGTTTCCCGGCGCCTGGCGGATTGATTCCTATAGAATTGGCAACCGCAATTATTCACGCCAGGAGATGACCCAGGCGATGGGCGCGACCGGCGACAATTTGTGGGACCGGCTGCTGGCGCAGATTTTTACCACGGTGCTCAACCAGCAAAATGGGGCGGACGTAACTTCGGTGCGCGCGGGGTTTGGCGAGGCGATTTCGTGGATCCAGCGCTTTCCACGGGGTTCCAGTCCAACCGATGGGGATATCCAGCAGATCGAGAATGTCATCTCCAGCCTGGCGCGGTTTAACGCCGGCGGCGGCGCGCTGCCAAAATGCCAGTATGATCTTTCGCTGGCAACCGCGGTGGTCCAGCCTTCGCTGCCGCCCGGGGTAGTGGCCACGCTCACCTTCACCCCCAGCCCGATTGTGACGCGGCGCGTGGTGATGCCTACCTGGACCCGCGAGCCTTCGCACAACGACCCGCCGCCCACGGCGCGGCCAACCAACCCTCCGGTGCCAACCTCCCGGCCGACGGATGTTCCCGCGACCCCGGTAGTCCAACCGACAGTGGCCCCGGTAGACCCGACATCTGCGCCTCTACCCACCGACCCGCCTCCCACCGATCCACCGGCACAGCCGCCTGAGCCTACGGTTGGATCGACGCCGCAACCGGCTTCTACGGTTGGGCCCACCACCGCTGGACCCACCGCCACCGAGCGCAAGACAAAAAAGCCGCGCAAGCGGAGTAATGGCGGCCTGCTGCTGATCGATCCGGACTTTTTATTGATTTATTAGGTACCACCCACGACCTTACTGATCAAAAAAACTTAACAACCCAACATCACGGTCGTCCTTATTACCGTCATCTCAACGGTTTGTTTTTCTATCTCGGCTCAATCACGCGCACTGCAGCTACCACCACCCCGTATGGATTGAACCAGGGGGGTTCAGATGAATACTGCATTCCGTTTGTTGTTCATCCTCATATTCAGCGTCACCTCAACGGCCAACTACGCGGCGGTTCCGCCGGCTGGCGCGCCGGCGCTTGATTCCGCGCCAGTCCAGGCGGAGCAGCTGCCGACCGGCGGCTTTAGCCGTCTGTTCGCGCTCAATCCGCCCGAAGCCAACCTCGATGAATACTTCATGGACGAGGACGGCGTGCTGGTAGTGGATGCCCCCGGTGTTCTGGAGAATGACAACGAACCGGACGCCGAGGAGATGACCGCGGTTCAAAAGTCCAGCCCGCTGAATGGCGAATTGCTGTTCGAAGCGGATGGTTCCTTTACCTATACTCCCGACCCGGATTTCTACGGCAACGACAGCTTCACCTATGCTGCTAGCGACGGAGATTTTGAATCGAATATCGTCACAGTGACGATCACGATCAATGAGGTCAACGACGTTCCCGTGGCGGTCGAAGATGAGTACACGGTCAATGAGGACGCAACCCTGACGGTGACCGGCGCGAACAGCGTGCTGGCGAATGACAGCGACGTAGAAACTGCCGAATTGAGCGCTTCGGTGGTAGATTATCCGACATCCGGCTCGCTGGTTTTTGAGGATAATGACGGCACGTTCACCTATGAGCCTGACCCGAACTTTTTTGGGACGGATACCTTTACCTACCAGGCATTTGACGGCGTTGATGTTTCCGCCATCACTAGCGTCACCCTGAATGTGCTGCCGCTGAACGACCGCCCGGTGAGCCAAGCCGACACGTATTCGACCAATGAAGATACTCCCCTGGAAGTGACAGAGCCCGGGGTGCTGGAAAACGATGAGGATGTGGATGATGATCCGCTCTCCGCAGCGCTGGACAATGGGCCAAGCGCCGGCCAGCTAACCCTGAATACCGATGGGTCATTCCTGTATACCCCGGCGACGAACTTCAGTGGTGATGTAACCTTTACCTACACTGCCGGAGATGGGCTGCTCAATTCGACCGCCAGCACCGTCACAATCCATGTCAACGCGGTCAATGATGCGCCGGTGGCAGTAAATGACAGTTACACCATGCTCGAAGATGCGACGCTCAGCGTGCCGGTTGGCACCGGGATTTTGAACAATGACACCGACGTGGAAGGCAATGCGCTCAGCGCCGTTCTTGTGACCGGGCCTTCGCACGGCACGCTGAATCTGTCTGCGAACGGTTCTTTCATATATGCGCCGGTGCAAAATTATGCCGCAAGCGATTCGTTCACCTACCGCGCCAATGACGGCAATCTCGCTTCGGCGAATGTGGGTACAGTGACGATCACGGTCAACAACGTCAACGACCGCCCGGTGGCCAATAATGATACCTACTCAGCCACCGAAGACACGCAGCTCACGGTTGACCTTCCCGGCGTGCTGGCCAATGACACCGATGTCGAAGGTTCAGCGCTGACTGCGGTACAGCCCACCAACCCCAGCCGTGGCACGCTGACCTTACAGCCGGACGGCAGTTTTGTGTATACGCCGTCCACCAACCTGAACGGCGCGGATACTTTCACATATTATGCGCGCGACGGCGCGGAGAACTCGGTCACTCCGGCAACGGTAACAATCAACGTTGGCGCGGTGAATGATGCGCCGGTGGCCGCGGCAGATGTGTTTAATGCGGTGGAAGATACGGCGCTGGTGGTTTCGGCGGCGACCGGCGTGCTCCAGAATGATACCGATATCGACGGCCCCGCGCTCACCGCCCAACTGGTGAATGGGCCGGCGCACGGCAGCCTGTTGTGGAATGGGGACGGCAGTTTCACCTACACTCCGGCGGGCAATTATTCCGGCGACGACAGCTTTACCTACCGCGCCAGCGACGGCAGTCTGCAATCTGCAACAGTTACCGCGCAAATCCATATCGCGGCGGTCAACGACCGGCCGGTAGCGAATAACGACAGCTATACAACACCCGAAGACACGGCGCTGACGATTACCGCGCCAGGAGTGCTGGCGAATGATACGGATGCGGATGGTGATCAGCTTAGCGCGGTGTCCTTCACCCAACCCACGCACGGCACGCTCAACAGCAACGCCAACGGCAGCTTCACATATACACCAGCCGCCAATTTCAACGGCGCAGACAGCTTCACCTATATTGCCCGGGACGCAGCCGAAAATTCGCTGGTCACGGCGACGGTTAACCTCAATATTACCGCGCAAAATGACCGCCCGGTAGCGAATGATGATACCTACTATACGGCCGAGGACAGCAGCCTGATTGTCGTGGAAGACAGCGTGATGGACAATGACAATGACGTAGAAGGAACCGCGCTGCAGGCCGCCCTGGCAAACCCAACCACGCACGGCAGCATTACCCTTTACGAAAATGGCACGTTCAACTACACCCCCAACGCGAATTTCTTTGGAACGGATACATTTACCTACACCGTCACGGACGGCGGCCTGGTCAGTGAAGAGGCGACCGTCAACATCAACGTCACGGCAGTCAATGACCGGCCGGTGGCCAGCGCCAACACGTTTTCTACCGCCGAGGACACGCCGCTGACCGTGGCCGCGCCAGGTGTACTGGCAGGCGACACGGACGTGGACGGCGATCAGCTTACTGCTTCCATCGGAACACTGCCCACTCAGGGGCTGCTGACCCTGAACTCGAACGGCAGTTTTACCTACAACCCCCCGGGCAATTTCCACGGCGAGATTACCTTTACCTATTTCGCCAGTGATCCGGTCATATCCTCTGCCGATCCGGCCACAGTAACGATTGAAGTCACTGCAGTCAACGACCGGCCAACAGCCGCGAGTGACGAATTTACGACCGCGGAAGATACCCCGCTTAACCAGACAGCAGTGACGGTGCTGGACAATGACGCCGATATAGACGGCGATGCGCTCACGGCCCAACTGGTTGCCCAGCCGCAGAATGGCAGTGTAACCCTCAACCCCAATGGCACTTTCACGTATACCCCCAACGCCAATTTCCAGGGGCCGGATACGTTTACCTATAATTGTTACGATGGCGTGCTTACCTCGCAGCCGCCTGCCGGGGTGACTATTAACGTCACCCCGGTCAATGATCGCCCGGTGCCCGTCAATGATACGGCACAGGTCAACGAGGACGGCGTGCTGACGGTTTCGGGAACAGGCGTGCTGGCCAATGATATCGACGCCGACGGCGATAGCCTGAACTGCGTGGTGGCAGAAAATCCACAGCACGGCACGCTGGATCTCCATTCGGATGGCAGTTACACCTACACACCCGCAGCCAACTATCACGGGCCGGATCAATTCACCTATTACACCAATGACAGCGTATCCACCTCGGCGACAGCCGGGGAAGTATCTATTGACGTAATTTCGGTCAATGACCTGCCGGTGACTGCCGATGATGCTTACATCACGGATGAAGATACCCCGCTGACGGTCCCGGCTCCGGGCGTGCTGAATAATGACACGGATTTGGATGGCGACCCGCTCACCGCTGAACTGGCGCTTGGCCCAGCCCACGGTACGCTGGCGCTGAACCCGAATGGTTCATTCACCTACACTCCGGAAGCCAATTTTGAAGGGGAAGATACATTCACCTACCATGCCAATGATACGCAAAATAACTCGGCGCTCACCGCGCAGGTGACGATCACCGTCGAAGCGCAGAACGATGCCCCAACCGCCGCCGATGATGCCTTCAGCACCGATGAAGATACGCCGCTGACTGTTGCGGCGAACGGCGTGCTGGGAAATGACAACGATGTTGACGGGGATGCGATTACCGCGGTGCTGCAGGGAAACCCGCAGCACGGCACGCTGACTCTGAACACCAACGGCGGCTTCACCTATACGCCCAACGCGAATTATAACGGGCCGGACAGCTTCACCTATTTCGCCAATGACGGAACGCTAAATTCCGCATTACCGGCGACGGTGAATCTTACGGTGAACGCGGTGAATGATGCCCCGGTGGCAGTAGCGGATACGTATAGCACGCCGGAAGACACGCCGCTGGTCGTGACCGCGCCGGGTGTGCTCAACAACGATACCGATATTGACAGCACTGGCCTGACGGCAGTGCTATCGGCCGGCCCCGCGCATGGCTCACTGGCTCTGAACAGCGACGGTTCATTTACGTATACACCATCGCTGAATTACACCGGGCCGGACAGCTTCACCTACCGGGCCAGTGACGGCGACCTGCAGTCGGCACTGCCCGCGGTGACGGTGAGCCTGGAAGTTACCGACGTGAACGATGTGCCCGTGGCGGTGAATAATACCTACAGCACGGCCGAAGATACGCCGCTGACCGTAACTGCTCCCGGGCCGCTGGCGAACGATACCGACGTGGAAAATGATGCGCTGAATGCCGCGCTGGTGGATGGGCCAGATCATGGCACGCTGACCCTGCTGCCCAGCGGTGAATTCACCTACACTCCAGCATCCAACTTCAACGGAGATGACAGCTTCACCTACACGGCCGTGGATGCGGGGGGCGCTTCCGAACCGGCCACGGTTACGATCAACGTTACCCCGGTCAACGATGCGCCGGTTGGCACAACTGACAGCTACCCGGCGTTTGATGAAGATACGACCCTCACCGTAGCGGTAGGCAGCAGCGTACTCAACAACGATAACGACATTGACAGCACCGGCCTGACCGCGGTGGTCTATGATGCGCCGGACCACGGCACGTTGACGCTCAATGCCAACGGCTCGTTCACCTATACCCCTTCGGCCAATTACAACGGCCCAGACAGCTTCCAGTACCGCGCATATGACACCGAGTTGTATTCTCAACCGGTCACAGTCAACCTGACGATCAACCCGGTCAACGATGCGCCGGTAGCGAACGCAGGTACGCTAACAGTGGCGGAAGACACGCCAGGAGCGATTACCATGACCGGGACGGATATCGAAACCCCGGCCAGTCTGACCTTTGCGGTGGTGAATGCCCCGCTGCACGGCACGCTGAGCGGCACCCAGCCCAACCTGACCTATACCCCGGCGCTCAACTACTTCGGCAGCGACAGCTTCACCTTCCGCGCCACGGACCCCGGCCTGCTGAACTCAGCCCCGGTGACGATCAGTATCACCATCACCGCGGTGAATGATGCGCCACTGGCAGTCGCCGACCCGGCGTACACCACCGCGGAAGATACCCCACTGACCATCACCGCGCCGGGCGTGCTGAACAATGACAGCGATGTGGACAATACCACGCTGCACGCGGTTATTTCGGGGGCGCCGGCGCACGGTACGTTGACGCTCAATGACAACGGCTCGTTCACATACACGCCCAGTCTGAACTACAACGGCGTGGATACTTTCCGCTACTTTGCAAATGACGGCCAGGTTAATTCGCCGGATGTAGCCATTGCCACGATCAACGTGACTGCGGTGAACGATGCCCCGGTGGCAGTGACGGAAAGTTATACGACCGCCGAAGACACCCCGCTCAACCTGGCTGCGAGTGGAGGGGTCAGCGTGTTGACCAATGACAGCGACGTAGACGGCGACTCGCTCAACGCGGTGCTGGTGGCTAACGCCGGGCATGGTACGGTGACTATGCCCGCCAATGGCTTGTTCACCTACACGCCCGCGGCAAACTACTTTGGCCCCGACAGCTTCACCTACCGCGCAAGTGATGGCGGTGCGCAGTCAAACATTGTGACCGTCAACCTGACCGTAACTCCGGTGAACGATGCGCCGCGCACCTACTCAAAATTCTATTCGGTGGCTGTGGATGGCGTTCTCATCGTTCCGGCCTCCTCGCCGCTGGGTGATCCGCCGGGCTTGCTGCAGGATGCCGCAGACATTGAAAACAATGCTTTCACCGCGCAGATCGTTACGCCGCCGATTTATGGCGAACTGATCGCTAATCCCGACGGTTCATTCACCTACAATGCCAGCCACATGTACAGTTATGACGATGAGTTTACCTTCCGCGCCTGTGAAACGGTATCGGGCCTGTGCGGATCGCCCAGTACAGTGGAAATCGACATTGTCAACCCGGATACGGGGATCCAGGTCCAGTGGATCGCCCCGGTGCGTTCGGGTAACTGGCGCGTGGGCAATGAGGAAATTACCCTGCACGTCCACATCACCAACTGCGCAGACTGCGGCGTGCGTTTCTACCGCTGGGATGCGGTGGCAGGGGATTACGTCGATATCGCCACTGTTTTTGCGACCGATGCCACCTACGTGATCCCATCCAGTATATTGAACGCCGGTTGGGGGTTGGACGGCTGGAATCAAATCCTTGCCAACGCGGTGCTTCCGAATGGGACGAAATCTTCGCCGCGGCGGTACATCTTCGTCATTCGCCTGCCGTATGAACGCGCAGCCACGCGGATTTTTATACCGCTCGGCTCGAAAGACTGATACGGGAAAAGCGCATGAAAAGACCGGGAAATCCCCCGGTCTTTTTTTGAGCAATTTTATTGATTATTCGACCGACCTGTTCTATACTTTGAGTGGGGGGCGGAAACGGCACATGCCCTGAGAGGGCCTTTCTTCGGTGACCTTGCCTGTGCCTTGCGCCAACAGTTGATTCCCTTAGCGGTGGGTATTCCACGCCAGCGCATGGATAGCCACATCAAGCGTACTGTGTTGGTGTTATTGTTAAAAACGACAGACAACATCAGAAGATAAGAAGATGCTCATCCAATCCTTTCTCTACAGCCGCATCGCCACCGGGTTGGCGATGTTTCTCAGCCAAACGATCCCGCAGCAAGCTGGTTACTCTGTAGCCGAGAATATCGCGCGCTTTATTGGCCGGTTGAGCGGAACCGGGCAGCGCCAGGCAGTGCGCCTGAACCAGTGGGTGGTTAGCTGCAAGCAGCTCAGCGGGCTCGAATTAGATCGCGTGGTCGAAGCGGTTTTTCGCTTTACCGGCTACGCCATGTACGATTTTTACCATAACATCAACCGGCCCAAAGTCATCCTGGACCGCGTTTTGCTCTCGCCGCGCATGGAGCGGTTTGTTAATCACGAACGGCATGAGCGCGGCTGCATGTTTGTCGTACCGCACATTGGCAATTTTGATTTTGCGGGCCGGGCGCTGGCTTTGCGTGGCGTAAACTTCCAGGTGCTGTCGTACCCGCAGCCGCCAGGGGCTTACAAGGTGCAAAACCATTTTCGAGAAATGCCGGGCATGGAGGTCACGCCGATGTCGCTCGAATCGATGCGCAGCGCGGCACAGCGCATGGCAAATGGCGGCATTGTCATCACCGGGCTGGACCGTCCGCTGCCGGATTCCAATTATCACCCGCGCTTTTTTGGCATCCCCGCGCCGCTGCCGGTGGCATATATCCGCCTGGCGATGAAGGCCAATGTGCCGGTCATTGTGGGCGCGGTGCAGCGGATGACCGGCGGACGTTACCTGCTGGATGCATCCGAACCGATTGAGATGCAGCGCAACGAAGACCTGAAGACCGAGCTGGAATCGAACGCAGAGGCGGTGCTGCGCCGCGCCGAAGATTTTATCCGCCGCGCCCCGCAGCAGTGGCTGATGTTCTACCCCGTCTGGCCGCAGATCAAGCCGAACGTACCGTAGGTTTCCCCCTATTCACAAACGCCCGAATACCCCGTACAATACAAGCAACCCACCCCACGGAGACTTGCATTGGCGCATCACACGGCTAAGTCTGGCTACGAACAACTGACAGAACGGATCAACCGCTTCCCACAGGGAGCGCCGCCCTCAAAAACGCTGCATCAAATCCTCAGTTTGCTTTTTTCAGAGAAGGAAGCTGAACTGGTGGCATTGCTGCCCATTAAGCCGTTCAACCTCGCGCAGGCGGCGCGGGCATGGGGCCGTTCACCGGCTGAAAGCCGCGCCGTGCTGGATGAATTAGCCAGCCGCGCGGTGCTGCTGGATGCGGAGATTAACGGCGAGATGGTGTACACGCTGCCGCCGCCGATGGCCGGTTTTTTTGAATTTTCGATGATGCGGGTGCGCGCCGACGTTGACCAGAAGGTGCTGGCCGAGTTGTACTATCAGTATCTCAACGTGGAAGAAGACTTTGTGCGCGCGCTGTTTGACCAGCCCACCAAACCGGGGCGCGTGTTCGTGCAGGAGCCGCAGCTTCCACAAGACAATACGCTGATTGTCTACGACTATGAACGCGCCAGCCAGGTGATCCAGACTACTGAGCACATGGGCGTGGGAATGTGCTACTGCCGTCACAAAATGCAGCACCTGGACCAGGCGTGTTCCGCGCCGATGGATATTTGCATGACCTTTGGCAGCACGGCCGATTCGCTCATCCGGCATGGCTATGCGCGCCGGGTGGACGCCAAAGAAGGCATGGACCTGCTTCAGCAAGCCTATGAGAGCGGCCTGGTACAGTTTGGCGAGAATGCGCAGCGCACGGTGAGCTTTATCTGCAACTGCTGCGGCTGCTGCTGTGAGGCGTTGGTGGCCGCGCGGCGGCTGGGGATTTTGAACCCGATCGCCACGACGAATTACCTGCCGGTGGTGGACGAGAGCGCGTGCAACGGCTGCGGGCGCTGCGTTGCCGCCTGCCCGATAGAGGCCATGGGTCTGGTTTCGGCTAACGACCCGCAAAACAAGAACCGCAAGAAGGCTCACCTGTATGCCGAAACCTGCCTGGGCTGCGGCGTCTGCGTGCGCGCCTGCAATAAATCGGCGCTGCGGCTGGAAGCGCGCGGCGAGCGCGTGATTACCCCGGTCACTTCGGTGCACCGGATTGTCATGCTTGCCATTGAGAAAGGCATGCTGCAAGAACTGATCTTTGACAACCAGGCCCTGGCGAGTCACCGCGCCATGGCGGCGATCCTGGGGGCCATCCTCAAAGCGCCGCCGCTCAAACAGGCGCTGGCCAGCCAGCAGCTCAAATCGCGCTACCTGGGCGCGCTGATCGACCGTTTTGGGCCTTGAACCCGCCCGGAAAAGCGGTTTGGGCATGGAGTATAATAAGCCCCGGGAACCAAAAAATGTCGGAGAACGTCTATAGATAGCAGGCGGGTGTTTTTTCGCATGCCTATTCCTACAACACATTCATGTCAAATCTCACCCAACATCCCATGCCGGTGAAACACCTTGTTTGCGCCGGCCAAACTTCAGCGGCTGCAGAAATGGTTAGTTTCTGATCGCGCGTTTTTCGTTTAACGGTAGAGATTATCGGTACGGGGATAAACAAACAGTCGGTAATTCAATTCTATGGAGGCGTACCATGCAATATACTTTTCGCACGATAACCAAGCAGCAGTGGCTTAACCGCCTGTTTGCGCTGCTCATGTGTGCCAGCCTGCTGATCAGCTCAGTCGCGGCTGCGCCATCTCCCGCTCAGGCCCAGGCAGCCGGCGCAACAGCCGCCGCTCCAGCCGCCCAGGATGCCGAGCGGGTCAATTACCGCAATCTGATTGTTAAAATGAAGGCTCCGGGCGGTTTGCAATCGATGGCTGAAGCCAGCGCCTTGCCCGAGCTAAACCTGACGCCGATGTTCCCGGAAGCGGCGGCAGCGGGTGAATCGTTGGGCGCGCAGTCGGTTTCGACGCTGAGTACCTACTATTCCGCAGACCTGGGCGAAGGGGCAACCTTTGAACAGGCCCAGCAAACGCTGGACGCCCTGCTGCAGAACCCACAGGTCGAAACGGCCTATATGGCCCCCATCCTCGCCCCGGCCTCGAACTTGATGGCCACGCCGAACGACTATGAGCCGCAGCAAACCTATTTGACCGCGCTGAACGTTCCCGGCGCAACCGGCCCGACCGGCAGTAAGGGCGCCAATGTGACCCTGGTCGATATTGAGGGCGGTTGGATTGTGGGGCACGAAGATCTGCCGATCAGCAATGACAACTTCCTGCCCGGCTCGGTCAACTCATCTGACATGACCTGGCTCAACCACGGCACGGCCGTGCTGGGCGTGGTCGCCGGGCGCGACAACACGTACGGCGTCACCGGCATCGCCCCCGACACGTATATCCGCATGATTTCCACGCTGGGTTACGTGAGCATCTCGCAGGCGATCCTGGCTGCCACGCAAGAATTGACCAAAGACGGGCGCACAGGCGATATCATTCTGCTGCCGGTGCAAGGGCTCGGCCCGCGCACGAACACCGAATGTCCCGCAGGCTGCGACTGCTCGACCTTTGAGTACATTCCGGTGGAGTACTGGCCAGACGTATATGAAGCCATCTATGCCGCTACCAGCGCGGGCATCATCGTGATCGAAGCCGCCGGTACGGGGGCGGTCAACCTGAACGCGGATGTATACACCAACCGGTTCAACCGTTCGGTGCGCGACTCGGGCGCGATCCTGGTTGGAGCAGGCGCGAGCGACACCCGCGAACCACTGTGCAACGCCAATACCGGCTCGCGTATCGACCTGCAAGGTTGGGGCGAGAATGTGGTCACCACGGGGTACGGCGACCTGTACATGGACGGCGACAGCAACCCCACCAGCTTTTACACCAGCAGCTTTGGCGGTTCGTCGGCTGCGGCGGCGATGGTCGCCGGCGCGGCTTCGAGCCTGCAGGGCGTGGCTCGCG
>DATCUC010000374.1:0-15148 GCA_036567625.1 Anaerolineaceae bacterium | reverse complement strand
CGCGCCCGCCCCGGCGCGCCGCTCAAGCTGACTCTGCGGCTGGCCTGGCAAGATGGCCTGCTGTTGCAAATCGAAGACAGCGGCGGCAGCCTGGAAACCGGCGCTGTCGAACCTTCCGGCAGCGGGCATGGGCTGGCCCTGCACAGCACGATGATGGCCGTGGCCGGCGGCACGCTGACCCTCGAAAGCCAACCGGGCGCGTTTACCCGCGTTTCTCTGCACCTGCCGCCCGGCGCGTGCTAACCGGTGCCAAACTGTCGGTCGCCGGCATCTCCCAAACCGGGAACGATGTATTTATTCTCGTTCAGGCGCTCGTCAATCGCTGCCAGGTGGATGGGCACGTCTGGGTGGCGTTTCGACAGCGCCTGAATGCCTTCCGGCGCGCCGATCAGCCCGACGAATTTGATCTTGCGTACGCCCCAGCGTTTGAGCACATCAACCGTGGCGATTGCCGAGCCGCCGGTCGCCAGCATCGGGTCAAGCACCAGGCAGACTGATACCGTGGGCTCGATGGGAAGTTTGTTGTAATACTCCACCGGCTGCATCGTACGCTCGTCGCGGTAAATCCCGATATGCCAGACTTCGGCGGAGGGCATCAGACCCCACACGCCTTCCACCATGCCCAACCCGGCGCGCAGGATCGGCACCAGGCCAATTTTCTCCTTCAATTCCACGCCGGTGGTTTTTGTCAGCGGCGTTTGCACCTCTTTCGGAATCGTCAGCAGGTCGGCTGTGGCTTCATAGGCCAGCAGGGCGGCCAGTTCGCGCACCAGTTCGCGAAATTTCTTGGGTTCGGTTTCTACGCTGCGCAGGCGGGTGAGCTTGTGCGCTACCAGAGGGTGGTTTGAAGGAAATATGTTCGACATTTGAGCCTGTCTCCGAAAGGAAGATGGTCTTATTATAGTATAATCAAGCCCATGAGCGATGCTGAGAACGGAATCCTTCGCCCCGACGCCCGCCCGGATGACCGCGTTGACCAGGCGCTGCGTCCGCGCCAGTTGGCTGACCTGATCGGCCAGGACCAGATCAAAGAAAATCTATCCATCTTGATCGCCGCGGCGCGCAAGCGCGGCGAGCCGCTGGACCACGTGCTGTTCTACGGCCCACCAGGCTTAGGCAAAACCACCCTGGCACATGTGCTGGCGAATGAAATGAACGTCAACATCAAGATCACCGCCGGCCCGGCAGTCGAACGCGCCGGCGACCTGGCCGCCATCCTTACCAACCTGCGCGCGGGCGATATTCTGTTCATTGACGAAATCCATCGCCTGGGGCGCGCCGTGGAAGAAGTGCTCTACCCGGCCATGGAAGATTACGCCCTGGATATCGTCATCGGCAAAGGCCCTTCGGCGCGCTCTATCCGCCTTAAACTGCCGCGCTTCACCGTCATCGGCGCGACCACCCGGCTGGCGCTGGTTAGCGCCCCGCTGCGCGCTCGTTTTGGCGCGGTCTACCGCCTGGATTACTACAGCCTCGACGCCACCAAAGATATCGTTCAGCGTGCTGCGCGCATGTTGAAAATGCCCTCCGAACCGGATGGGATCGAGGAAATTGCCCGCCGCGCGCGCGGCACGCCGCGCGTGGCTCTGCGCCTGCTGCGCCGCGTGCGTGATTTTGCCCAGGTGCGCGCCGATGGGGTAATCACCCGCCCGGTGTCTGCTGAAGCGCTCAACCTGCTCAACGTAGACCCGCTTGGCCTGGACGAAGTTGACCGCCGCGTGCTGGCGACGATCATCGAGAAGTACAGCGGCGGCCCGGTTGGCCTCAGCACCATCGCTGCCTCGATCAGCGAAGAACCGGATACCATTATGGACGTGGTTGAGCCGTACCTGCTCCAGTTGGGCTTTCTCGACCGCACCCCGCAGGGCCGCGTGGCCACCCGCCTGGCCTATGAACACCTCAACCTGCCGTATAACGATAATCAGCAGCCGCGCCTGTTGTAAGAGATTCCCGTGAGAACCGAAGACTTTGATTATTACCTGCCCGTGCAACGCATCGCGCAGACGCCGGTAGAACCGCGCCACGCCTCGCGTTTGCTGGTGCTGCACCGCGCCAGCGGGCAGACCGAAGACCGCCATTTTTACGAATTAGGCGATTTTTTGCATCCCGGAGATCTGCTGGTGATTAACCAGACCCGAGTCATTCCTGCCCGCCTGTACGGCCGCAAAGATACCGGCGGTAGGGTCGAAATTCTGCTGCTGCGCCGCGTGGAGCCGGATGTATGGGAAGCGCTGGTCGGCGGCAAGCGCATGACCGCCGGAAAACATATCCAGTTGGAGCATGGCCCCGCGGTGGAGATTATCGCCGCGCTGGACGGCTCGCGCCGCCTGGTGCGGTTTGCCGAGCCGGTGGAACCGTATCTGCCCAATATTGGGCAAATGCCGCTGCCGCCGTATATCCATACCCGGCTGCAAGACCCCGAACGCTACCAGACGGTTTACGCCCAGGAGAGCGGTTCGGCGGCGGCGCCAACCGCCGGGCTGCATTTTACCCCCGAGCTGATGCGCGCGCTGCAAGGGCAGGGCGTGCGCTTTACCAGCGTGACGCTGCACGTCGGGCTGGATACGTTTGCCCCGGTCACGGAAGATGACCCGCAGCAGCACGCCATTCATACCGAATGGTGCGAGTTGACCGGCCAGGCTGCGGATGAAATCAACGCGGCCCGCCGCGCCGGCGGGCGGCTTATCGCCGTGGGCACCACCAGTGTGCGCACCCTCGAAACGGCCGCGCAGGCGGCTCGTCCGGGTGATACAGTGAGCGCATATAGCGGGCCGACCAGCCTGTATATCCTGCCTGGCTACACCTTCCGCGCAGTGGATGCCATGATCACCAACTTTCACCTGCCCAAATCCACGCTGCTGATGCTGGTCAGCGCCTTTGCCGGGCGCGAACGGATTCTTTCCGTCTACCAGGAAGCGATTGAGAAAGAATACCGCTTCTTTTCCTTTGGCGACGCAATGTTCATCGCTTAGGTGTTGTTCTGTTTGCTTAAAGAAAAGCAATAGTCGAATCGCGGAGATCAGCGCGGTTGATCAGTTGGAGAGATTTGTATGAACCCATCGGATTGGGATTCTTTGATTGAGGAGGTTCACGCCTGCCGGCGCTGCCCGCGGCTGGTGGTCTGGCGCGAGGAAGTGGCGCTGAAGAAACGCGCCGCGTACCGCGCTTGGGATTACTGGGGCAAGCCGCTGTCCGGCTTTGGCGACCATGCCGCACGACTGCTGGTAGTGGGGCTTGCCCCGGCCGCGCACGGCGGCAACCGCACCGGCCGCGTCTTCACCGGCGATTCATCCGGCGACTTTCTGTACGCGGCGCTGCACCGCTACGGATTCGCCAACCAGCCCACCGCCGTTCACCGCGATGATGGGCTGGCGCTCAAAGATGTCTATATTGCCGCGGTGTGCCGCTGCGCTCCGCCCGACAACAAACCCCTGCCGGAAGAAATGCTGGCCTGCCGTCCATTCCTGCTGCGTGAGCTCGATCTACTGCCCCAGGTGCAGGGCGTGGTGGTGCTGGGGCAGATTGCCTTCCAAAATATGCTAACCATCTACCGGCAGCGGGGCTTTTCCATCCCAAAACTGGATTTTGGACACGACCGGTTGTACAATTTAGGAGAAGGTCTCCCCTGGCTGTTAGCTTCATACCATCCCAGCCGCCAGAATACGCAAACTGGCCGCCTGACGGTAGAAATGTTCGACCGCGTGTGGGCGCGCGCCTGTGAGCTATTGCATGGAAATGAGAAGAGATGAAACTCTGGCAAAAGATTGTGTTTGTCATGCTGCTGGTATTTGTGATCGCCGTTGGCGTTTTTGTGGTTTGGGGTGAAACGCCACTCGGCCCGGCCCCCGAGGCCCTGGCGGCGCTGCAAAGCGACTCGCGGGTGCAGGTGACCAATGACCGTTGGCTGGCGTTTTTGCCTGCCGGCGCGCAGCCGGATACCGGCCTGGTGCTCTATCCCGGCGGGCGGGTTGACTACCGCTCCTACGCGCCACAGGCGCGCGCCATCGCCGAGCGTGGCTACCTGGTGGTGATTGTGCGCATGCCGCTCAACCTGGCTGTGCTGGATGCCAGCGCCGCCGCGGATGTTTTTACGGCCTATCCGCAAATCAAGCACTGGGCGGTTGGCGGGCACTCGCTGGGTGGCGCCATGGCCGCCAATTTTGCCGCGCGCAACCCGGTGCAGGGGCTGGTGCTGTGGGCCTCGTATCCGGCCGGCAGCGATGATCTTTCCAGCCAGAACCTGGCGGTCACATCCATCTACGGTTCGCAAGACGGCGTCGCCGACCTGGACACGATTACCGGGGCGTTATCGCGTCTGCCCAAGGGCACAGTATGGGTCGAACTGCCCGGCGGCAACCACGCTCAGTTCGGCTGGTACGGTGAGCAGGGCGGTGACAACCCCGCCACCCTCAGCGCCGCCGAGCAGCAGCGCATGACCGTTGACGCCACCGTCGCCGTTTTGGAACAGATTTCCAGCAAATAACCTTCCGCGCCAACCCGGCTAGACGTTAAGAAGTACTCTCGCGCAAAGACAGCGGGATGCCGTGAACCCGTCGAAGGGTACGGGTCTGGCAAGCCAACCCTGCCATTCCCAAACAAACAAAAAAGAGCCGCGCGGATTTTTCGCGCGGCTCTTTTTTGAAATCTTACTTCACCTGGCGCAGGGCTTCCCAGCCGGCGTACCGGGCAGTTTCGCCCAGTTCGGCTTCGATGCGCAGCAGTTGATTGTACTTCGCCACGCGGTCTGACCGGGCCGGGGCGCCGGTCTTGATCTGGCCGGTGTTGAGAGCTACGGCCAGGTCGGCGATCGTAGCATCTTCGGTTTCGCCTGAGCGGTGCGAGGTGACCGCGCGCCAGCCGGCGCGGTGGCAGGTTTCCACGGCTTCGATGGTTTCGGTCAGGCTGCCAATCTGGTTTACCTTGACCAGCAGAGCGTTGGCCGCATTCTCTTTAATCGCGCGGCGCACGCGTTCGGGATTGGTGACCAGCAGGTCATCGCCCACAATCTGGATCTTGTCGCCGATTTCGGAGACCATCAGCTTCCAGCTCTCCCAGTCGTCCTGAGCCAGGCCGTCCTCGATTGAAACGATCGGGTACTGCTCCACCCAGTTCTTCCAGAAGGCCACCATTTCCTCGCCGGTCAGCTTGCGGCCTTCCTTGCGCAGGTTGTAGGTGCGGCTGTCCTCGTCATACAACTCGGAAGCAGCAGGATCGAGGGCGATCGCCACCTGCTCACCGCGTCCGGCTTTGAAGCCCGCCTTATGAATAGCTTCGAGGATCACTTCAACGGCCTCAGAATTGGCTTTGAGCGCCGGGGCGTAACCGCCCTCGTCACCTACCAGCGTGGCATACCCGCGCGACTTGAGCACGGACTTCAGCGCGTGGTAGATTTCCGTGCCCCAGCGCAGGCCTTCCGCGAAAGAGGGCGCGCCAAAGGGCATCACCATAAATTCCTGCGCGTCGGTCGACTGCCACCCGGTATGCGCGCCGCCGTTGAGGATGTTCATCATTGGAACCGGCAGGGTGTGGGCATACACGCCGCCAATATAGCGGTACAGGGGCAGCCCCAGCGAATTGGCTGCTGCCTTAGCCACTGCCAGGCTGGTGCCGAGGATTGCATTTGCCCCCAGGCGCGATTTGTTCGGCGTGCCGTCCAGTTCCAGCATCGCCTGATCCACAGCCATCTGTTCTACAGCATCGAAATCGACAATTGCTTCAGCGATCTCATTGTTGACGTTGTCTACGGCTTTTCGTGTGCCTTTGCCCAGGTAGCGGCCTTTGTCGCCGTCGCGCATTTCCAGGGCTTCGTGGATACCGGTGGAAGCACCCGAGGGAACGGCAGCGCGTCCCCAGCTTCCATCGGCCAGCACAACTTCCACCTCTACCGTCGGGTTGCCCCGCGAGTCGAGAACTTCCAGCGCAACTACTGATTCAATCGTGGTATCCATATCCTCACCTTTGACAAAATAGGTTGGCAAAGCTTTCGAATAGCCGTGCGGGCACGGCCAAATCTGCGTTATTTCTGAGAATCTTTTCGGATGGTCTACAAGAAGTATACACCCGTTTCAAAAATCGGCTAAAGCGGTTTGCTCGCCGGTTTCTACCCCGGCGCGCTTGCACACCGCGCGCACAAACTCGCGGAACAGCGGGTGCGGCCGGTTGGGGCGCGACAAAAACTCCGGGTGGAACTGTGTTCCCACCATAAACGGGTGTTCGCGCACTTCGGCAATTTCCACCAGCTTGCCATTGGGTGACAGTCCGGAGAAGACCATCCCCGCGGCTTCGAATTGTTTGCGGTAAGCATTGTTGAACTCGAAACGGTGGCGGTGGCGCTCATCCACGCTGCCGACCTCTGCGCCGTAGGCTTCGCTGGCTTTTGTCTCCGGTTGCAGCACACATGGGTACAACCCCAGGCGCATGGTGCCGCCCATATCGGTGATCTGCTGCTGGTCAGGCATCAGGTCAATCACCGGCTTGGGCGTCGAACGGTCAAACTCACTCGAGTTGGCATCCTCAAAGCCCAGCACGCCCCGCGCGAACTCGATCACCATCACCTGCATGCCCAGGCACAGCCCCAGGTAGGGGATCTGCTCCGTGCGCGCATAGCGCGCCGCGGCGATTTTGCCTTCAATGCCGCGCGTGCCAAAACCGCCCGGAACGATGATGCCATCGACTTCCTTCAAGACATCCCACTCTTTGCCCTTTTCCAGCTCAGCCGACTGCACCCAGCGGATATCCAGTTCGACGCCCAGGTGCAGCGCCGCGTGTTTCAGCGATTCGCGCACGCTCAGGTAGGCGTCATGGAGTTCGACATATTTGCCTACCAGGGCAATCTTCACTTCGGGTTTGGCGCGGCCCACTTCGCTGACCAACTGCTTCCAGCGCGTCCAATCCGGTGTGCGGCGGGCTTCCAGGCCAAGGCGCTGCAGCAGGTAATCGCCAATCCCGGCATCTTCCAGCAGCAGGGGAATCTCATAGAGCACGTTGGTGGTCACCATCGGCACCACGGCTTTCTTTTCCACGTCGCAGAACAGGGCGATCTTTTCCACCAGCGCCTGGTCTACGGGGTAGTCAGACCGGGCAACGATCACATCCGGCGAGATACCGATCGAGCGCAGTTCGCTGACCGAGTGTTGGGTGGGCTTTGTCTTTAGCTCGCTCGTCGCGCCAATGTACGGCAGCCAGGTGACGTGTACGTACGCGGTATTCTCGCGCCCTAAATCGCTGCGCAGCTGGCGGATCGACTCGAGGAACGGCTGGCTTTCAATATCGCCCACCGTGCCGCCTACCTCGACCAGCACAATCTCCGCGCCGGTAGATTTGGCCACCATGCCAATGCGGCGTTTGATTTCGTTGGTGATATGCGGGATGACCTGGATCGTGCCGCCCAGGTAATCGCCGCGGCGTTCTTTGCTGATCACTTCGGCGTACACCTGCCCGGTAGTGATGTTGCACACCCGGTTGAGACGCACATCGATAAAGCGCTCATAATGGCCCAGGTCGAGGTCGGTTTCCGCGCCGTCATCCAGCACAAACACCTCGCCGTGCTGGTAAGGGCTCATCGTGCCTGGGTCGACGTTAATATACGGGTCCAGCTTTTGGACGGCCACCGAAAAGCCGCGTTCTTTGAGCAGCCGCCCAACAGCCGCGGCGGTCACGCCCTTTCCAACGGAACTGACAACACCGCCGGTGAAGAAAATGTATTTGGTGCTCATGATTTCTCCTTAATCTGCGTCGGTCTGCTTTGCTCGAAGTCCATTAAAAGAAGCAGGGAGGGCCGTTTACGGACACCTCCCCACACAGGATCAGGCGAAAAAAGCAAGGGCTGCGGAATACGAAGGCTACAAAAATTCATCAAATGCCATTGTTCCTATCAGCAAGCTAGTTTACCATAAAAGCCGCCCGGCGGAATGGGCATTTTTCATTTCTTCATCGAAAATCTATTCCTACCCACAGCCGAAATTCTGTGGTATAAAGTGAATAACCCTGCTGTGTTCGTGATGTCGCATTTCCGGTTTTGAGCCAACACCCTTAAAAGGAAACTCGAACTTACAGCGGTAACGCGATAGGCTTCGGCCAAGGCGGAAACTGCTGAGTAGAGTTTCTACCTGCGAAAGCAGGTTCAAAACTACGCGACACACGGCATGGTGGGGCTTTTTTAAATGGAATGGCTCACCGGCTGCCATCAAAAAAGACCAGGGCAAGCGCCTGGTCTTTTTGGTTTCCAAAAACAATTTCGTTCAGGAAGCGAGCAGGCTGCTGCGGGTTTCCGGCTTCGAGATATACCAGAGGACAAAGACCGAAAGCAGCATGGAAATGAGACCCAACACAAAATAAGGTGCATTAAACATTTTCTCGCCGTTGACCACCATCGTGGCGCGCGGCATAAGCATCATCAGCCGGCTGATGATGTTGAATCCCTGCGAAAAACCGAGCAAATCCCAGGGCCAGGATTTCATATTCTTGCGCACCGCCAGCTCAACCACGGCGATGATCGTCATCAGCATCAAGAATGCTGGCAGCCACCACTCCTGACTGGTGGCGGTGAATGAGCTGAATGGCAGCAAAATCAGAGGAATCCACTGCACGATCAGAATCGCGATAATTGTCTTCCGTTGGAAGAGGGCTGAAGTTTGCATCGCGGTATATCTCCTTCTTTGAGGTCAAGCGCGGATGTATCGATTATAGGTTTGGCAGGGGGAGATGTCAAGCATCTGGACGGATTGAGTAACGATCCCGTCATGAAATGTCAATGATTCCCCTCCCGAGAAAATCATTTTCCGTGTCATAAAAACGCCCGGATTAACTTGACATTTGTCACTAGCATGGCTATATTTATACAAGTACGCCGTTCCTGGTGCGAGGAACGTTACCTGTATCCCTTGTTGAATTTCTGAATCCCATACCAGCCGCCGTTCATCCGAAGACGACTCTATCAAACCCTCTCGGGCAAGATTTGGGAGACCTGTAATCTTAAAAACCTGGTCCAGCAGTCACCGGTGAAAATGCGTGCTGGTTTGATTTGTTCAGGGTCTTCATCAGCCGATACGCACACCAGCCACGCATCGTTTTCAGGAACCACCGATCTATTCTGACTCGTCTGACAGCAAAAGGAGGTGAGGCATTTCAGCAGCGTCGTATACGCCTAGTAGACCCCTGAAGATACAGTGTTTGATGCAATACCAACCATTTCATGTTTTCAGCTGCAAGGAGGAGAGTGTAAGATGCGTACGTTCAAGATCGTGAGTCTGATTGCCATTTTCGCAATGCTGTTTGCCGGCTGCACCCCCGCTGCCAGCCAGCCCGCAGCCCCCACCGAGATCAAGATCGCTATTCTCGCCCCGCTGTCCGGCCCCGTGCCCACCTTTGGTGTTTCCACCAAGGAAGGCGCGCTGCAGGCTATTGACGAGTGGAATGAGAAGGGCGGCGTTCTCGGCGCCAAGATCGTTGGTATCGTCGAAGACAGCCAGTGCACCCCTGACCCGGCAGTCAACGCGGCCAACAAAGTTATCGACCAGGACGGCGTGCACTATATCGTCGGTGAAGTCTGCTCCAAGGCTTCCATTCCGGTATCTGAAATTGTGAACGCCAAAAAGGTTGTGCAGATTTCCGGTACTTCCACCAACCCGAGCGTTGTGCGTGATGCGGCTGGCAATGTAAAGCCCTACACCTTCGTCGCCTGCTACAATGACGATACCCAGGGCCGGATGATGGCCAAGTTCGCCATGGAAACCCTCGGCGCGAAGACCGCTTTCGTCATGCTCGATCAGGCCAACGACTACGTCAAGGGTCTGGCGGAATACTTCACCAAGTACTTTACCGAAGCTGGCGGCACGGTCGTCGGCACCGAAACCTACACCGCCCAGGATACCAACTTCTCGACCATCCTGGCCAAGGTTGCTGAAGCCAACCCGGATGTGGTGGTTCTGCCCGACTACTACAACGTAGTCAACCTGGTCACCAAACAGGCCAAGGAAAAGGGCATTTCCGCTCCCTTCATCGGCGGCGATGGTTGGGACTCCCCCGACCTGGATGCTACCGCTGCGGATGGCGGCTACTTCACCAACCACTACTCGCCCACCGAAAATCGTCCGGCTGTGCAGACCTTCGTGACCAATTACAAGGCCAAGTACGGCGGCAAGCAGCCCGATGCTCTGGCGGCCCTGGCGTATGACGCCACCAACATGCTGATCCAGTCCATCGCCAACGCTGGCAAGGACGATGCCACCGCTGTCGCCGAAGCGATGGCCAAGGGCAAGTTCGAGGCCGTTTCCGGCACGATCACCTTCGATGCCTTCCACACGCCCATCAAACCGATCACCATCGTCCAGGTGGCTGACGGCCAGGCGAAGTTCTACTCGCAGGTCATGCCGTAATCGTGCATCGACCGCGGTTCAAACTCCGGTAATATCGGTTGGAGGACGGCGGCTGCCGCCCTCCAACCTACCATTTTGATTCTTCGCTGATTGGAGGCGTCTAGTCAATGCAAAAAACGCTTCAGCCCCAAGCTCCTGCCGAGGCCGTCTACAAACCCCGCGCACCACTGGCGTGGATTGGTAAGGCGTTCCTCACGCTCCTCTCGATCGCAATTATCTACGTTCTGGGCAAAAATCTGATTGATGACCCGCGCCTGTTCCTCGATTTCGTTCTGGGCGGGTTGCAGTTGGGTTTCGTGTACGCCATGATTGCCCTGGGGTACACGATGGTCTACGGCATTGTTAAACTAATCAATTTTGCTCATGGCGACGTCTTCATGGTCGGCGCATTTGTTAGCTACTTCGCGGTGACGGACTTCAACCTCCATATGTGGCCGGCAGCGGTATTCCCCGGAATCCCCTCCTGGATATCGGTTGTGCTGGGTTCGATCACTGTTATTTTGCTCTCGATGATCATCTGCGTCTTGCTGGCGATCACCATCGAGCGGGTGGCTTACAAGCCCTTGCGCGATGCTCCGCGCATCGCCGCGTTAATTACCGCCATTGGGGTTTCCTTCTTCCTTGAATATTTTGGGGCGCTGCAGTTCGTGTTTTCTCCGCGTTTCATCCCCTACGAGCGCCCATTTGAAGTGGTTACCTGGTACATCAAGGATGGCATCCATGTCCTGGAATCGGGGACACCCGCCCCCGCCGGCAGCATCACCATCTCCAATATTTTCCTCATTATCGTCGCCGCATCCATCCTGATGCAGCTCCTGCTGCAGTATCTGGTGCGCCGCACGAAGATTGGTGTCGCGATGCGGGCAACATCCTTTGATAAACCGGCCTCGCGCCTGATGGGCATCCAGGTCGATTCGGTCATCTCGTTCACCTTCGCCGTTGGCGCGGCCTTTGCCGGCCTGGGCGGCGTGCTCTACGCCATTGCCTACCCGATGATCCACTCGCAGTTGGGCATTTTGCCGGGCCTGAAAGCCTTTGTGGCCGCGGTGCTGGGCGGCATTGGCAGTATCCCCGGCGCGCTGGTCGGCGCGCTGATCATGGGCCAGGCCGAAGCAATGACGATGGCCTATGTTTCCACTCCCATGCGTGATGCAGTGGCCTTCACCATCTTGATTATCGTTCTCCTGGTGAAGCCCACCGGTATCTTTGGGGAACCAGAGAAAGAAAAGGCATAGGAGGCTGGCATGGGAATCGGATTTCTTGTCATCTCAATTGTCAAAATTGCCGCGATCATCGCCTGGATTTACGGGCTGTTGTGGGTGATGGGGCGGCCCAAGTGGTGGATGAAGGTGCTGGGCGCGGCTGCCGCGTTTGGTATCGTTCAACTCGCCCTGACGAAAATCGGCAATTTCCAAATCCTTAACACCTTTGACAGCGGGCTTTTGTTCCAGGCCGCATCCATGACCATGGTGGCCCTGGGCCTCAACCTGATCTACGGCTTCAATGGCCAGTTCAGCCTGGGGCAGTGGGGCTTTTACGGCATTGGCGCTTACTGCGCCGCCGACATCACCTACCGCTGGACGATGGGCGATGCGCGCGGCCTGCTGGTTGTCGGGTTCGGCACGATCATTGGCGCGGCACTCATGTATGCCATCAACCGCTTCGTTGTCGGGCGGCTGCATGGCGTTCCGGTGCTGTCGGCCTTCACCCTCTACCTCATCGGCGCTGTGGCCGCCGGTGGCCTGGCCGTGCTGATCGGCAACGCCATCAATCCAATGCTGGCTCCGGCGTTAGGAACGATCTCCGCGCCCGGCCCGTTGAACTCCGGCGCGTCTTTACAGGTTGTGTTCTTCCTGGCGGTCATTTTCGCGGGCATTTTTGCCGCGGAAGTCAGCTTTCTGTTTGGTCTGCCGGTACTCAGCCTCGGCTCTGACTACTTCGGTATCGCCACGCTGGGTTTTACCATCGTGATCAATACCCTCATGGTCAACTCGGATACGATCTTGCCCTTCCCGGAAATGAAAGGCGGGCGCGGCATGATCGGCATTCCCAAGCTGACCAACTGGTTCTGGGCCTTCCTGTTCATGCTGCTGGTCATCATGATCATGCGCAACGTCATTCGTTCCAGCACTGGCCGGGCGATCATGTCAGTGCGCGAGGATGAAACTGCGGCAGTCGCCATGGGGATTGACGTGGCTGGAACAAAATTGCTGGCCTTTATGGTTGGCAGTTTCTTCGCGGGACTCGGTGGCGCGGTATACGCGCATTACATCGGTTTCCTGAGTCCGGGTACGTTTACTTTCCTGGTTGGGTTTAATCCGCTGATCATTGTCGTGTTCGGCGGCCTGGGCAGTATGACCGGTACCATCGCCGCATCTTTTGGCTGGACCTTCTTCCTCGAGGGCTTGCTGCGCGTTTTGCTGGGCTACCTGGGCACGGAAGCGCCTACCTGGCGTTTTGTGCTCTACCCCATCGCCCTGTTGCTGCTCATGCTGCTGCGCCCGCAGGGTTTGCTCGGCACGGTGGAATGGGGCTTCCTCAAGCAGAAGTTCTTCCGTCCGCCGCCCGCGGCTGGTGAAAACCAACCCGGCCAAACCGCGGTTGCTGATTAACAGGGAAGGATAACATCATGCAACAAGAGAACAATGGAACACCCACCCTGGAAATTATCAAGCTGACCAAGTTCTTTGGCGGCTTACGCGCGGTTGGTAATTTCGGCCTGACCCTGAATAAGGGCGTCCTCAACGGCCTGATTGGCCCTAACGGCGCGGGAAAAACGACCGTGTTTAATATGATCACCGGGCTGTACGTTCCTACCTCGGGCGATATTCGCTTCAAGGGGGAATCAACCGTTGGCCTGGCCCCGTATGAAATCACGCGCATGGGCATTGGCCGCACCTTCCAGAACATTCGCCTGTTTTCCAACCTGAGCGTGCTGGATAACGTGCGCATCGCTTACCATCCGCATGCGGGTTACAACCTGGTTGACGGCGTCTTTCGCAGCCCGAAGTATGCGGTGAAAGAGGACGAATTAACCGAACGCGCGGTCGAGTTCTTGCGCATCTTTAAGCTTGAAAACATCATGAACGAAACCGCCAAGAACCTGCCGTACGGTGAGCAGCGCCGCGTAGAAATCGCTCGCGCTCTGGCCACCAACCCGCAGCTTCTGCTGCTGGACGAGCCTGCCGCCGGCATGAACCCGAAAGAGATCGTGCGCCTGATGGAACTGATCCACTTTATCCGCGAGCAGTTCGACCTGACCATTTTGCTCATCGAACACCAGATGCGCGTGGTCATGGGCATCTGCGAGTACATCACCGTCATGGATTTTGGCGAGGTCATCGCTCGCGGCGTGCCCAAAGAGATTCAGGAAAACCCGCGCGTGATCGAAGCCTACCTGGGGAAGGGAGCCGCCCATGTTGCTTAATGTCCAAGACCTGGATGTGTACTATGGAGCCATCCATGCTCTGCAGGGTGTTTCCTTCCATGTAAACGAAGGCGAGATCGTTTCGCTGATCGGCGCCAACGGCGCGGGGAAGTCTACTACCCTGCGAGCGATTTCAGCGCTAATCCACCCGCGGCGTGGCTCGGTGGTTTACAAGGATAAGGACATCACCAACACTCCCGCGGAGCAGATTGTGCGCATGGGCATCAGCCATGTGCCCGAAGGGCGTAAGATCTTCGCTCCGCTGACGGTGCGCGAGAACCTGGAAATGGGCGCGTACACCCGCAAAAACCCGGAAGAGATCGAAAACTCGATGAAGCGGGTTTTCACCAGCTTCCCACGCCTGAAAGAACGCATCAACCAGTTGGGCGGCACGCTCTCCGGCGGCGAGCAGCAAATGCTGGCTACCGGCCGCGGCCTGATGAGCAAGCCCAATCTGCTGCTGTTGGATGAGCCGTCGATGGGCCTCAGCCCGCTGCTGGTAGAAGAGATCTTCCGCATCATTCAAGAGATCAATGCGCAGGGAACCAGTATCCTGCTGGTTGAGCAGAACGCGCTGATGGCGCTGTCGATCTCGCACCGCGCCTACGTGCTGGAAACCGGTCGAATCGTCCTTTCCGGCACCGGCCAGGACGTGCTCAACAACCCGCAGGTAAAAGCTTCGTACCTGGGCATCTAATCCGTGTCAGGTCTGTGCAAACAGGTTACAGGCGGCCAATCCCACCCGGTTGGCCGCCGAACCTTTGCCCGCAAGCCGCCCGGCCTGGTAACGTTGACACCGTTTCTCAAACCCTGTAAACTATAACTAGGCATTTGCCTTTGGGGTAGGAGGATAAATATGGCATCTACTATGCAGTTAGTCGTTCGCACGGGGCCCACCGCTGGGAAAATCTATTCGATGGAAAAAGCCGAATTGACCATCGGCCGGGATATGGCGAATGATATCGTCATCAGCGATTCGGAAGTATCTCGCCGCCATGCGCGCATCTTTCTGCAGGGCACCAATTATGTCCTGGAAGATCTCGGTTCTACCAATGGAACCTTTGTTAACCGCCAGCGCCTGATGGGGCCGTATGTGCTGCGCCCCGGCGAGGTGATTACGCTGGGCGAGCATATCAACCTGGAAGTGGAAGCGGTGCAGTCCGACCCGGATGCCACGGTGGCCAGCCCGGTGCGGCCCCCGATTGCCGCCGCCCCGGTGCAAAACAATATGCCCCCGGTCCAACCGCAGCCCGCTCCTCGCTACCAGCCGCCAATTTCGGCCCCACCGCCGCCGGTGCAGGCGTATACGCCCCCGCCGCCCGCCCCGGTCTATGAAGAGGCGTAC
>DATCUC010000373.1:0-3393 GCA_036567625.1 Anaerolineaceae bacterium | reverse complement strand
GTCACCAGCGCCAGGCAGGCTTGCAGCGCGCCGTCTTGCGGGCGGGCATGCGGCAGCGCTAGCCCCGGCGCCAGCACGATATACGGCCCCAGTTCTTCCGCCGCGCGCAGCATCGCGTCTACGTAGCGCGGTTCTACCCCGCCCGTCTGCACCAGCAAATCCCCGGCAGCGCGCACCGCCGCGCGCCAGTCAGCCGCGGTTTGGTTCAGCGCAATGCGCTGCCGGGTCAGCAGGTCGCTCAGGTTCACCGGTTTAGGGCTTGGGGTTGACGTACTTGTACCACGAATCCCAGGGGTGGGCATCTGGGGGATAGTAGCAGTACCAGGTTACCGGGTCAGGCCATTTGCCGTCGTAGCATTTGCCCGGCTCGTAGCCGCGGCGGAACACTACCGGGCTCGACCACTTCTCCGCGCCGTCTTTCGTCACCACCTTGATCGTATAAGTTACCGACCAGAACGGCGGGTCAATGATGTATCCATGCTGCAGCGCCGCATACCCCGAATTGGCCGCAGTTCCCGGTTTCAGATCAGCCTTCAGCCACACCGCGTTGCTGGCGTCCAGCACCTGCAGTTGCGTGCCCTCGGCCAGCGCCTCGCTGCCCGTGTAGACGAAGGTGCACGCATCGTTGACCGTAATCACTGTTGGGGTTTCATTTTCCAATTTCCAGGGTTTTGCGTTGGCCGGCGGCGCATCCGTGTCGAGCTGCGCTTTTGTTACCACGCTGCCCTTCGGCCAGCACCAGGCGCGCATCCCGTTCACATCCGGCGCTTCTGCCGCGGGCGTCACGCTGGCAGTCGGCGCAGCCGTCGGCGCAACCGTCGGCGTTGCGGTGATCGTGGCCGTCAACAAAAAGCTCGCGCCCGATACCGGCGCGGTAAACGCCGAGAGCGCCAGCATCGCCAAAAACAAGACACCCAGAAAAGCCGCTTTCTTCATATACAATACCTTTCCGCCCCTCAATTCAAGCGGGCCGCCGAAGAATAAACTACCCGATTGATTAAAGCACCAATAGAAAAAAGCGGGGAGCAAAACCGCGCTGAAAAACCGTCCTCCGGAGCATCCACTGCGCCAGCGCGCCAATCGTCACCTCACCGCGCCCCGCATCAAGGATTTTTATCCATCAAAATCCAGATATAAGCAACACAGTTTTTTGCTTCGTTTCGGATACACTCATAGAGGTATCCGCCTGCCTGCTGGCGGTCATTTAACATCCACTTTATACAACCAGGGTTCCCGCTATCCACATGGATGGGTGGTCAGAAGGGTTAATGCAAAAGGAGGCTTTTCGCATGAAACAGATCCGTGTACTTCAATGGGGCCTGGGCGCGATGGGCAGCGGCATGGCCCGGATGATGCTGGAGAAATCTGGCTTAAAAATTGTTGCCGCGGTTGATGGCCGCCCCGACTACGTTGGCAAAGATTTAGGCGAGATCCTGGGTACGGGCAGCACCCTGGGCGTGACTGTCACCAACCGCCCCGAAGACGTGCTCGATAAAGCCAATGTCGATGTTGTCGTCATCGCCACCACATCCTGGACGCAGCAGCAGATGCCCGATCTACGCAAGATCATCACCGCCGGGATCAACTGCGTGTCCATCGCCGAAGAAATGGCGGCCCCTGAAGCCCAAAACCCCGACCTGGCCAAGGAAATCGATGAGCTGGCCAAACAGTACGGCGTCACCGTGGTGGGCACTGGCGTCAACCCCGGCTTTGTGCTCGATCTGCTGGTGGTCACCCTCACCGGCGGCTGCCAATCCGTTGAACGCATCGAAGCCTCGCGTGTCAACGACCTTAGCCCCTACGGCCCCACGGTGATGAAAACGCAGGGCGTAGGCACCACCCCCGAAGCCTTCCGCGCTGGCGTCGCCGACGGCTCGATCGTCGGTCATGTCGGCTTCCCCGAGTCGATCTATATGATCAGCGAAGCCCTCGGCCTCAGCGTTGACCGCATTGAGCAGTTCCGCGAGCCGATCATCAGCAGCGTTTACCGCGAAACCCCGCACGTCAAAGTTGAGCCGGGCATGGTGGCGGGCTGCGCCCACATCGGTATCGGCTACCGCGGCGATAAAGAAGTGGTCAAGCTGATCCACCCGCAACAGATCCACCCGCAGTTGGAAAACCAGGACACCGGCGATTACATCCACATTTACGGCATGCCGGAAGTGCACATGGCGATCAAGCCCGAAATCGCGGGCGGCAAAGCCACGATGGGTATTGCGGTCAATGTGATCCCGCTCGTGGTGGGCGCTACCCCCGGCCTTAAGCGCATGATCGACCTGCCCACCCCCGCCGCGCTGATGGGCGAGAGCGCCTACACGCGCCGCTTTTAGCCGTATCTCGCGGAGGAACTTTATGGAACAAATTCCCGCAGGAACCTGGGTCGAGATCGAACAGGTCATCTTAACGCCCGAACAGCGCGCCCCCTCGCTGCCCGAAGACACCCGGCAGGTGCCCTATGTGATGCGCGTTTCCGGCTTTCTCATCGAACCCGCCGCCATTGGCCAGGCCGCGCGTATTACCACCATCATCGGCCGCGAACTGAGCGGCACGCTGCGCCAGGTCAACCCCAGCTACAGCCACAGCTTTGGCAAAACCGTCGCCGAATTGCTGACCATCGGCAAGGAGTTGGAGCTATGACCGCCCGCGACAACTCGTATGCGGCCGTGATGGCGCGCAAAAATGAGATCATGAAAGCCTCGCTGGGCATCGATTTTGATGATTACATCACCAGCCCCGTCGCCTTCGATTACGAGCGCATGATGCAGGAAACCGGCTACACGCTGGAAGAAATCGCCCGCATCCAGGCCGAAACCAAGGTCGGCAATACCCCACTGTTCGAGCTGCGCAACCTGACCGAAGCCGTGCGTAAGATCGCCGGGCCGGGCAAGGGCGCAACGATCCTGGTCAAGGATGAAGCCGCCAACGCCTCGGGCAGTTTCAAGGCCCGCCGCGCGTCGATCAGCGCCTATGAAGCCGCTAAAAAAGGCTACGCCGGCATGATCGCCGCCACCAGCGGCAATTACGGCGCGGCCGTCGCCTCGCAGGCCGCCCAGCGCCGCCTGAAATGCATCATCGTGCAAGAAGTCTACGACAGCCGCGGCGTCGGCCAGCCGGAAATCGTCGAAAAGAGCCGCGTCTGCGAAGCCTACGGCGCGGAAGTGCTGCGCCTTACCGTCGGCCCCGAGCTGTTCTACGTACTGCTGCGCACCCTGGAAGAGACCGGGTTCTTCAATTCCAGCCTGTATACTCCCTTCGGCATCCGCGGCGTCGAAACCCTCGGCGTCGAGATCGCCCAACAGGTGCGCGCCCGCTACGGCAAAGACCCCGACGCGGTAGTGATCACCCACGCCGGCGGCGGCAACCTCACCGGCACCGCGCGCGGCCTGCTGGCTG
>DATCUC010000372.1:0-6983 GCA_036567625.1 Anaerolineaceae bacterium | reverse complement strand
TCATTGACGGCGCCGCGCCGCACGCGCGCGCCATCCAGCATGCGGTCTGCGCGCGGCTGGGCTTTGCCGATGAAGACCTCACTTCGCGCCTGACGGAAGCTATGCGCCGCGCGGGATAAACCGGGATTAATCCCCGGTATTGAAATAGTTATAAATCGCCCGTGAAAGATCGGCGTAAATCACGTTGATCGGGTTGAATACCAACTGGTCGGGGTGATACATGAAGATCACCAGCACAAAATCGCCGCCGGGGGTGTAAGCAATGCCCGCGTCGCCAATGGTGTGGATCACCCCATCTACCGGATCGGTGATCCAGCCGTGCTTGTGAGCAAGCTGCGTGCCTTCCGGCAAACCCGCCTCGATCAGCACGCCGATGCGGTTGCGCGACAGGTACTGTACCATCGCCTTGCATTCGTTCTGGCTGATCTTGCCTGGGAAAGCCGCGGGGAAAGATCCGCCGCCGGTTTCCGCGCACTGGTAAATATCGTCCAGCAGCATGCCCAGTTCGGCCGGGGTGGTCTGGTCATACACATCCGGGTTGGTATAGATATCCGTGCGGCTGTTAGCCGGCGTGGTATAGCGCTTGAGCAGCGGCGCGCCCGTGTAGAAATACCCTGCCAGGAAGGTATTGGGCAGGCCAAGCGTACCCAAATCCTCGGTCACCAGCAGCGGGCCGGTATTTTCATTGATGTAATTCATCATCAACGTATCCGCTGGCGGGTTATCCGAACGGTCAATCATCGCCTCAATCAATGAGGCCGCTTCGGTGGGGAGCGGTTCATCCAGCGCCTTGAACACCGAAACCATAATGGGAATCTTCAAAGTGCTGGCCCCAGAAAAAGCGATGTCCGTCTGGAGCTGTTCACCGTTCTGATAGGCAAAATGGACTTCCTGGTTGGTTTCCAGATCACGCAGGTACAGTTCGGTGATACCGTCAAACCCGGCCTGGTCGATGATCTGCTGCAGCAGGATTTGCAGGTTTTGCAGCGAGGGGCGCGGCGGCGAAACTTTGTTGTACGAAAGGTTGACCACCCGCGCGTTAGACGAATACAGCGCATCGCGGATGAGGGTCACCGCGCGGTCAACATCCAGCACCGTGCCTTCTTCGCCCGCCGAAAACTGCGTGCTGCCCGCTACCGGCAGCGAAGCCGCCGGCGGCCGGTCGTAGCGCGGCGAGATTTCTTCCTTCAGGAAGGCGCGCAGCCGGTCTTCAGACAGAGAAGCGCGCAGCGGCACTTCGGCGGGCTCCGGGATCCGGTTCCACAAATAATCCCAGAAAGCGCTCCAGAATGGATCATTCATGCGCTGCAGGTCAGCAGCAGAAAGCATGCTTTCTAAATCCAGTTCAAAGCCCACTACGCCCGGGCGGATCTGGATCACCGCGTCGCCGTAATGCACTTCCACGGGCACGCCGTACGCCTGCACCAGGCGTTCCGCGGCCTGGGTCCGGTCAAGCCCACCCACCGGCACGCCAGCGATCACCATTCCCGCCGGGAAGTTGCCGCGGATGCGGCTGTACGAGATGAGCTGAACGATGGTCAGCGCAACCGCGATGAGGATAAAGATAATGGAAATCCAGCGCAGGGCCGGAAAGGAAGATCTCGATGTTCTCAATGGTAACTCCTGGCGCAGCAGCGCCTTCGGAATTTTACCAGAGTTTTGGGGGGTTAAACAGGTCCGCAAAAATCCGCCCGCGACATGCCTTCCTAATCTGATAATTGACAGCAATCCCTACCGTGGTTATACTTATTCCGCTTCACGACCTGGGAATATGAGGCGCGTGGAGCAATCTCGGAGGTTATCTTGAAGAAAGCACTTATTACGGGAATTACCGGCCAGGACGGCTCGTACCTGGCGGAACTGCTGCTGTCGAAAGGCTATGAAGTTCACGGATTGATCCGCCGCGCGAGCACCTTTAACACGCGCCGTATCGACCATATTTATCACGACCCGCACGGCAACGGCGAATCGGTGCGGCTGTACCTGCATTACGGCGACGTCGCCGCGCCCGACAGCCTGTTGGATGTGATCTATAACGTGCGCCCGGAAGAGATATATCACCTGGCGGCGCAAAGCCACGTGCGCGTGAGCTTTGATATGCCCGAATACACCGGCGATGTGACCGGTCTGGGCACCACCCGAATTATCGAAGCGGTGCGCAAGAGCGGCATCCAGGCCCGTTTTTACCAGGCCTCATCGAGTGAAATGTTCGGCAGCGCTAAGCCGCCGCAGAGCGAGCACACGCCCTTTGAGCCGCGCAGCCCGTACGCCGCGGCCAAAGTCTACTCGTACTGGTTGGCGCGCAATTACCGCGAAGGCTACAACCTGTTTGCCTGCAACGGTATCCTCTTCAACCATGAATCCCCGCGCCGCGGCGAGACGTTCGTCACGCGCAAGATTACACGCGCGGTCGCGGCGATCAAGGCCGGCAAACAGCAGCATCTCTATCTGGGCAATCTCGACTCGCGCCGCGACTGGGGCTACGCGCCCGAGTATGTGGAAGGCATGTGGAAGATCCTGCAACAGGATGAGCCCGGCGATTACGTGCTGGGTACCGGCGAGGCTCATACCGTACGCGAATTTCTGGATGAAGCCTTCAGCTATGCCGGGCTGGATTGGTCGGAATATGTGCGCATCGATCCGCGTTACTTCCGCCCCACCGAGGTGGATTACCTGCTGGCCGATCCGCGCCACGCCCGCAAAACTCTGGGCTGGCGGCCAAAAGTTCACTTCCACGAACTGGTGCGCATCATGGTCGACGCCGACCTGGAACTGGCCGGGCTGGAATCCCCCGGCGAGGGCCGCAAGATTTTGGAAAAATGCTTTGGTAACTGGCACCGCTGGGAACAGCAGGTGATCAGCATGGAGCGTTAGTTTGCAAGCCGCTATGGACCCGTCGCCCGCCAGACCCACTGTTGCCCGGCCCTCGGTTTTGTTCGTCTGCACGGCCAACGTCTGCCGCTCGCCAATGGCGGCCAGCCTGTTTCGCGCGCGGTTAATGATGGGCCGCACTGACTGGCGCAACTGGCGCGTGGATTCGGCCGGCACCTGGGCCACCGGGGGCAAAGCCGCCGCGGTAGAGGCGCAGCAGGTGCTGGCTCGGCGCGGCATGGATATCAGCATGCACCGCTCTCGAGTTGTCACCCTGGATTTATTGCGCCGCTTTCAACTGATTCTGACCATGGAAAAGGGGCAGAAGGAAGCCCTGCTGCTCGATTACCCGCAGTTTGCCGGGCGGATTTTTATGATCAGCGAAATGGCCGGACAGGAAGTTGACGTGAAAGACCCGATGGGCGGCACGTACATGGATTTCGAACGTACAGCCGATACACTGGATAGTTGGATCTCGAACGGTCTGGACCGCATCCAAAACCTGGCCGTGCCCAGAGACGAATAGGCTGGTTGCGCTTTGCCCTGCGCGTGCACAGGAGCGCGCTCAGTTGAATAGAGAGCTTTTTGAAGGGGATGTGCCGCCGGCGCACCCCTTTTTTGTGAGCAGCAATTCCATGAAACCCTATTGCAATCTTAGAACAAATATACTATAATCGTTGCAACATTGGTTTCAAACCTCAATCAAGGTGAATAACATTATGTCTCGCGTCCAACTGGCGTTTATTCCTGCCATGCTCATCGGAATAGGGATTTTTCTCGCGATCACCGGGTGGATCAGCGGAAGAGCGCCTGCAGTTCAGGCCGCCGACAATCCCATTGTCTCTCAACCGGTTCAGGCCGCGCTCGCGGATGACCCGGCCAATACCACTTCCTCCCTGGCAGTTCCGGCGCAAACCGGGCTGACAACCAACGGCGCGGTGATGGAAGTGCCTGAGGTTGAGCCGATCTTCGTCACCGTCACCCTGCAGCCGCACGAACAGCAAAGCCTGACCGGGCAGAATGCGTCCGGTAGCCTGCAAGGCTGCGCGCTGCGCTCCACGTTTGCCGGGTCTGTGCTGCAGTGGTGTGATTTGATCCAGATCTACGCCGCGGCCAACGGCCTGGAGCCGGCCCTGGTTGCCGCGTTGATCACCCAGGAGAGCGGCGGCGACCCCAGCGCCTACTCTTCCAGCGGCGCAGTCGGCCTGATGCAGGTTATGCCGCGTGACGGCCTGGCTGCCAGTTTCATGTGCATTGCCGGACCGTGCTTTGTTGACCGGCCTTCAATTCAGGAACTATCAGACCCGGAATTCAATATCGCCTACGGCACCAAAATGCTGTCCAGCCTGCTGCAGCGTCACGGCAACATGCGTGATGCGCTCAAAAACTACGGTCCGCGGGACGTGGGTTATTATTACGCTGACCTGGTGCTGGGTATTTTCGAAAACAATCGTTAGCCGCGAGTCATCCGGGTGATTCGAGAATCATTCCCCCGGATGATTGTCTTCTCAACCTGCGCTGCCTACAATGAGCTTGTGGATCACACAGATACTGCCCGGAGATGATCTCAGGGCAATACCTTAATTTACAACCTTATGTGAGGAGCGAGTATGAAGAAAAGCATTGTGATTTTTGTGGTACTGGTCGCGTCCCTGGTTCTGGCAGCCTGTGGTGGTGGCGGCGGCAGCGCCAACAGCATTTCGACCACCATGACCGATTTTCACTTTGAACCCACCACCTGGACGGTCAAAGCCGGTGAAGAAGTGAAACTGACCCTTAAGAACGAAGGCGCGGTGGAACATGATTGGGTGCTGGTCGGCAGCCCGGTGACCCCGCCCGCCGGTGAAGGTTTGGATGTCATTTTCAAAGCCGAGGCCGGCCCCGGCGAGACCAAAGACTTCACCTTTACAGCCCCCTCCACCCCAGGCGAATACCAGGTAATCTGCAATATTGCCGGTCACCTGGAAGCCGGTATGGAAGGCAAGTTGATCGTCACCGAGTAAATTTTCGCGGTTGATAAATGCCTGGAAGGCCAAAACCTTCCAGGCATTTTTTATTTTCCGCGCAGCCGGCGCATCAGCCAGCGTAAGCTCAGCCCGGCGGCAATAATTCCGCCGAACAGCAGCGCGCCCTGTAGTAAGTACAACGGGACTTTCACTGGCTCGGGCGGCAAAGCACCCTGCGGCCCGCCGCTGCGGCGGATGCGCCACAGCGCCCCGGTACGTTTCTGCATCCGGATGCCACCTGCCTCGGGAGCGATCTCGATTTCGCCAAAATCCACCACATACAGCGCGCCGTCCGGTCCGAACTGGCAGTGCGAGGGGCGCTCAAACCCGCCGTGCGGCAGTTTAGATGCCGGCCCGGCGATGCGGTTCACCGCAAAATCATGCACCTGGCGGTTCTCGATATCCACCCGCACCACCTTGAAGCCCATGGGCGACACCGCCCGGGTGAGCGTGGTGATGGGAGCCAGGTCGCCAAAACAGGCCACGAAAGCCTGCCCTTCAAAACCAAAGGCTGGGCTCTTGCAGATGTCAAAGCCGTTCGCGGCCACATGCGGTGAGAACTCGACCAGCGGTATTGGCGGCTCCGTCTCCGGTGGATTCTCGATTAACGGCTCGCGGTTGCGGCCGCCTTCACCCCAACGTCGGTCATCCAGGCGATAGCCGGAAGCATAATCCGGCCAGCCATACCAGCGCCCCTGCTCCAGCAGGTAAAAATCATCCGGGTCGTCAACAATGTAGCGCTGCCCGCGCTCATCCATGCCGTGCTCGGTGCAGTACAGCCGCCCTTCGGTATCAAAGCCCAGCCCGTACGGGTTGCGCAGGCCGGAGGCAAACACTTCCAGGTCAGAGCCGTCCAGGTTACAGCGCATGATCGCGCCGGTGGGCCGGTCGCCCGCGGGGATCACCTGGCCGGGCTGTGTTGGTACGCCAAATGGCGAATAAGCGCCGCTTTCAACGCTCTCGGTCACATTGCCCAGCACATTGCGGTAAGAGAAATTGCGCCCGGTGAGCGTCAGGTCCTGAGCCGGGATGTCGTGGAATTCAGGAAAGCGCGGCAGCCACTCAAAGGCATAATCATCCGCGCCCACCACTCCGGCATTGGTGGCGCAGCCCTGCCCGTAGTAGAGCTTTCCATCGGGGCCGATGACCGGATAATTGGCCTGATGGTCGCCAACCCCGGGTAAATCAGTCAATAGATCCTCCGCCAACCCACCCGGGCGCAGGCGCACCAGGCGGTCGGTATTCATCACATACAGGTAGCCGCTGTACCAGCACAGACCGGTCAACGCCCCGGATAGAATCCACTGATCTTCCGGGAAGGTGTAATAGATTTCCTGCTCGCCGGTCTGCAAGTTGACGCGCACAATGCGCGGCGGTGAGTCGATTTTATGCCCGGACTCGCCAATATAGGCGTAGCCATCCGGGTCAAACGCGCAGTGGACCGGGGCATTCAGCCCGGTGGTCACCAGTTCGGCCACATAGCCCTGCGGCAGCAAGATATCGCGGGGCTGGTGCTCGCGCGGCCCAGATCGTTCGATTTTGATATTCTTCAGAAATGGTAAGATAGGCGCATACAGCGTAGCCAGCAAGCTGGGCAATTCCGGCGCAAATTTGCTACCGGTTTCACGCTCTTTCGATTCTTCCGTTATTTCCATGCTTCACCTCGGGATGCATTTTGAACCACCATTAACCGGCGCAGCGGCCGCAGCACGAGCAGACTGGACAGGGTGATCAGCGCTGCCAAACCGAACACCACCAGAAATCCGGAATTGGGGCTGGCGCGGTTCGCCGCGTCGACCAGCGGGCCAAACAGCCCGGCCGCAGCCGATGCCCCGGCCGTGCCTATATTGGCCAGCCCCATAAATTTTCCGCCAGCTCCAGCGGGAGCAATATCCGCGGCCATGGCCCAGTTAGCGCTGGAAAACGCCGCCGATCCCAACGCCATCAACCCACCGCCCGCCAGGATGCCCCACTGCCCGGCAGCAGCGCTGAGGCCCAAAATACCCACCGCGCTGAGCAGCACGCCAGCCGTCATCAGTACTGGCCGGCCGAAACGATCGGCGGCCCAACCGGCGGGCACCGCGGCCAGCAGCGTCACCAGGCTGA
>DATCUC010000371.1:0-28677 GCA_036567625.1 Anaerolineaceae bacterium | reverse complement strand
GCCCCTGGTGCATCTGCCCGGTTGGGCGCTGCGCGGAAGGCGATGGTTTTTCCGCGGCGACGGCAGAATCTGCCGGCGCATCTTCGCGGCGCTCGCCTTCGCGCTTGCCGCAGGTGCATCCCTGGCCGTTCTCCTCGCCGCAGCCGGCAGCCGCCTTCTTTTGGAAGGCTTCATATTCATCCGCGGGTTTGATCTCTTCGCGGGTGAATTCGCGGTAACCAACCTCGGGCAGTTCGACCATTACCGATTCGCGCAGTGGGAAAATATCCACCACTTTGCCCTCACCTTGCGGGGTGATGACGCGCTTATTGCGCTTGGGCAGTGTGGCACGCGCCGCAACGTATTGTTCGTATTCATAAATCAGGCAGCAGCGCAGGCGGCCGCACATGCCCGTAATTTCCGTCGGCGTGAGCGAAATTCCCTGCTCTTTGGCCATGCGGATCGAAATCGAACTGAAATCTGTCAGGAACTTGGAACAGCAGCGTGTTTCCAGTCCGCAGGCGCCCATTCCGCCCAGAATTTTGGCCACATCGCGCGGGCCAATCTGGCGCATTTCCACCTGCGAAGGGCCGTACATCTTCTGCATTTCCGAGCGCAGCGATTTTAGATCGACCTTATCTTCGTTTTCGGTGCTGAACATGATTGCCAGCCGCGCCCCATCAAAGCTGTATTCGGCAGCGACGATCTTTACCCCTTCCAGGCGCAGTTCTTTAGCGCGAGCCCGGCAGGTGGCAACCACTTCGAACTCCCGATTCTGCCAGCTTTGGCGCAGCAGCAGGTCACGCGGCGTGGCGCGCCGGTCCACCATCTTCCACTCGCCGTCTGGCGGCAGTTCCGGGTCATCGACAACTTGCGCCACCTGGCCCAACTGCCATCCACGCGTCGTTTCCACAACCACCGAATCGCCCATGCGCAGATCAGGAACTTTGCTGGCATCGAAATGGTAAATCTTCCCGACTACCGAAAAGCGAACACCGATCACCAGGGGGGTATGTTCAGCCATCCAGACTCCCTTGAACCTTACCCGATCACGTTAATCTGCACGCCGCCGCCCTGCTCCAGGGCGGAAACGCTCAATCGGGCGGCAATATTTTCCGCCACGGAACGCAGCGCGCGCGCTGAAGCCGATTCGGGCATCGTCACCACGATCGGCGAGCCGGTGTCACCACCCACGCGCACTGAAGGATCAAGCGGGATCGAGCCAATAAAGGGTACACCGGCCTGTTTGGCCAGCTTTTCGCCGCCGCCCGAGCCGAAGATATCCATGTGCGTCCCATCGGGCATTTCCAGGTAGCTCATGTTTTCCACCACGCCCAGGATGGGAACGTTTAACTCGCGGAACATATACAGGCCGCGGCTGGCATCTTCTAAGGATACATCCTGCGGCAGGGTAACGATGACGCCGCCGCTCAGCGGCACCGACTGCGCCAGGCTCAGTTGGGCATCGCCCGTGCCCGGCGGCAGGTCAATCACCAGGTAATCCAGCTCACCCCAGGAAACATCCGCCAGGAACTGCCGGATAGCGCTGTGCAGCATCGGCCCGCGCCAGATCAACGGCTGCCCGGGTTTCACCAGGAACCCGATCGACATCATTTTGACGCCGTATGTCTGCGCCGGAACCAATTTATTATCCTGCGGGGGCGGCAGGCGGCCAACGCCCATCATCGTGGGGATATTGGGGCCGTAAATATCCGCATCCAGCAAGCCGACGCGCGCGCCGCTTTGCGCCAGGGCCACGGCCACGTTCACCGCCACAGTGGACTTCCCCACCCCGCCCTTACCGGACGCAATGGCCACCACGTTGCGCACCGGCAGTTCGAGCATGCCGCGCGGGCGGCCGTCGGCGGGAACATTGGCATCCATTTTGATTTTCACGGTATTGACGCCTGGCACCAGCGACAGAACTGCCTGGCGGGCTTCATTTTCAATCCGCGCGCGCAGCGGGCAGGCCGGCGTCGTCAGCATAATGGTGAATGACACCGTGTCAGCTTCAACGCTGAGGTCCCGGATCATATTCAATGTAACAAGATCTTTGTGAAGCTCTGGTTCTTGAACTTTGCTCAGGGCAGCCAAAACTGCTTCCCTGGAGATCTGTGGGGTGGTCATGCGCAGGAATATCCTTTCTTAGCCGAACGGCTAAGGGGTGGTTTTATGAAGTTGATTCGCGACTTCGCGCCGGGCCGCCTGGAATTGGTTGACCAGATCCTGGTCGCTGCCTTTGAACCGGCGAACGCTCTGGCGAGAACACTGCGTACAGCCGCGCATCGCGCGAAACGAATCTGCATTGCAGGGTATGCACCCGCTCAGCCGCACCATCACCAGTACAAAGGCATATTGATCCAGTGGATCGGCATCGGGTGAAGTGACCTGGTCAACCAGGTTGGCCCAGACTTCACCACGTAAAGATCGAAGCTCAGGAATCACACGTAATGGAAAGAGCAATTCCGTGTCCGAATTATACATCGTTAATCACTTCTTGTCCGATATTGTACCAAAACAATCCAAATTCTGCCCAACCTGCCTGGTCGGGCAGAATAGCCGGTTTCTCCAGGCAGCTAACTGGCTGCATCTGGCCCAATTTTCCGTACTGGCCGCTCCAGAGCCTTAGCCGCTTTTGCGGCTTCCTTGGCGGCGCGTTCGGCATCCTCGCGGGCAGCATTGGTAGGTCGGATTGTAGCATAATACTGCGCCGATTTCGAGAGCTTGGCCTTATCCAGAATGTGGTGCGCTTTGCGGTCATACGACGCGATTTCGTATTCGTGATCCATCTTGATCGCATCAAAGGGGCAAAACTCAGCGCATGACCCGCAGTTCATGCAAATGTCGATGTCAATGTAAAACTCAGCCGGCACCGGCACGGGGCGCCCGGTGACCGGGTCATCGCTGCGCACGATCCAGATGCACTGCGGCGGGCAGGCTTTGGCGCAAATGCCGCAAGATGTGCAGCGCAGATTCTGCTCGCCGTTTGGCCCTTCATCATAAACCAGGAAGGGGTTATAGCGGAACTCTTCCGGCACGGGCAGCTTTTCTTCCGGGTATTGGATGGTGAATAAACCCTTGGTGTCTGCCCGCGAGCGCGCCTCTACGCCCTCGGGGGTGTAATAGCGCTTGCGGCCGCTGCGCAAGTCTTCCAGGTAGGTGTCGAGCAAATGCTTGAAGGTGACACCCAAACCTTTAATGATCCCTAATCCATTCATTGTGTCTCCTTTGCCCAGCCTAGCGGTCGATTTCCCCGAGCACGATATCCAACGCGCCCAGATTGACAACGACATCAGCGATCTTTCCGCCGCGGCTCATCGGAGCCAGACCAGTCAGGTTGACGAACGAGGGCGCGCGCACGTGATAGCGGTACGGGTTGCCCTTGCCAGTCGAGATGACGTAAAAACCAAGCTCGCCTTTGGGGCCTTCCACGCGGCCGTAGGCTTCACCGGCGGGTACGCGTACCTGGTAGGCAGGCTTACCAGTCAGGACCGGCCCTTCGGGCATGCCCTTGAGCGCCTGTTGGATGATGCGCACCGACTGGCGCATTTCTTCCATGCGCACCAGGTAGCGATCGTACACGTCGCCGTGATAGCGCACAACCACATCGAACTCGAAGCGGTCATAAATGCTGTACGGGTCAGCGCGGCGCACGTCATACGGCACGCCGGAAGCACGCAGGTTCGGCCCGGTGAGCGAACACTTGATCGCTTCTTCCGCGGTCAGCACGCCGATGCCTTCACAGCGCGTGCGCAGGATATCGTTATTGGTCAGATAGCCGTCCAGCTCTTCAATCTTCCGCGGCAGGCGGTCGAACGCCAGGTCGTAAATCTTCTGGAACGCGCCTTCCGGCAGATCGCGCACGACGCCGCCAAAACGCATGAAATTGCACATCATGCGCGAGCCGGTGACGATCTCAAAGATGTCCAGGATTAATTCGCGTTCCGCCAGCCCATAGAGCGCCGGAGTGAAGTAGGCCCCCAGGTCGTTGAGCAGGAAGCCGACGGCCATAAAGTGGTTGCTCAGGCGGGTCAGTTCGGCAAAAATCACGCGCAGGTATTCAGCCCGCTCCGGTACTACCACGTTCATCAACTTTTCCACTGCCAGCACGTAGCCAAAGTTGTTACTGATCGAGGAAATATAATCCAGGCGGTCGGTGAACGGCATATTCTGCTGCCAGGTGTTGCGTTCGCCAATTTTCTCATGATTGCGGTGCAGGTAGCCAATGATCGGTTTGATTTCGACCACCTGTTCACCTTCGATTAGCGCAGCCATGCGGAATACGCCGTGGGTTGAAGGGTGCTGCGGGCCCAAGTTGACGATCATGCGCTCCGTTTTGATGTCAGAGGTAGTGGCGTTTTGCAGCTTGCGCAGTTGGGCATAGACCATCTGGTCGCCCTCGGCCTCCCATTCTTCGGGAATGAAACCAGGCGGGTACTGCACGTTATCATCGTACGGGGTGAGCACGTCTTCCGCTCGGAACACGTGCCCCTGCGGCCAGCGGCTCTTAAACGGCTTGAGTTCCTCTTCGAAGTACGGCTCTTTCCAATCCTTGCGCATGGGATGCCCGGCAAAGCCTTCCCACAGCAGGATGCGGCGCAGGTCGGGGTGGCCTTCAAAGATGATGCCGAACAAATCGTAGGCTTCGCGCTCCTGCAGTTCGGCGCCCGGGTAAATTGAAACAATGGAGGGAATCACCGGATTATCGCGCGGCGCCTGGACCTTGAACACCAGGGCCGGCCCGCCCGTGGTCTTATACACGTAATAGACCGCTTCCAGCTTGCCTTCGGCGAGGTAATCCACCCCGGCCACCATAGAGAGCAGGTCGTAATCCAGATCGTCGCGGACGATCTTCACGAATTCGAGCAGAAAGTCGGCGGCGATGATATACCCGCTGTATCCCGGACGGGTATCCGCGGTCACCCACTCCGGGTAGCGTGAAGCGATTTCAGACACATCGGTGAAAATCACGCTTTCGGTCAAGGTATCCTCTCCTTACGCCGTGGGTTCTTCGGAAGCAGGCTGCGGCTCTTCGGCCAGTTTCTGCGACTGTTCTTTGATCAGCGCGTACTTGCGCGGGTCCATCAGGTCTGGGCCAAGCACCGGTACGGGAATGGGGTCCTGCGCGCCTTTTTGATACCAGCGCACCTGCTTGATCGACTGCGTGTCGACCTTCTTTTGCAGGGTAATCAACCCATTCAGCAGCGCCTGCGGGGTCGGTGGGCAGCCGGGAATGTAGACATCCACGGGGACGAACTTATCCACGCCGGAAACAACGTTGTAGCCCTCTTTGAATGGCCCACCGCCGGATGCGCACGCGCCCATGGCAATCACGTACTTGGGCTCGGGCATCTGGTTATAAAGGCGCACAATCTGGGGGATCATTTTCTTGGTTACCGTGCCGGACACAATCATCACATCCGCCTGGCGCGGGCTGGGGCGCATGACCTCAAACCCAAAGCGCGCAAAGTCGTAACGGCTGGCCGCGGTGCAAATCATTTCGATCGCGCAGCAAGCCAGACCGAACATCATCGGCCACAACGAATTACGCCGGCTCCAGTTGTAGATCCGGTCTAACGTGGTGAGCGAAACCTGATTTTGCAGTTCGGGCGGTACATTCGCGCCGGGGGAATTCAATTCTTCAGCACTCATACCTTATCCTTTCGAAGACGACAGCGCCGGAAAATTTGCGATAGACAAAGCGAGCAGACAATTTGTGATGCAGTGTACTTATCGTGTATTGTACCATTTTCGACCTTACCGGTCAACGCGATAATAAAGAAAAATTTTCTTTTCTTTAATCACGCATCGTCGTATAATTACCGTATGCCCGAGAACACTCGCCAGCGGATTCTCCAATTCTTACAGGTGCAGCGGCGCTGTACCGTGACTCAGTTAAGCATCGCTTTTCAACTGACGCGGCCAAATATTCGCTATCATCTTGAACGGTTGGTGGAAACCGGCGCCGTCGAGATGGAAGTGGCAAAACCTGCGGCGCGCAGCCGTGGCCGGCCTGAGCATACCTTCCGGTTGGCGCTCACTTCGCGCCCCAACAACCTGGCGCAGCTAGCCGATATTCTGCTGGATCAGGTTGGCGGAGAGGAAGATTTGCGCCGGGTGGCGGAAATCCTGGCTGCCGGCGAAGACCTGCCCCGGCAGCCGACGCAGCGGCTGAACCGCGTGATACAACTGCTCAACCTTAAGCGCTATCAGGCCCGCTGGGAAGCTCACAGCCAGTCGCCGCGCATCATTTTCCGCAACTGCCCCTATGCCGCGGTGCTGCCCAATCACCCGGAACTGTGCCGCCTGGATGCCCACATGCTGGAGCAGTACCTGGGCACGCCGGTCGAGCAGTTGGCGCGCATGGAAATCTTCAGCAGCCAGCCGCCGGCCTGCGTGTTTGCGCTGCGCGCCGCTGCAGCCCAGCACACGCTATAAACGCACCACCACCCGGCCGGTGCTCTTGCCTTGCAGCATGGCCAGGATCTCCGCATCCAAACCTTCCAGGGCCACCTCGCGGGCAATGCGCTCCAGCCCGTCGATTTTCCACGGGCCAGCCAGCTTGCTCCACAGGCGCACCCGGTCGGCATGTTGGATTTGGGTGGCGTCTACGCCCAGCAGCTTGACCCCGCGCAGAATGAAGGGATACACCGTCAGTGGCAGGTCTGGCGAGGCAGCATTGCCACACGCCGTCACTGCTCCGCCAGGGCGAGTGGCGCGGATGGCGCTGGACAGGTAATTCCCGCCCACCGTGTCGATCACGCCGGCCCACCGCCCGCTTAACAGCGGCTTCCCGCTGGTATCAATGACTTCGTCGCGGTGGATCACCCTGCCCGCGCCCAGATCGCTTAAATACTCCGCCTGATCTAGCTTGCCCGTTGCCGCCACCGCCTGAAAACCTTCTTTCGCCAGCAGCGCCAGCGCAAAACTGCCCACTCCGCCCGTCGCCCCGGTGACGAGCACTTCACCCTGGCTGGGTTGCACACCGGCCCAAAGCAGCCGGTCGACGCAAATAGCAGCCGTAAATCCGGCGGTTCCCAGCGCCATGCTTTCCCAGGCCGTGAGGGCCTCGGGGAGGGGCACCAGCCAGCCCGCGGGAACGTGAATATATCCGGCATAGCCGCCGGGCCAGTTTGCGCCCATCTCCTCCGCCGCGATCAGCACCATCTGGCCGGGATGAAATTCATCGGACGAGGATGCTTCCACCACTCCGGCGGCGTCGATCCCAGGCGTGTGCGGGTAATTGCGCGTCACGCCGCGGTTGCCGTTGGCGGAGAGCGCATCTTTGTAATTCAAAGACGAATACGCCACGCGGACGAGCACATCCGCGGCGGGCAGTTCATCAATTTTGCGCTCAATAATCCGGCGCGTGACGGGCGATTGACCGTCCGTTTCTACCCATAATGCTCGAAAGGTTTTCGCCATCCTGCCACCTCATCGCAAATACTGGTCGTTTCGAACCAGTATACTATGCGACGAGCGGCGCCAGGCGGAAAATCTCCAGCAGCATTTCTCCGGCTTCCAGCATGTGTTGGTCTGCTGGCTGTGGGCGGGGCGCCGCGGCGCTGCGCAGAATGGACAACACGCTTTGCATGCCGCTGACCAGCAGCGTGCGCTGCACATCCGCGTTGAGGTTGCCCTGCAGCACCGATTGGAGGCCAGTGAGCTGCGCGAGCACCTCACCAACGCTGCCCACGGGAATGCCGCTGCGCATCGAAAAATAATCCTTGGCCAATTCGAGATACCCTAACAAGCCTTTGAGACACGAAAAACTGGGCTGGACAGCATTCTTCCAGCGCAAGCGCAGCGCTAACCGGAAGGCCGGGTCGGTGAACTTGCGCGGATTCATTACCTGCCAGAAGAACGCGTGGCTGTAGCCGTTCTCGATGTTGATCATGCATATGCCGGGCTTGCCGTGAAAAGCTTCACTCCCGGTCAGGTCAGTAACACAGTCTGCGCAGCCCAGCGCTTCGCGCAGTGTGCCGTCGGCCACTACCACCCGGTCAATCTCCAGGCCCAGAGGTTCGATCACCGCCTGGACTGCTTTGAGCAAATCGCGCGGCAGAATCCCCTTCCCGCGCCGGTTGAAGACGTGGAACAACGATTTTTCCGGCAAGAGAATGCCAAATTCTTGCAGCACGTATTCTTTTAACGACTGGAAAACACAGTCATTGGTCTTCCAGGCATCATTTTGCAATCCAAAGCGGCAGCGCAGATAGTACCACGGGTGGATGCGGCGAACGCTTTCCAGGAAAAAGCGGTCCCACTCGGCAGCTTTATAGCCGGTGAACCCGCCCAGGGAGAGCACAGCGCTTTCGGGTACGGTGATAGATGGTGTCGTCAAAGGTGGCCGCCTTGTAATGCAATCGGAGTCTGAAAAAATTATACCGGTCGCGGCAGGCGCGTGCTTTAACAGAAATGCAAGGTGCAGCCACCTTATTTGCTATACGAATAACCTGTTTTTGATTGAGTTTATTCAACCGACCAGCCGGACTGCGCCATCAGCGCCGCGGCCTGCGTCAGAGTGTCGCTAAGTTGGAGAAATGTATCGCCAGCCGCTTGCAGTAAGCTCAGGTCGCCGCTGGCGATACCCTGCTGGTAGCTGCCGCGTAGTGCTTCGACCTGCGCCGAAATCTGGTCCAGCATACCATCAATGACTGCGTATTCCGGTGGCGGAGGACCTACCTGCGCCAGCGTCCAGGCAGACGCCGAAGCCTGGTCCAGCGCCTGCTGCGCCTGCGCGCGCCATTCCGGCTGCTGCATCAGGCTGGCGTCACGCGCCAGGCGGTTGTTTGCGTCCAGCCATAATTCCAGGTTGGCGGCCAATTGGCGCAGCGCCGACATAGTTTGCGCGCGGTATATTCCCGGGTCAAGCGGCGGCAGCGGTGTCGGGATCACGGTGGGAACGGGCGTTTGGGTTGGCGGCAGCGTGGCCGAAGCCACCGGAAGCAAATCGAGCGGGTTGTTCCACTCCACCCGATCCACCTCACTGCCGGCCACGCGCACCGAAACTTCACCCTGCTCCGCGAAAAACTGCGACAGGATCGGCAGATTCTCAGGCAGCGTCACCAGCCCGATGCGATCGTAAAAAAGGCCCATTGCGGCCACGCTGATGACAATCAGGATGGTGGTAAAGGCAAAGCCAATCAGAGCGAAAGCGTTTTTAAGCATTTTTTATAAAGGAATCGAACCAGTATCGGTTTATAGTATAGCATATTATAGAACATAATTACTAATGATTTCGATCTCGTCTTTCGCTTGTGGCAAAGACAATTGTCTGTACAATAATATTGATCAAGATTGAAAATTCCAGCAATTTATAGGGCATCGAATGCGTATTACCCAGGAGGTTTCAAATGAACTGCGCGTATTGCGGAACAGTAAATGACCCAAACAACCAGTATTGTCTTTCCTGCGGCAGACCATTGTCATCCGGCCCCTCAATACCCGCCGTGAGCCTGCAAAGTTCGTCACGGGCTACCCTCTGGATTGTTGCCGGCCGGCTGATTGGCTCTCTCCTGTTCGCATGGATTTTGCGCAGCATCCTCCTGGATCTGGATTTTGTGCAAAATACTACCATCGCTGAAATCAACTTGCCCATGACGACGATCATTACCCTGGCAGTGGCTATTGTGATCATCCTGCTGTTGATCGGTTTTATCTCTGCCCTGGCTCAGCTTTGGCCGGCGGCATTTCCCTCTGCCGCGGAAGCAACCATAGTTTTCAGCTCGCTCCTGTGGCTCATCTTGCTCAACCAGATCTACCGCATCAGCACAGCCGTTGTTCCTCTTCTCTCGCTTGACCGGGAATTGATCACCATCATTGGATCCATATTGGTGGCTGTTGCGCTGGTGTTGGCTACTCGCGCGTTTCTGGTCATTTATCAGGCGCTGCCGCAGTGGATGTCCACCTGGCGCGCCTACCTGATGCAGCCTTCGCTGCCAACCATACCGGTAGACGACCACAGCCGCAAAAATTAAAGCAAAAGCGCAGCGAGCAGGATTCTTGCTGCTCGCTGCGCTTTTCACACTACTCCCTCATTCCACCGTCACGCTCTTGGCCAGGTTCCGCGGCTGGTCTACATCCAGCCCACGCAGCGAGGCGATGTGATAGGCCAGCATCTGCAGCGGAATAACCGTCACCACCGGGCTGAGCATCCACGGCGTTTCGGGTACCCACAGGATATGATCGGATAGTTCCGCCGCGCGTGGATCGCCCTCGGTCGCCACGGCGATCACCGCGCCGCCACGGGCTTTGGCCTGCTCAATCTGGCTGATCATCTTCTCATGCCACGGGTCGCGCGGAGCGATGGCTATCACTGGCATATCACGGTCAATCAAGGCGATGGGGCCGTGTTTCATCTCACCCGCCGGGTAGCCTTCGGCATGCACATAGGAGATTTCTTTCAACTTCAGCGCGCCTTCGTAGGCAATCGGCATATTAATTCCCCGGCCCAGGTAGATCGCATCCCGCACCTGCTTGAGGGCGCGCGCCACCTGCTCCACCTCGGCCTCGCGGTCGAGGCACCTGCCCACCAGGTCGGGTATCAGGCGCAGATCGGCCACCAGCTTGCGCCGTTCGCGTTCGGCCAACGTGCCGCGCAGGTCCGCCAGCAGTATTGCCAGCATGTACAGGTCCACCAGCGGCGCGGTGAATGCCTTAGTCGAGGCCACGCCGATCTCCGGGCCGCTCTGCATCGAAATATAACCGTCGGCGATGCGCATGGCCTGCGAGCCGATGGCATTGACAATCGACCACAACCTGGCCCCGCGCTTGCGCCCTTCGTCCATCGCCGCCAGCGTGTCGGCGGTTTCCCCCGACTGGCTGATCGCGAGCACCACATCCCCGGGGCCAACAATCGGATCACTGTAGCGAAACTCCGAGGCGATCTGGAATTCGACCGGGATGCGCGCTATACGTTCGATCAAGATCTTGCCCACCATCCCGGCGTAAGCCGCCGTGCCGCAGGCAGTGATATGGATCTTTTGTATGGCTAGCGCTCCCGCGGCGTCCAGGTTAAGCTGTGGCAACCGCACGCGGCCTTCTTCAAAATCGACGCGCCCGGCCAGCGTGTCCGTCAGCGAGCGCACCTGCTCGTGGATTTCTTTCTGCATAAAGTGGCGGTACTCGCCCTTCTCCGCCGATACTGCGTCCCAGGATACCGTGTGCACCTGAACCTTCACCGGGTTGCCGTCCAGCGTGGTCACGCGTGCATTTTCCGCGCTAACCACAGCCATCTGCCCCGATTCGAGGAAGATCATGCGCCGGGTATGCTCTAAAATGGCGGGGATATCCGAGGCGACGTAATTCTCGCCCTGGCCCAGGCCAATGACCACGCCCCCGGCGTTGCCGATGCGCGCGGCGATGATCTTATCCGGTTCGCTGGTGCTCATCACCACCACGCCGTGCGCGCCCTTGAGCAGCATCAGCGCCTTACGCACCGCCTGTTCCAGGTCTTTGGTGACGGTCAAATGGCGCTCGATCAGGTGAACGATCGTTTCCGTGTCGGTATCTGAATGGAACTCGATGCCTTCGGCAGTCAATTCCTCGCGCAGTTCAAGAAAATTCTCGACGATCCCGTTGTGCACGACCACCACGTCGCCGTTCTTGCTCATGTGCGGGTGAGCGTTGCGCGCCGAGGGTTCGCCGTGCGTGGCCCAGCGCGTATGACCGATGCCGATGTTGCCGGAGAGTGGCATTTGTTCCACCAGGCTGGTCAGGTTTGCCAGTTTTCCAGCATCGCGGCGCAGGGCAATCTGCCCATCCTGCATCACTGCCAGCCCCGCCGAATCATATCCGCGGTATTCCAGGCGGCGCAGTCCATTTAAAATGATCGGGGTCGCATCCTTCTGACCGATGTAACCGACAATTCCACACATGCTTTCCTCCCAGGTGAGCGGACACAGGCAGGCGCGATTGCCCGCAGGTGCGCCGCAATTTTCCCGGCGAACTTGCCAGGACCGTTTGATTGTGATAAACCCGGTGGGGAAAGGGTCAAGAGGCGCTGCCTCTCGGAGGGCTTCCGCTGATCTTTCGATTTTCCCGGCGCGCCAGGCTGCGAACCTGGGCCTACCCGGTTAACTCCACCTCGCGGTGAAGAACCCTCATCCTCGTCACCTCTGCCGGTTGGCAAAGGCCATGCGCTGAACTTTCCCGTAATGTTAAATCCTGTCGCTGTGCTCCTTCAGACCTGTTTGCGCCATTATAACCTATTTTTCTACGCAGACCGGCAAACCGCCTTGCGCTGCGATTCAAGCCCGGCGCGAAAAAAAAAGCGCGGACGGGCGATTTATACCCATCCGCTCTTAAACTCGCATCAAAAAACCTCTACCCGCCGTGCGCTCGAGAAAGTTCCACCAGCTCAGGTAGATCGATTTGCAACCGCCGCAGGGTTTCTACGGTGGGCACGCCATTTGCCGTCCAGCCGCGGCGCTGGTAGACTGAATCCAGCAGTTGCTCGTAACGCCCCTCGCGATAGGTGCGCAGCGCGGCCATCTTCTTTGCCGTAGTCATGCCTGTCGGGTCGATGCCAACATCTTCTCGCAGGCTGGTATCGTAGCGTTCCGCCCGCGACTCATATTCGATCGCTGTCACCGGGCCGACTGCGCGATACGGCGGGTAATCCTGTTCGCGTGTTCCAAAACCCAGCCGCAGGTTGAACAGGCGCTGGAACTGGTACACGCGTTCGGATTGCAGCAGGATATCGTCGATAGTCACTTTATTGCCGGTGACGCCTTCGTGCAGCCAGCAGTAATTCTCTACGTGTTCGGGTACTTTAGCCGGTTCAGCAGCCGTCCGGTTGCTGACCGGAATAATGTCGTTCCAGGGCAGTTTGCACAGCCCGTGCAGGCTGAACCAGGTGCGAAAAACCGGAAAGTAATACAGCGCTTCGGCTTTCTTTTCAAAAGTTGGCAGTTGCTTATGCACCAGCTCCATAAAAATCAGCCAGGCTTCGTCATGCTGGCCGCCTTTGGAAGCCATCGCATAACCGCCTTGCTGAACCAGCGATTCTTTGGTCATGTACTCGGAGATCTCCATTCCTTTGACCTCCATGCCCATATCTTGCAGTAGTTTTGCATCCGCGCCGAAATGCTCCGCAAAGTAGCGCTTCATCGAACGCACGCCCTGGCCGACGATCAACCCAAAGCCCTCTCCACGCGCCATCTGGTGGATTAATTCCAGCGCCGATGCTGCATTTCCCCAGGTCAGGTCAATCCCACTGGTACGCTCGGCATTGAGGATGCCGTATTCCCAACATTCCATAGCGAATGCGATCGAATTTCCGAGTGAGATCGTATCCAGGCCGTAGGTGTCGGCATAAAAATTAATCTCCAACACGGCAGCCGGATCAAAGATGGCGCAGTTCGAACCAATCCCGCCCAGGGTTTCATATTCCGGGCCGTCAACCACTACTGCTTGCCCGGCATATGGGCCAGTGGTGAGGTGGTAATGCGCGACGCTGTGCGCGCAGGCCATCGTGCAGCCTAACCAGCAGCCGTCCGGCGCAGAATGGTCGAAGCGTTCCTTCCAGATCTCCCCGCTGATATTGTGTGCATTCGGGTCAGCGCCAAAGCGGAAATTCTGCACCGGGAGCAGATCAAAGCGGTTCATAATATCCACCAGGTAGGGCGTGCCGGTGCCGCGCATGTCGTTTTGCACCGGGTCAAACTCGGTGATCTCTTTATTAATCCGCTGACCGGCCTTACGAATCAGCGCCATATCCGCCACGCCGTTGCTTTCAGCGCTCATATTACTGTAGCGCACAACAATGGCCTTGATCTTCTTGTCACGCAGCACGCGACCGGCGCCGCCGCGCGCCGCCTGCTTGATGCGCACATCCTGCCGGCGCGCATCGTAATACGATACATTCAACCCGCACATCGCGGTGTGGTCAGCCGCCTGCCCGGCGGAAATCACCGAAATACCGCGCTTCTGTTTTTCCGTTTCGCCGAACAGCTCGGTCAACTGCCGGTTGACCCGGTGCGTATCGATCGCTTCCAGCGGCGCATCTTCAACGGTCACCCGTCCGTTATCACCGTCGATGAAAATGATTACATCCCGGTCCGCCTTGCCCTGGACTTCCAGCGCATCAAACCCGGCAAATTTAAGAAACGGCCCAAAATAACCGCCCGCGTTACTGTCCACTACCGATTTCGTCAGCGGGGAAATGGTGACAACGGTACATTTTCCGGTTCCAGGGTAAGCGGTGATACCGCCAATCGGCCCGCCGGCAATGACAAGTTCATTTTCCGGGTCATTCCACTGCGTCGCGGCCGACACTGCATTCCACAGCAGCCACAGGCAAAAACCGCGCCCACCGGTGAACAGCTCTTTCATTTCCGCGGTGACCGGTTTTGCGCAAATCGTGCCGTCGCTCAGGTTGATATACAAGGTGCGATTGGCATAACCTCGGTGGACAGGACGGACATCATAGTTCATCTCGGCGAGTGTTCGGTGCGCTGCGCGGATTGTCTCAACGGAAATATCACTCATTGGTAGCGTCTCCTGCGGGGATATTGACTTATTGAATACATTATCAGCCGTCATAACAGATTATCACTGACCCGCAGAGCGCGAAACGCACAGAAATCACTCCCCGGCTGGATAAATGTCACCGGATGAAATGAACCGCATCGCGAGTAACTGTTTTTTGCCAATCCAGAACGGGCGTGCTATAATTTTGAATTAGCCTGGAACTCCGCGGAGAGCCGTCGATGAAATTTGAAGACCAATTGGATATCTACCTGCGCGCGCGCTTTACCCTGATCCTGCTGGAAACCAGCGAGGAGCAGCGCGCCCTGCAATTGATCAAAGAAATGTGCGAGCGCACCCAGCGCCGCTGCCTGGCCTGGGACAGCGCGGATGGATTCCAGTGGCTGACGGATGCCGGCGGTGCTGCCGCGCCGGTTGCCAAAGACCCGCTCACCGCGCTGGAAGCGGTGGAACGCATGGATGCGACTGCTTCCGCGCTGGTGGTGCTCAAAGATTTTCATGATGCCTGGAGCAACGCCCAGATCAAGCGCAAGCTGCGCAGCCTGGCGCAAAAACTGCGCGCCACGCGCAAATCCATTCTCATCACCAGCCATACCGCGCAGGCCCCAGAAGAATTCCGCGACGAAGTTTTTATCATGGACTTTCCGCTGCCCGACGCGGCGGCGATTGAAGAAGTGCTCTCGAACCTTACCCGCAGCCCGAGCGTCAAGGTAAATCTGACGCCGTTGGGACGCGAGAAGATCGTTCAGGCCGCCTTGGGTCTGACTGCCGCGCAGGCGCAGCGCGTGTTTTCCAAGGCGCTGGTGCAGGACGGCGTGCTCGACGAACGCGCCATCGACCTGGTGACCGAAGAAAAGAAGCAGATCATCCGCGAGAGCCAGGCCCTGGAATATTATTCGGTGCTGGAGAATCCAAACAACGTGGGCGGTTTAGGCGCGTTGAAAGAATGGCTGCGGCTGCGCGAGCGCGCTTTCACCCAGGAAGCGCGTGATTACGGGCTGCCCTCGCCCAAGGGCATCGCGCTGATCGGCATCCCCGGCACCGGCAAGAGCCTGACCGCGAAGATGATCGGCGGCCTGTGGCGCATGCCGCTGCTGCGGCTGGATGTCGGCGCCCTGTTCGGCAGCCTGGTGGGTGAATCCGAAGAACGCGCGCGCCGCGCGCTGCACCTGGCGGAAACCGTCGCGCCGTGCATTCTGTGGATTGATGAGATCGAAAAAGCGCTGGCGCACGGCGGCCTGGACGCGGGCACAAGCACGCGCGTATTTGCCAACATCCTCACCTGGATGCAGGAGAAAACCGCGCCGGTATTTGTGGTAGCCACGGCCAACGATATCAGCAGCATCCCGCCCGAACTGCTGCGCAAAGGCCGCTTCGATGAAATCTTCTTTCTCGACCTGCCGACCCCCGACGAACGGAAAGAGATCTTTTCGGTGCATCTGCGTAAGCGCAACCGCCTGCCGGAAGATTACGATCTGGAACGACTGGCCGCGGCTTCCGAAGGGTATGTGGGTTCGGAGATCGAACAGGCCATCATCGAGGCCATGTATTACGGCTTTAACGATAACCGGCGTGAGTTCACCAGCGATGACATCGTCATCGCCCTGGAACGGACCGTGCCGCTTTCGGTAGCTCAGCGTGAGAACGTGGCTGCCCTGCGCTCCTGGCTGCTCGAAGGCCGGGCGCAGTCGGCGTCCTTCTCGCTGGCCCAGGAAGCCGAGCACCAGTTCGTCAATATCGTCCGCGGCGACGCGGATGACGACCAATAAGCGGAAGGATGGCACGCAGGCCCACCCCAGCGCGCAGCCCAGGTGACGGCGCCCAACGCTGGCAAACCGTGCTGCAAAACCGCATTCCACTGGCGGGCGGCTGGCTGCGTATGCAGTCGGCGCTGCAGTTGGTCAGGCTTTCCCTTGCCGGCGATACAATGGCTACACGCATCCTGGCTCAGGCTTTAGACAATCACAGCGATGCCGCCATTCGCCAGGTCATCCGCCGTCATTTTTCCTCCGATTTGCCGCAGCCCGCGCTCAATGCCGCGTGGCAAGTGTGGGCGGAAAGCCGCCGCCCGGAACTGGCTGCCGTGCTGCTGGCGCAAAACCGCTCCGCCAGCAAACCCGCGCCGCTGGCCGCGTTCAGCGCGCTGCATTTGAACCTGGAACGCGCGGCGCACGCCGCTCCCCCGGACTGGGTTCCCTTTTTCGTGGAAGCCTGCGCCGATTCTGACCCGGCCATATCCAGCCGCGCGCGCTATGCCCTGGTTCACCTTTCCCGTCCAGAGAGCGTGGCTACGCTGTGCCAGATGTGGACGGAAACGCGTCACCCATTGCTGGAAAATGCTCTGGCCCAGGCAGCTTACCAGCCGATGCAACCGGCAGCGGTGAGCGTAGCGGTGGCGCTGAAATTCAACCGGCTGGAACTGGTAACCCGCCGCGGACCGGATGGGCTGCGCCCCCTCATCACCGCCTGCACCGACAGTGACGAAGAGATCCGCGCGCGGGCAAGGTTCTGTCTGGCAAATTTGCAGTCACAGCCCGCGGTGAATGCCCTTTGCGCCGAGTGGCTGGAAAGGCGCACTCCGTTGCTCGAAACGGCCATCCTGCAGGCGCGGTATATCGCCAGCCAGCCCGCGCGGCTGCGCCTGTACACCGCGCTGAAAAGCGGCCGGGTGGAAATTGCCCACAAAGCCAGGGCAGATGGCGTCGGCGTGCTCTTCGAAGCCTGCGCCGACCCAGACGTGGAGATCGCCACCCGCGCCCAGGCCGCGCTGCGCGCCTTGCAACTCCCCGAGGCCCAGGAAGCCGTTTGCCAGGCAGTCATTGCCCAGGACTCGCCAATCGCGCGCCAGGTGTGCGCCGAAATGGGCTACCAGCCCGCTCAACCGGAGCAGCGTGCCCTGTTCTTCTTCCTCACCGACCAGTGGGACGCCTACGAAACGCTGGATTTCGACCAGCGGCTGCTCAACGCGGTCTACCAGATCAGCAGTGCTGAAATTCGCCAGCGCATTTTGCGCAAGGTGCAGCAAGCCGGGCGTACCGATTTCCTCAACATTGTCAGCAGCAGTGACGACCGCGCCCGCGCTGCCAAAATGACAGCCATTGAGGCCCAGTTGTTTGTGCGCGTGCTGGCCGCCAACCGCGAATGGGACCGCCTGTGGGCGCTGGCCCAGTCGCTCGCGCTGCCGCTCAGCATTGAGATTGTGCGCATGCTGGCCGGGGAACACTGGCAGCCCTCCGGTGAACTCGACCGTGAGATTTTCACCCGACTGGCCGCGCTTTCTCGCGCGCCGCTGTTGTACACCGGCGCCGAATTGACTGCTGCCCTGCCCCCGGCGGTGATGCGCGCGCTGCTGCGCATTCACGGGCGGGTCAACAGCATCGCATTCGCTCCGCACGCCCCGTACCTGGCGATTGGCAGCAGCGGCCGCCGGGTTGCCGCCTGGAATTACCAGTCGGCAGGCATGAACAACTTGTGGAAAAACTTTTTGCATTCGATTGGAGAGGTGACCTACACTCCCGCGGGTACGCTGCTGTGCGCCGAACGCTCCAACGGAACTGAGCCGTGTGGGGTGTATGTCCTGCGCGGGGATACCTTCCGCAAGGCCGGGCAGCATAATGGCTCAGTGACAGCACTCGAAGCCCTGGACGACATCCTGGTGTTCACCGCCGGGCGCGATTCCGTTGCCACGGTTTGGGATATTGAGCACACCAGCCCGGTCCGCCAGCGCCGTCTGCCAGACTGGCCGCGCGCTGCGTGTCTATCAGCGGACCGCGCGCGCATTCTGCTGCTGCACAACCGCCTGTCGATGCTGGATGCGCGTTCTCTGGAGCCGCTGCCGGATCTGTCACTGGCGCGCATGGGGCAGGCTGACCGTTCGGTGCTGCGCTGCGCCGCATTTCTACCGGAGAGCGACAAAGTTTTGGCCGGTCAGTACAACGGCCAGGTGATCCTGTATCAGGACGGTGGAATGCGCACCCGCGCCCGGCTGCTGACCACCCATGCCCGGACGGTAGAAAGTGTGCTGGCGCTGCCGGAGCGTTCGCTGGTGGTTACTGCTGGGGCCGAGGGGCATTTGCGCTTTTTCTCCCTTCCGGATCTGCGCCCCCAGGCGGCGCTGAAGACCCCGGGGGAACGCCTGACCTCTCTGCATGTTTCGCCGGATGGAGCGTTTTTTGCCACCGGGGCCAATGATTCGACCCTGGCGCTGTGGGATTTGCGCGTGCAGGATATTCCGGCGCTGTTCAATACGCCCGCGGCCAGCATCCAGCCCAGCCAGATGGCACTGATCAACTCCCTGGCTGGCTACGGGCAAGCGCTGCCCGCGCCGGTGCTCTCCGCGCTGTGCTACTTGCAAACGCTGCTGGCGCACCGTTTCCGTTTCGACATCGAGGTCAGCGAAACGACCAGCATCCAGGTTGGTGAATTTGACGTTTTCCTCGATTAAAGGGATAATCGAAGGCTGATGAACGCTAACCCCGCCACCCCACGCGAAGAAGAACTGCTGGCCCTGAGCCAGCAGCTTCAATCTGCGCGCCTGGAACTGGAAGCCGCTCAGCGCGCATTGAATGCGCTTACCATTGAGATGGAAATGCTGCGTGCGCGCCAGGGCGAGCAGGTTCGCGAAAGCGCTGGAACGCAGCTTGAAGCGGTGCTGAAAGACGCCGCCGGGCCATCCGCGCAGCTCATCACCCAGGCCTACCTGCTCGAACAACAGGGAAAGCCGGTTCAGGCGCGGGATATCCTCAACGTCGCGCGCCGGCTGCTGCGCGCCCTGGAAAAGCACGGCCTTACCATCGAAGGCCAACCCGGGGACAGCGTGGCGTATGACCCTGACCGGCATACGCCGCTCAGCGCAGACAGCAGCCTGCACCCCGGCCAGCCGGTGAGTGTGCGCATTCCTGGCGCGAGTCTGAGCGGAAAGGTGCTGGCGCGGGCCGCGGTTGAACCCGGCGAGGGGGCAGCATGACCGGGCGACTGGCGGTTGATTTTGGTACATCCAATACCGTCATTACGGTGTGGAATGAATCCGCCCGCGAAGGCGTGCCGCTGCATATCCCCGATTTTGGCCGCCAACAGCAGGCCCAGGAGACCATTTCGCTGGTGCCCTCACTGATCCATTACACCGAAGATAACCGCCGCTGGATCGGTAACCAGGTGCTGCAAAAAGGACTGTATCATTCCAACCACACCTTCCGCTGGATGAAGCGCTACATCAGCAGCCGCAGCCCAATGCGCGTGCGGTTGGACGGGCGCGAGATCACCCCCTTCCTGGCCGGGCAGGATTTTCTTTCCACGGTGCTGCTGATCGCCGGACAGGAAATTGGCGTTGGTGACGAGGAAATCGCCCTCAGCGCCCCGGTCGAAGCCTACGAGCACTACGAAAACTGGCTGGCCGGGGTGGCCGAAAGCGCCGGTATGCCGCGCTTCCGTATCATCGATGAACCCTCGGCAGCCGCCCTGGGCTACGGCGCGCACATCCAGCCCGGCAGCACCTATCTGATCTTCGATTTTGGCGGCGGCACGCTGCATGCCGCGGTAGTGCGCATGGAAATGGAAGAAAGCGCATCCGGCGGCCGGCGCTGTCGCGTGCTGGGTAAAGCAGGCATGTCGATTGGCGGCACCAGCATCGATAGCTGGCTGTTCCAGGAAGTGCTGCGGCTCAATAATCGCCACGACTCCGACGAGGACATCCGCCGCGTCAGTAACGCGCTGCTGGTGGAATGCGAGCGCGTGAAAGAAGAATTGTCCTTTTCGCCGCAGGCTGATTTGTCAGTGATCAACCCCGAAACCGGCGCGGTCATTGAAGCCGAATTCACGACCAGCAGCTTTGAAGAACTGCTCGACCGCCAGGAACTATTTACCCGCGTTAACCAGACGGTGCGGATGGCGCTCAAAGATGCCGCCGAGCGCGGTTTCAATGAAGATGCGATCCAGTCGGTGTTAATGGTCGGCGGCAGCAGCCAGATCCCTTCCGTACAGCGCACGCTGCGCCAGATGTTTGGCCGCGAGCGCGTGCATGCCAGCCGCCCGCTGGATGCTGTGGCGCGCGGCGCGGCGGCCTTCATTGCCGGGGTCGATTTTTACGATCATATCCAGCACGATTACGCTATCCGCTATGTCAACCAGCAAAAGGGCGAGTACGATTACCGCGTGCTGGTCGAACGCGGCACGGCTTACCCAACGCAAAACCCGGTTGCCAAACTGACCATCAAAGCCGCGTACGATGGGCAGCGCCAGCTTGGCATAACGATTTTTGAAATTGGCCAGCAGTACAAGAAGATCGGCCAGCCGGTGGAGCTGGTTTTCGACCCGGGCGGCGCGGCGCGCCTGCAGCAGCTCACCGCGCACGAAGAAGAGCAGCGTTCGCTGTTCTGGATGAACGAAAAAAGCCCCACGTTTTTAGAGGCCGAACCACCCGCGCAGCAGGGCGAGCCTCGCTTTGAAGTAGAATTTCTTATCGATGAAAACAAACGCCTGGTGATTAATGCCCGCGATTTGAAATCCGGCCAGCTTACCCACCAGCATTACCCGGTTGTCCGGCTTACCTGATTGGAGGCAGCATGTCGCATTTTTCGCGCTTGAAAACGCAGATTGTCGAAAAAGAATACCTGCTCCTGGCACTGAAAGACCTGGGCTATAAGGTGGAGGAAGGCCCGCTGGAGATCAAGAGTTTTGGCGTTGAACGAACGAAGGTCGATTTGCGCATCCCATTGCGCATGAGCGGGGATATCGGCTTCCGCAAAGTTGGCGAAAACTATGAAATCGTGGCCGACTGGTGGGGCGTGCGCGGCGTCAAGCGGAAAGAATTTGCCGACGCCGTGGCCCAGCGCTACGCTTATCACGCCACCCGCGCCAAACTGGAACAGCAGGGGTTCACCCTCGTCGAAGAACAAACCGGCGAAAAAGGGCAGATCCGTATGGTTCTGCGCCGCATGGTCTAACGGAGGGACGCATGGAATTGCAAGAAATCGAAATATTCATCAACAAAGACGGCCAGGTTGAAGTGCGCGTGCGCGGCGTCAAAGGTAGCGCCTGCCTGGATATCACCCGCCCGGTGGAAGAAGCCCTGGGCGCTGAAATCCTGCTGCGCGAAATGACTCCCGAAGCCGGCGAGCCGCCCGATCAGGCGATTGACGACCAACAGAAGCTCGGCCAGGGTTAATTTTATGCACTCGCACGAACTGCGCCTGCACCACTTTCTGCCCGTCAGCCAGGTCAACGGCCCGGGGCGGCGCGCCGTGGTATGGGTGCAAGGCTGCACGCTGGGCTGCCCGGGCTGCTTTAATCCGGAAACACACGCTGCCGGGAATGGCAACCTTGTGCGCGTGGATGACCTGTTCTCGCAAATCGATGCGCTGCGCGACGAGATTGAAGGCGTTACCATTAGCGGCGGCGAGCCGCTGCAGCAGCGCCGGCCGCTCGAACGCCTGCTGCAGCGCATCCATGCCGAGACCAGCCTGACCGTGCTGATGTTCAGCGGTTATTCCTGGACGGAAATCCAATCCATGCCGCGGATTTTCACGCTGCTGGACTGCGTGGATGTTCTGCTGGCCGGGCGCTACGACGCGCAGCAGCGCGTCGCCGCCGGCCTGCTCGGTTCGAGCAATAAGACCATTCACCTGCTCACTTCGCGCTATACCGCCGCCGATTTGCAGACTATTCCCCAGGCTGAGGTGATTGTAGGCAGCGATGGTGAGGTAATCTTATCCGGCATCGACCCCGTGCGCTGGACGATATGACTCTCTCGGAAGAAACCCGCGCATTACTGGCCGAATTTTTGCGCCACCCCACCGGATTGGAGCAGCTCCCACCTGCGCTGCAAACCGAACTGCTCTTTAAGGGCGCGCTGGCTGCGCTGCAGCAGGACGCTACGCCCGAGGCGGTGCAGATTTTGGAAGAAGTGAGCCGCGCCGAGCCAATGGACGGCGCGCAAGCGCTGGCGCTGGAAGCGCTGGTGGCCCTGGCTTCCGGCAGTCACGAGGAGGCTATCGCCGCCCTGTTCCGACTGGCGGTGGATTATGGAATCGAACCCGCCCAACTGGCCGTGCTGGAGAAAAACTTCACTGCCCCAACTGCCGGGCTGCAGGCAGCTTTCTTGCTCCTCACCGGGCAGTCTGAAGCCGCGCGCAGCTTCGACCCAGACTTAAAATTGCTCACCAGTTTCGTGCTGGATCAAGCCGCCCCGGGGCTGGGACAGCGCGTGCTGCAGGCTGCTTCCAGAGTTGGGTGGCAGAACTGGATCAGCCTGATCAACGCCGTGCAGCATCCCGGCCCGGAGAACAGCGCGGCGCTGCTGGATCGCTACCCGACCCTGCCGCCGGTAGAGCGCAGCCTGACCATCGCTGTGCTGGATCGCTTTGCCGCGGCCAATGAGCCCTATGCGCAAGAAATCCTCACCCAACTGGTGCTGCGCTACGATGACGCCCCAGCCTGCGCCATCAGCGTTGAACGGGGCTATCTGCCGCGCGAGGCTATCCACAAAGCGCTGTTCCTCTTTCTCACCCAGCAGTGGCAGGCTTACGAAACCTTTGACTTCGATCAACGCCTGCTGGTAGCCGCGTACGAAACCGCCGGATTAGAACTGCGCAAGCGAATGCTGGATATTTCGCGCCAGAGCGGTCAGATGGAATGGTTCCGCGGTCTTTCCGGGGCCAACCGCACGCGCTGGCTGCGCGACTTGAGCGACGCGGATTGGGAAACCGCCATCCACGGCCTGGAAAGCGCCGGGCGTTTTGAAGAAATGTGGCGGCTAAGCCAGCTTTCCTCTCCACTGTGGAGCGCGCGCATCCTGGCCCGGTTAGAGGCAGCCGGGTGGCAGCCCGCGCCCCCGCATGAATTGGAAGCATTCACCTTGCTGGCCAACCTGGCCCGCGAGGCCGCGGCCGTTCCACCCGCTATCCGCCCGCGTTATTCATTTCAGATCGTGACCATGGACGATTTGCGCTCGCTGGCGCTCAGCCCGGATGGGCGCACGCTGGCGCTGGGCAGCGCCAGCAACGCCATCCACCTGTGGCGGCTGGAGGAAAAGCCCGAAACCCTGCCCATCCTGTATGCCGCATCCACCCAAAGCCACGCGCTGGCCTTCAGCCCGGATGGTGAACTGCTGGCTGCCGCCGTCGCCGACCAAACCATCCGCGTCTATCAGTGGCTGGATGGCCGCGCGGTCAAGACCATGCCCGGCCATAAGGGCCTGATCCGCAGTATTGCCATTTCTTCGGACAACCGCACGATGTACTCGGCCAGTTTCGACGGCACGCTGCGCGCCTGGCGTTTCCCGGTTGGAACGGAAAGCCGGGTTATTGACCATAGCCGGGGTGAAATCTTCGCCGTGGCGCTCAGCCCGGACGGCCGTGAGTTGATTACCGCCGGGGCCGACCTGGTGCTCAAGGTTTTTCAGATACCAGAAGGCGCGAAGGTGCGTGAAATGGAAGGCCACACCGCCACCGTGACCATGTTGGCGGCCTCGCCTACTACGCCGTTTGTTGCCAGTTACAGCCGCGATCAAAGCATTCGCGTATGGAACTATATTAACGGCCGGCAGGTGCAGTCATTCGAGGTCGGAACGCAACCAGTGACCGGGCTGTGTATCCACCCGAATGAGCAGATCCTCTTTAGCGCCAGCACCAAAGGCCAACTGACGGTATGGAATATTTCTACCGGGCTTTCACTGCAAGACCTGGTAATGCACCGCCGCGCAGTGATTGGGCTGGCGCTCACCCCTTCCGGCGATACTCTGATTAGCGCCAGCGTCGACGGCGCGGTGACATTGTGGAACCTGGAAACGTTTTTGCTCGCCCGCCAGCCGGTAGAAGATATGCCTCTCGACCAGGCCAGCAGCCTGCAAAAGCAGCTAAAAATGCATACACGAACGGATACGGAAAAAGCCTGGCTGGCCTTTCTGCTGGAATTGCTGCGTTGGAAACAGCGATTTGACATTCAAATCGAAGGACCACGCACGATTTCTATTGGCGAGTTTGATATTCAACTGTGAACGCTGCCTGAAAGGAAGCACAAAAAACCGGGGCCAATTCAAAGCCCCGGTTTTCTATCTGGCTTAGCAGCTCTCTAATCCTCGCCCAACAGTTCTTTCGCGGCGCGTTTTTGCATCTTCCCGCGCTCGTCCGTGCTGAGGATCTTCTTACGCACGCGGTAATTCTGCGGGGTAACTTCCAGCAGTTCATCATCCGCCAGGTACTCTATGGCTTCATCCAGGCTCATCACCCGCGGCGGGGTCAGGCGCACTTCAATGTCCTTGTTCGATGAGCGCATATTGGTGAGGTGCTTTTTCTTGCACACGTTGATCGGGATATCACCCGGGCGCGTGTTCTCACCAACGACCATACCCTCATACACTTCCACACCCGCGCCGTAGAACAGCGTGCCGCGATCTTCGGCATTCTTCAAACCGTAAGTGACGGTCACGCCTGGTTCCCAGGCCACCAGCGAACCGGTATTGCGCGAAGCAATCGGTCCAGCATAGGGCATGTACCCGTGGAAAATGGTGTTCATCACGCCCATGCCGCGCGTAGCGGTCAGGAACTGGTAGCGGAAACCCAGCAGGCCGCGCGTAGGAACTACATAGTGCAGCCGTACCGTGTTTTCCGTGGTGCTTTCCATATTCAACATCTGCGCCTTGCGCGTGCCCAGCATTTCCACCACTGTGCCCACCGTGTCTGAGCTGGTTTCGATGTGTAAATCCTCAAACGGCTCCAGCGTGGCCCCATTGGCGTCTTGCTTGAAGATCACTTCCGGGCGCGAAACCTGGAATTCATAACCTTCGCGGCGCATCGTTTCAATGAGAATCGCCAGGTGCAGCTCGCCGCGCCCGGAGACGAGGAACGTATCCGCGGTTTCGGTATCTTCGACGCGCAGCGCCACATTGTTACGCAGTTCATCGTACAGGCGTTCGCGCAGCTTGCGCGAAGTGCTCCATTTGCCCTCGCGGCCCGAGAACGGCGAAGTATTGACGCCAAAGGTCATGCGCACCGTGGGCTCTTCCACCTTGATCGGTGGCAGCGCCACCGGGTTCAACGGGTCGGCCAGGGTTTCGCCAATGCCAATGCCTTCCAGCCCGGCTACGGCCACAATATCTCCGGCGGTCGCCTTTTCAACCTCGATCTTATCCAGGCCCTGGAACACGTACAGGTAGCGCATCCGCTCCGGCAAAATCGCGCCGTCCACCTGGATGCGCGCCACTTCTTGCCCTGCCTTGACCGCTCCGGCGAAGATGCGCCCAACGGCCGTCACGCCGCGGTAATCATCATAGCCCAGGTTGGTGATCAGCATCTGAAACGCGCCGTCCGGGTCGACCTTAGGCGCGGGAACAGAGTCGAGAATGGCCTGGAACAGCGGCTGCAAGTCCGGGCTCATATCCGGGGTCAGCCCGGCCTGGCCGGTCAGACCGTTGGCATAAATAATCGGGAATTCTGCCTGATCGTCATTAGCGCCCAGTTCCACGAACAGATCGAAGGTGTTATTAAGGGTGGTATCCGGGTCCGCGTCGCGGCGGTCCATCTTATTGATTACCACAATCGCTTTGTGACCCATGGCCAGCGCTTTTTTCAGCACAAAACGCGTCTGCGGCATCGGCCCTTCAGCCGAATCGACCAGCAGCAGCACGCCGTCGACCATGTTCATCACCCGCTCTACCTCGCCGCCAAAATCGGCATGGCCTGGGGTATCGACGATATTGATCTTCACCTGCTGGCCGGTTTTGGGGTCGGGCAGCACGATGGCAGTATTTTTGGCGAGGATGGTGATCCCGCGCTCGCGTTCGAGGTCGTTGGAATCCATCACCCGTTCGGCCACTTGCTGGTTTTCGCGGAACACACGCGCCTGGCGAAGCATCTGGTCCACCAGCGTAGTCTTTCCGTGGTCAACATGGGCGATAATGGCAATATTGCGTAAATCTTTGCGTTCGATCATAGGTGTTTCTTTTAACTCTTTCGAAAACCAGGCGTTTACTCCAATAGACCCCGGCCGCAGCCGAGGTCGTCAAGCGGATAATTATACCACAGCGCGAAATGATTGATTAGCCTGAGATTTTTCCACGCATTGAAACCTCAAGACCACCACGGCGGCGCAGTCCTCAACTTTACCGGTTTCAAGTACAATCAATGAATCCAACAGGTATAAGGATGAATTTGTGAGCGTTTTTCTTCGCTGGTTTTCTAATCCCCAGCTTACCGACCCTACCGAAAAGCGTAACTTTATCAATGTTCAGGTCGATGCCGTCGGCATTGGCATTACCTCCGCCGTATCTCAGTTTCTGGCGGTATTTTTGACCCTGCTAGGAGCCAGTAACTTCCAGGTTGGACTGCTGACCTCCATGCCCGCGCTGACCGGTTTTCTGCTGGCCATCCCGGTTGGCAATTTTCTGCAAAGCCGGCGACGCATCGTGCCCTGGTTCAGCGCCGCGCGGTTGAGCGTGATCACCTGCTATGTGCTCACTGGCCTGGTGACGATGTTTGTTCCGGCGGATTGGCGCGTCATCGTCGTGCTGATCATCTGGGCGGTTGCTACTCTCCCGCAAACCGTTTTGAGCATCACCTTTTCGGTGGTGATGAATGCGGTTGCCGGCCCTGCCGGCCGGTTTGAGTTGATGAGCCGCCGCTGGTCGATTTTAGGCCTGACCACGGCCATCACCGCTCTGCTGGTTGGGCAGATCCTCGATGCGATCCACTTCCCGATCAATTACCAGGTTGTATTTATTGCCACTGCCGTGGGCGGATTGATTAGCTATTACTTTTCCAGCCGCATTGTCATCCAGGAGAACCTTGCGGCGGGTACAGACCGCCCAAAGTTCTCCTTCATCCGGCAGTATCGCGATTATCTGCACATCATCGCCACCGAAAAACCTTTTCTATCCTTTGTGCTGAAGCGCACGGTCTTTCTAACCGGCACGACCCTGGCGCTTCCGCTGTTCCCGATCTACTTTGTGCGCGTTGTCGAGCTGTCGAACCGGTGGATTGCCGGTATCACTACCGCGCAGACCGCCGTGATGGTGATCGGCTACTTCTACTGGACCCGGCAGTCTCGCGCACGCGGATCGCGCCCGGTTTTGATCTGGACAACGATGGCGCTGGCGCTCTACCCGATTTTCGTGGTCCTCACGCGCGAGCCGTGGGTGATCGTTGTTCTGGCCGGGTTCGTGGGTGTTTTTCAGGCCGGGCTGGACCTGGTCTTTTTCGATGAGCTGATGAATACAATCCCACCCGAGTTTAGCGCTACGTTTGTTTCTTTTGCGCAGAGTCTGCAATACTTCTCGTCGATCGTTTCGCCACTACTGGGCACGTTCCTGGCCGATCAGTTCGGCGTTGGCGCGGCATTGATCGTTGGCGGCGCCGTCCGTCTGATCGGCAGCCTGCTGTTTTTGTTTGGCGGTCCGGCTCGCAAGGCAACCTGAACTGCGGCGCAAACGTTATATTATCCTATTATCTATATCCGGATTTTCGGTACAATTTGGGACACAGCGGGCCGGTCGCCTGGCCGGCGCAAATTCAACGTATTGGACAGGATCATTGACCCGAATGCCCAAGACAACCAAGAAGCAGCAGAAAAAATCGACTTCCATATTGCCGATCATCATGATCGGGCTTGGCGCGGTGTTGTTTGTCGCCTTTCTGGTCTGGGCGGCGATCAACAGCGAGCGCCAATTCAACGCCAACGCCAGCGGGGAAAATATCCCCTACCCAAATATTGAGCGCGTGAGCCTGCAAGATTCGAAGGCTGCCTTCGACCAGAAGAGCGCCGTGTTTGTCGATGTCCGCGACGCGGCCTCATATGAAGCCAGCCACATTCCCGGCGCGATAAATATCCCCATCGACCAGATCCAATCGCGAGCAAACGAACTCGATCCGAATGATTGGATTATCACCTACTGCACCTGACCGGCAGAAAATTCCAGCGCCCGTGCGGCGCAGATCCTGCTGGACCAGGGCTTTGCCAATGTCCACCCAATTTTAGGCGGCTTTGCCGATTGGGCTGACGCCGGATACCCGGTAGAGTAGTTTCGTAAATAAAACCCCCATTTTTCTTTGTGAAAATGGGGGTTTTTTGTCACCAGCTTTCGGGTTGATTATATCGCGGCGGTCCTCTTGCGCCAGAGCAGTATCCGGCGAATGCCGAGCTGCGCCAGCAACACGCCCAGGGTCACCAGGGCAACAACGCCCAGATTCTTACCAACCCCGGCCAAACCCGCGCCCA
>DATCUC010000370.1:0-17404 GCA_036567625.1 Anaerolineaceae bacterium | reverse complement strand
CCGGGTAGATGCATTCGCCGCTACCCGGCGCGCGGGCGCTACGCCAAGTTGTCCTCTCACCCCCGGCGTGGTAGAATCAGATTGAAATTAGGAATGGAGAAGACTTATCAGCATTCGCACGTTTGCCTGGCGTCACCTGTTTACCCTGCTCCGCTATCGCGCGCAGGTGTTGCCCCTGGATTATGAACTCTTTTTGACGCGCGGCAGCCAGACCAGCCTGCCCGCCATGCTGACCAGCATGAACCTGGGCCGCGGCGTGTATATGAGCGTCTACCGCTCCGATAACGGCGTGCCGGATCTGATCGGGCAGATGCGCTACACCCCCGGTGACCGCTCGGCGCGCATGGCTTTTATCGCTCCCGAACCAGAATGCGATACGCCCTCGGTGAATGCATTGATCGAATACTTCGCCGGGCTGGCCGGGCGGCAAGGAGCCTTTCACCTGCTGGCCGAGCTGGATGAGCATCACCCCGCGCTGGCCTATCTGCGCCGCTCGGGCTTTTCCGTCTTCAGTTGGCAGCGCATTTGGAAGTTCCCCGCCGAAACTGCTACCGGCGGCATGCCCAGCCTGTGGAAACCCGCGCGCAACGGGGATGAGATCGCCGTGCGCTCGCTGTACCACTCGCTGGTTCCTCCGCTGGTGCAGGCTGCCGAGCCATTCCACAGCCGCATGAACAAAGGACTCGTTTATCGGCACGAAGGCGAGGTGCTGGCGCACGCGGCCGGGGTGTATGGGCCGCGCGGCATCTACCTCTACCCGCTGATCCACCCGGCGGTGGAAAATGTGGGCGAAATCCTGGCGGATCTGCTGCAGCAGCTTCCCTCGCGCATGGGTCGCCCGCTGTATCTTTCGGTGCGCTCCTACCAGGCCTGGTTGGAAACAACCCTGCAGCAGCTTGACGGCGAAACCCTGCCGCGCCAGGCGCTGCTGGTCAAGCACCTGGTGCAAACGCAGCGCGTCGAAGTTCCGGCGCGGCTGGGCGTGCTGGAAAACCGCCAGGCTGAACCAACCGCCACCATCGCCACGCACCTGCGCATGCACCCGGCGGAGCGCGATTTGCATGAATAGTCCGACCTGCCTCCCTGCGCCAAAACAGTTGGAAAATCCGCTGTTTTGTGCATAATTAACGGAACGTAGATCGTTCCTTCTGGGGGTAAGGGTCGAAACAGACCGGTCGAAAGATCGTTAATAATAAAAATAATGAAAAACATGAATCAACGAAAAATAACGGATGACCTGCACGCCCTGTTAGCGGTGCTGCCGAGTGAGATCAACGCAGCAGTCGTGCGCGCCGGTAACACGGATAACCTGATTGAAATTGTCCTCGACCTGGGGCGCTTCCCAATGGCGCGCTTCACGGATGGGGAAGTACAGCTCAGCGAGGTGGAAGTTGCCCGGGGCGACATTGACTTTGTCGTCGACCGGATTGGCGATTTCGACGCGGACAACCGCGCCGGGTTGGAGCGCACGCTGCACCGCATCTCCGCTATCCGCAATCGCCGCTCGCATATCGTTGGCCTCACGGCCCGCGTGGGGCGCGCGGTGTACGGCACGCTGGGCATCATGCAAGACCTGATCGAATCCGGCAAGAGCGTCCTCATTCTGGGCCGCCCCGGCATCGGCAAGACTACCATCCTGCGCGAGGCCGCGCGTATCCTGGCCGAAAACAAGCGCGTAATCATCGTCGACACCTCGAACGAGATTGGCGGCGACGGCGATGTGCCACACCCTGCCGTGGGCCGCGCGCGCCGCATGCAGGTGGCAACGCCCTCGCTCCAGCACGAAGTGATGATTGAGGCGGTAGAAAACCACAACCCCGAAGTCATCGTCATTGATGAGATCGGCCGCGAGCTTGAGGCCCTGGCCGCGCGCACCATCGCTGAGCGCGGCGTGCAGTTGATCGGCACGGCGCACGGCAAGACGCTGGAAAACCTGCTGCTCAACCCCACGCTGTCAGACCTGGTGGGCGGGATCGAATCGGTCACCCTGTCAGACGAAGAGGCCCGCCGCCGCGGTACGCAGAAGACCGTGCTCGAACGCCGCGCGCCGCCAACGTTTGACGTGCTGATCGAGATTCTCGAGCGCAACCGCATTGCCGTCCACCCGGATGTTTCGATGGCGGTGGACACGCTGCTGCGCGGCGTTCCGCCCGCGCCCGAGGTGCGCTTCTACGACGAAGAAGGCGAACTGCATGTTGAAACGCCGCCCCCACCGCCGCCCACCCCCAGTATGCCTGGCGGGCGAACCGGCCTGATCTCCGGCACGCGGCGGCTGGTTCCCGAAGGGGGCCGTGACACGGGTTTTTCTCGCGCCGGGGGCGGCCAGACGCGCACAGCCCCTCTCCAGCCCGCAACCGGCGCGGCCGATGAGTACCAACCCGCGGTAGCCAACCAGGCGCTGCGGACCATCCGCGTCTACCCCTATGGGGTAGCCAACAACCGCCTGATCCAGGCGGCCAAGCGGTTGGGCGTGCCGGTCACGGTGGTACGCGAGCTGGATGAGGCCGATGTTTTGATGACCCTGCGCACCTACTACCGCAACCGCCAGCAGTCGATTCTGGAAGCCGAATCGCGCGGGATGCCGATTTATGTGCTGCGCGCCAACACCGTCAGCCAGATTGAGCACTCGCTGGCCGAGCTGTTCAACCTCAGCCTGGATACCGGCGGTGGTTCCGATTGGAATGATTACGCTTCGCAGACGCTGTCTGCCATCGAAGCCGTGCAAAACGGCCAGCGCTGGGTAGATCTGCCGCCCGCCACGGCCGCCATCCGCCGCCTGCAACACGAAATGGCGCGCCAGGCACAACTCGTGTCCCATTCCTTTGGGAAAGAGCCTAACCGCCGGGTACGCATCTACCGAGAATAACCGCGCATGTTCATCACTTTCGAAGGACCGGACGGTAGTGGGAAGACCACCCAGATCGCCCCGCTGGCAGAATTTCTGCGCCAGCAGGGTTTCACCGTGCTGACCACCCGCGAGCCGGGCGGCACGGCGATCAGCGAGCAGGTGCGCGCCATTCTGCACAGCATGGATAATACCGCCATGCACCCGCGCAGCGAAACACTGCTTTACCTGGCCGCGCGCGCTCAGCACGTTGAAGAAATTATCCGTCCGGCGCTGGCTCGCGGGGAGATTGTCCTGTGCGACCGCTACGCCGACTCGACCCTGGCCTACCAGGGCTACGGTCATGGGAATGATTTACAAATCTTGCGGCAACTGTTACACTTTGCCACTGGCGGCCTGTGGCCCGACCTGACCGTGCTGTTTGATCTGAGCGCGGAAGAAGGTTTGCAGCGCAGGCAGGCCGGCGGCGGTGAGTGGAACCGGCTGGATGCGTATCAGCTTGCATTTCACCAGCGGGTTTGCCAGGGCTACCGCGCCCTGGCCGCTGAACAGCCGCAGCGTTGGGTGGTGCTGAACGCCGCCCAATCCGTCGAAGCCATCCAGCGGCAACTGCGCGAGATCATCATTTCCCGGCTGGCATCCGCGCCAGCGGCCCCACAAGAAAGGCTCTCCTGATCGAAAGGGTGTCCATGCGCAAAGCACTTTCCTGGTTTTTGCTGGCGGCGCTGCTGCTCGCGGGCTGCAGTTCTGTCCAGCTAAGCACGCCCACGGCCACGGCCGTGCCATCGCCCATTGCCCCACAGCCAACCGCGGTAACGCAGGTGTGCACTGTGGAAGCCTCGCTGCCGCCCGCCGAGCCGGACGAATCCAGCCGCTTTGCCCCGGTCACCGAGGCAGATTGGGTGCGCGGCCCGCTGGATGCCAGTATCACCATCCTGGAATACAGCGATTATATGTGACCGTTCTGCGCCCGTATTGCTCCCGTGCTGGAGCAAATCCTGCAGGATAACCCCGACGATGTTCGCCTTGTCTTTCGCCATTTCCCACTCAACTCCCACGATAAATCCCTGCTCGCCGCGCAGGCAGTTGAAGCTGCCGGAGAACAGGATAAAGAAAAGTTCTGGGAGCTTCACGAACTGCTCTTTGAAAAGCAGGCGGAATGGGGGCAGTTGAGCATGGATGATTTTCGCGCGTGGCTAAAGACCCAGGCCGAGGCGCTCGATCTCGACGTGGATACCTTCACCGCCGACCTCGACAGCCCGGAACTGGTGGCCCGCGTCAAACAGGCCCAGACTGCCGCCACTCAGTCGCAGGTGGGGTATACCCCCTACCTGGTAATCGACAACCGCGTCTACCCCGAATCGGTGCCGATGGACTATGACAAGATCACCGCCATGATCCGCCTGATCCAGATCGCCGACCGGCAGTTCACCACCTGCCCCGAAATGACCATCGACCCCCAAAAACAGTACCTGGCCACCTTTAAGACTTCGCAGGGCGACTTCACCGCGCAGTTGTACGCCGACAAAGCCCCGGTGACGGTTAACGCGTTCGTCTTTCTGGCGCGCGAAGGCTGGTACAACAATATCTCCTTCCACCGCGTGATCCCCGATTTTATCGTGCAGAGCGGCGACCCGACCGGCACCGGCTACGGCGGCCCGGGTTTCGCTTACATCAACGAGATCAGCGACCTGACCTTTGACCGCCCCGGCATGCTGGCCATGGCCAATTCCGGCGCAGACACCAACGGCAGCCAGTTCTTCATCACCTATGTGCCGCTGGAGCAATTAAACGGCGACTACACCATCTTTGGCCAGGTAATCGAAGGCATGGACGTGGTAGAAAAGCTTACGCCGCGCGATCCGGAAAATAGCGCCAACCCGCCCCCCGGCGACACGCTCATCGAGGTTATCATCACCGAGAATTAATGAAAGCATCCCCGCGCATCCACGTTCCCTCACTGCTCCAGTTCGCCCTCAACGGCCTGGCGCTGACGACTACCCTTCCGCTGGTTCTGTTTGTGCTGACCCTCGCAGCCGCGCAGTTGTTTGCAGACCAGACAATACCATTGAATATTGGGGTTTTGCTCTCGTTTGCCTGGACTGGCGCTTTTATCAGCCTGCTGCTGGCGCCCGGCATTGTGCTGGCGCTCTTCCGCCTGTTCGGTCACCAACCGCCGCGGCTGCTGCAGGGCAGCCCGCTGCGCCTGGCCACGATCGCGCTGGCCTTCTGGCCGGTGATCTTGCTGGCGGGCTGGGTTTCCAGCACCCGCGACGTACTGCCCTGGCTGGCGCTGCCGCCGCTGCAGGTTCTGACGGTGGCTCTGCCTCTGTGGTGGTTCATCGAGATCGGGCGGTACAAGCTGCTGCAGGGCAGCGCGCAGCGCGGCTGGGGCGTGTTTTCTCTGGGCATGCTGTTAGGCCCGGCCCTGTCGATGGTCGTGGAACTGATTTTGATCGTCATCCTGATCGTCGGCGTGGGCATCTGGGTCAGCGCGCAGCCCGACTTGATGCGCGAATTGCAGCGCATCTTCACGCAGCTTGAGGGCCTGGACCCGCAGTCACCGCGCGCGCTGGAACTGCTGCGCCCATACCTGACCAACCCGGGCGTAATTGGAACCGCGCTGCTGGTGATCTCCGGGTTTATTCCCATGATCGAAGAATTGATTAAGCCCCTCCCGGTGCTGATTCTGGCGCTGTGGCGCAAACTGCCGCCCGCCGAGGGGTTTGCGGCCGGCCTGCTTGCCGGCGGCGCTTTTGGCCTGATCGAAAGCCTGGGCACGGCCATCAACCTGCAAGGCGAAGATTGGGCTCCGGTGCTGGCCATGCGCGCCGGCACCGGTCTGCTGCACGTAGTAAGTACCGGCCTGGTAAGTTGGGGCATAGCCTCAGCCATTCACGATAAGCGCTGGCTGCGGCTGCTCCTCAGCTACCTGGCCGCGGTCAGCCTGCACGGCCTGTGGAATATGGGGGCAGTCATCGCCGGCGGGTCCGATCTCAACCTGGGCCAGGAGTACACGGGCCTCATCATCGCTGCCAGCATCTTGCTTGGGCTGGTGGCGCTAGCGCTTTACGCCATTCTGGTGAGCATGAACCGGCGGCTGCGGCCAGCGGCTCCAACCGCTGCTGCTGCGCCGGATTTGAACCAAATTCAAGAAGGAAAGTAACGCATGGATAGCATTGTGCAACTGTTTAAGGAACTGTTCAACCTGATTTTGCATATGGACATCCCCAACCTGACCGCGTTTGTCGATCATTGGGGCACGCTGGTCTACGTGGTCATGTTCCTGATCATCTTTGTTGAAACCGGCCTGGTAGTGATGCCCTTCCTCCCCGGCGATTCGCTGCTGTTTGCTACCGGCGCTGTTGCCGGGCTGACCGGCAAACTGAACATCTTTGTCCTGTTCGGCCTGCTGGCCGTGGCGGCGTTTGTCGGCGATACTGTCAACTACTGGATCGGCCATTATATTGGCCCCAAGGCGTTCTCCGGCAAGATCCGCTTCCTCAAGCGTGATTACCTTGACCGCACTCACGCCTTCTATGAAAAACACGGCGGCAAGACCATCCTTCTGGCTCGTTTTGTGCCCATCGTGCGCACTTTTGCCCCGTTTGTTGCTGGCGTCGGCGGTATGCACTACGATCACTTTATCCGTTATAATATTTTTGGCGGTGTACTGTGGACCGCGCTGTTCCTCTTCTCCGGGTACTTCCTGGGCCAGTTCGACTGGGTGGAACGCAACCTGCACATCGTATTGATCGCCATCATCCTCATCTCGCTGGTACCCGCGGTGTACGAGGCCTGGAAGGCCAAGCGCGAACCCGCGCCGATTGTGACGGATCCGACCAAAATCAATTTCGAATAAACTGCCTTTGCGCATTGGGAAGCACCGGGCCAGGCCCGGTCTTCCTTGCGCGGCTGTGGATCGAAACGGAATTGGCTGGACGGGGTTACCATTTGTTGATGAAAAAAGCCACTCTCACCACGATCGTCAGATTCTTGCTGCGCGTGCTGACCCGCAGCGAATATATTGGCCTGGAGAACGTTCCTGCTCAGGGCGCGGTGATTATCGCCATCAACCATCTCAGCCAGGTAGATACGCCCATGGTGCTGGTCCAGCCGGCGCGTAAAGATATCACCGCGCTGGTAACCGATAAATACCAGAAGTTCTGGTTTATGCGCTGGTTTGTCAACACCGCCGAAGGAATCTGGATCGATCGCGATCGCGCCGATTTCGGCGCTTTTCGTTCGGGAACCGAGGCGCTAAAGGCCGGGTTCGCGCTGGGCATCGCCCCCGAAGGCACGCGCAGCAAAGATGCGAAACTGCAGGCCGGCAAGCCGGGCGTTGTTTTGCTGGCGATGAAAAGCAGCGCGCCGATCATTCCCGTGGCCATCACCGGCACCGAAATCGCTTTCCATGAAATCTTTCGCCTGCGCCGGCCGGTGATAAAGGTGCGTTTTGGCAAACCCTTCACCCTGCCGCCGCTTGACCGCGACAACCGCGAAGCCGCCCTGCAGCGCATGACCGACGAAATCATGTGCCGCATCGCCGTTATGCTGCCCGAAAGCTACCGCGGCGTCTACGCGAATCATCCCCGCCTGAAAGAACTGGCGCAGGCCCCAGAACAAGTCCTGCCCCCAACGGCCTCGCGCAAGAAGTTGTAATCCATACCCATCTCAGTCTTGGAACCCCGCCGAAACGGTACAGGTAGACCAGGGTGACAGGGGCCAAATCCTGCGAAAGCCCCCCGCTACGCTATCAAACCCTTGAACCGCACCAGCGTGCACCCGTACGGCTCGGACTGATCGACTTCCACCTGCCACCCGGCCAGCAGCGCCTCCACCGCCTCGCGCACGTACCAGCGCGTAGCTTCGCGTTTGCGAAACGTCGTATCATCCAACCCGCCCTGATAGCGCAGCACACCGCCCGCGTCGATCACAAAAAAATGCGGCGTGACGCGCACCCCGTACAGGTCGGCGACCGCGCTGTTCGCATCCCACAAGGGCAGCGGCACGTCGCGCTCCGCTGCCGCCGCGCGCATCTGCGCCGGTGATTCATTCGCATTCGAGGCCACCGGCAGGTAAATGACTCGCTCGCCCCATTGATCCAGCAGCGGGCGCAGCACCGCATCACTGCGCTCCGCATGCCGGCACTCCGCCGACCAGAAGCACAGCACCACAATCCGCCCGCGCCGGTCAGACAGCCGTACCGGCCGCCCGTCCAGGTCTGAAAGCGAAAAGTCCGGGGCAATCGTATGGGGGTGGGGGGGCAGGTGAAGTGACATAAGTGAAAAGGCTTATATCTATCCTACCATATACCCGCCCAAGAATTCTATAATGAAAAAACGCTTATGGCACTCTCTTTTACGCTCATTCTGCTTTCGTTTTTCCTTTACGGCGCGCTGCATTCGCTGCTGGCCTCGCACCGCGTCAAGCGCTGGGCATGCCGCGCCGGCGGCAGCCTGGCGCAGCGCTGGTATCGCCTGGCGTACAACCTGGTTGGCGCAGTCACATTCTTGCCAGTGCTGGCGCTGACCGCGCTGCTGCCCGACCGGCCGCTGTATGCCTTTCCAGGGGTAATGCGCTGGGCCGGGTCCGCGCTGCAAGGCGTGGCCCTGCTGCTGTTCGCGGCGGCGCTGTTGCAAACCGACCTGGGGGCCTTCAGCGGCCTGGCGCAGCTTCGCGGGCAGGATGATTCTCTTTGCAGCCCGGATGCGCGCGGGCGCGGCGGATCGCTGGTCACCGGCGGGCTGTACCGCTGGGTGCGCCACCCGCTGTATACGTCCGGTCTGTTGTTTTTATGGGCCAACCCCACGGTAAGCTGGAACGGGCTGGCGTTCAACCTGGGCGCCACTGCCTACCTGGTGATTGGCGCGCTTTTTGAAGAGCGCAAGCTGCTGGCCGAGTTTGGCCCGGCCTATGCCGAATACCGCCGGCGCACGCCCATGCTCATCCCGCTTCCACGCCGTTAGCCGTCAGATCTTATTGACGCGCCACTCGTCGTACAACTCGCCGTAGAACAGCTCAAACACCTGCTCGTCGGCGGTGCGCACGCGAAAACAATGCGCGCCAGGGATGCGCCAGCGGTCGAGGATTTCGGCCACTTCCAGCCGGTCGCCTTCCCAATACAGCGCGGTAGGGCGCTCGGCGTATTCGTAACCGGAATGACATTCTACCGGGTCTTTGCGTTCGTCCATTGCCAGTTTGGGTTACTCCGTAGCCCAGGCGTTATCGCCCAGGTTAAGCCGCGTGGGCTGCCCTTGCACCTGCACTTCGCGCCCCAGCAGCGAATCGACCAGCACCATCGATTTGACGTGCGTACCTTCATCCAGGATCGAATTTTGGATCACCGCCTGTTCGATCTGGCAGTCGCAGCCCAGCGAAACGAACGGCCCAATGACCGAATCCTTCACCTGCGCGTTGGGGTGAATGAACACCGGCGGAATCACCGCCACCCCTTCGCGTTTGGCCGCCTCAGCGCTGTTGTCGTGCCCATTTTCGAGCAGGAACTGGTTGGTTTCCAGCATCGCTCCGTGCGTTCCCGCGTCCAGCCACACGTTCACCTGCTCGGCGTGCATGCTCAATCCGCGGTCAAGCATGATGTTGATCGCGTCCGCCAGGAAATACTCGTTCTTGAGCATGATGTTTTCGTCCATCTGGTACTGGATAGCGCCAACCAGGTCTTCCCCGCGCGGGAAATAGTAAAAGCCCACTACCGCGCTGCGGTTGTCCATGCTGGTGGGTTTTTCCACCAGCCGGGTGACCTTGCCGGTTTCATTCAGCACGGTCACGCCAAACCGCCGCGGGTCGGGCACTTCCTTCACCCAGGCCACCGCCTCTTCGCCGATTCCTTCCAGAATCGAGAAATCCGCGTCCACCAGGGTATCGGCAAAAACCATCAGCATTGGCCCGGTGAGGTACTCGCGCGCCTGCCACAGCGCATGTGACTGGCCGCGCATCACTTCTTGCACCGGGTAGCTGGCTTTCGTTTCCGGGTAGTACTGCTCCATAAAGGCTTTAATCTGCTCGCCCTGGTACGGGCCAACAATGAAGATGTATTCCGGCTCAAAAGATTGCGGCAGGCTCTTGAACTGGTCGAGCACGTGATCCAGCACGGTCTTTCCGGCCAGTTGCAGCAGCGCTTTGGGCTTGCTCCAGGTATGCGGGCGCAGCCGGGTGCCTAACCCGGCCATGGGTATTGCGATCTTTAATGACTGTTTTGCCATTTCTTCTCTTTTCCTGACCCCTCATTTTTTCTCTACTATTATATGCCATCCCACCGGGAAACGTTTTTTACAGATTGGTTAGTCGCGCCCGCGCGCCACAAAGCACCCCTCAGGCCAGCGGCTGTTGATCTTCCGGCACGGAAGGCCAGCGCACCGAAAGGATGACGGTATCTTCCAGGGCGCGCCAGGTGTGCGCCACGCCCGGCGCAAACAGCACATAATCGCCCGCGTCAGCCAGGACCACCTCGCGCGCCTGTTCGGGAAACCACACCGCAAACGCCCCGCTGATCAGGATCGACAGCGTAAACGCGGTGCGGTTGGCCGCCAGGGCAGTTTTTTCCTCGCCCTGGCGGTGGATTCCCCATTTCATTTCGACATCTTCGCTGTGCGGTAAACCGCTTTCCGAGGCGCGGAAGTGGCCTAAGAACCACCCCCGCCGCCCATCCTGCGCGCCTTCCGCCACCGCGTTGCCGGCATAGATCAATGCTTCGCCGTCTGGCTGTTGACTTGCCTTCACGCCGCGGGCATCTCCTGATCCAGGTGATTGATCATGCTTTCCATCGCGCCAACCGCCTCTTGCAGCGTTTCGGCATCGAAGGCCAGCCGCACGCCGGCTGCCGCGTATAGTTCGGGCAGCGGGCGGGTAGAGCCCAATGCCAGGGCGCGCCGGTACGCATTCACCGCGCCCGCCGGGTCTTTGAGCGAGTGCATCCACACCTGGGCCGCGCCAAGCTGCGCCAGCCCGTACTCGATGTAGTAGAACGGATAGGTATGAATATGCAGCTTGCGGTGCCAGCCGGTGAGCATTTCCTGCTCCAGGCCGCTCCAATCCACGCCGCGCATAAAGCGCCCCCACAGCTCGCCCCACTTCGCGTCGCATTGCGCCGGGTCATTTGCCTCAGCCGGGTTCAAATATACCCAGTGCTGGAAGCTGTCGACCACCGCCATGTAGGGCCAGAAGAGGATGGACTTCTCCAGGTGCTGGACTCGGGCGCGGTTGGCATCCGCGGTGGTATAGAACCCGCCCTGCTCGTCGAGGAAACGCCCCGCCAGCAGTTCCATCGCCATCGAAGCCACTTCGGCAATCTCGCTGCCCGGCTGGCGCTGCATGTTGTAGGCCAGATGCGCCGATTCAAACACGTGGAAGGCGTGCCCGGTCTCGTGCAGGATCGTCTGCAGGTCTTCGTGCAGCCCCACCGCGTTGGCAAAGATAAATGGGCGCTGGATAAAGGGATAATCGGTGCAGTACGCGCCGGGGGCCTTGTTCTTGCGGTTCTCCAGGTCGATCAGGTTTTCCTTAACCATCACGCCAAAATGCTCGCCCAGGTCGGGGTGAACGCTGTCGAATACGGCGCGCGCCTTTTCTACCAGTTCCGCGGTCGATTGGAATGGGCGCAGCGCCGGCCGGTCGAGCGGATCGACTTCCAGGTCCCACGGGCGCAGGGTTTGCACGCCCAGGCGCGCGCGGCGGCGCTCATAGATGCGCTCAGCCACCGGAACCACCACGCGCTCAATCGCGTCGAGGAAGCTCAAATTTTCTTCGGGGGTGTAATCGAAACGCCGCAGGTCCAGCCAGCGGAAAGCGCGGTAATCGGGGAGCCCGGCATTGGCGGCGATCTGCTGGCGCACAGCCAGCAATTTCTGCCACAGCGCGTTGATCGCTTCGCGGTCAGCCAGTTGGCGCTGCGAACCCGCGCGCCAGGCGCGTTCGCGCTCGGCGCGGTCCGGTTGTTCCATCAGCGGGCCAAGCTGCGGGATGGTCAGCTCTTCGCCGTTCCAATCCACAGTCTGCGCGCCAACAATGCGGTCATATTCCGCGGACAGCCGGCCTTCTTCGGAAAGCAGCGGCAGGTTTTCCTCGCGGAACAGTTCTGTTTCGGTGCGCAGGGCCTTCATTTGCACTTCCAGGCCAGGCACTTCGACGCCACTCTCCAGCAGTTGCTTTTGCAGGCGGTTGATCGCGTCCAGCCACTGCGGGTAGAAATTGTTGAGGAAATCCTCATAGCGCTGCTGCGCTTCCGTATCGGCAGTATTCGCCGTTACCAGGTAGTAAATGCGGTTGCCGCGTTCCTGGGCTGCATCTTCCAGCCGCGACCAATCGGTCAGCCAGATTTCAATGTTTTCCGTGGTCAATTTGCGCTCGTTCAGTTCCTGGTACAGCGGCGCGAAATCTTCCCACTGCCAGCGCAGCAGTTCAGTAGCGTTTTGCGGGAAAGTCTTGCTTAACATATAGCTCCTTTAGCGTGCTCGCGGGCTGCTTGTTCCCCATGCCCGCGCAGTGATATTGCGCCCTTTCCTTCTGGGAAGGGGCTGGGAGTCAGGTCTGCCCTTTGGCATGGCCGCGAGTCTGCATGATGCCTGACTCACGCTAAGTATAGCGGAAATTTGAGCCGCAAAGCAAACCTCTCGCGATCAATCAACTGCCAATATCGAGCAGGCCGGTGTTAGCGGCAATGATGCCGTACGCGTTTTCCAGCCGGCGCCAACCCGCCGTCCAGCAGCACCGCATCCCCGCCCCTTAGAGAAAATCCGGCAGCGCCCGGACCTTATTTTTCGATAAACGCCAGGGCCGTACTGCGTTCCTCGTTCATGATGATCTTCATCCGCCCTTCGGGGGCAAAATCGCGGACGCGGATCAGGCGCAGGACGGGATCCAACGGCGCCGCATCGGGCACAAGCTGCGCCAGGTGATTGGGCATGTCGTAGAAAAAGCGGCGTTGGAAGGCTGTGCCCGGGTCTTCCAGGTACAGCGCGAGCGGGAAGATCTGCGCTTCCAGCAAATCCTGGAAGAAATGCGTGCCCAGCGAGGGTTCGGGTACCAGCCCTGAGCCAACGCCTTGCCCGGTGACCTCCACCAGGGCGCGCGCATTATAAATATCGCCATACACCACCGGCACGCCCAGGTCGGCATTCGAACTGCCCCAGCGCCCCGGCCCCACGCAAATGAAGTTCTGCCCGCGCAGCGCGGCGTTGAGCTTTCCCACTGCGCGCGCCAGCGCAATCCGGCTGGTGTTATCCGGCAGGTGGAAGTACGTCTCGTACGGCACGTAGATCACCCACTCGACGGACTCGATGCAGCCCTGCGGAACCATAAACGTGGTGGCGAAAACAGTCTTCTCGGGCGGCAGGTTGGTGGGCAGCGGCACCTGCTCCGAAGCCATCAGATAGCTTTGCGGGCGGCACTGCAAAATATCGATGCAAATATTGGGCTTGCCCTGCGCATCCTGGCCGGGGATTAAGTGCAGCGTGAATTCCATATCCACCGGGGCGCGGTAACTGCGCTCCAGCAGGTGCAGCATTTCGCGCATCGTATCGGCAAAGCTGGTGCGGCGCAGCAGGTCTTCAAACGTGATCACCAACTGGCCGCCTTCGCTGATGATGTTACTCGTCATCGAAGTAAAATAGCCTTCCGATTCGTATACCTGAGCTACGAAGCGCAGCGGGCTGTAATGCGGGCCAATCACTTCGCTCACTGGCAGGGTCTTAAACTCATTCGCTTCCAGGTCAATCAGGTCAACATACTGCTGCGAATAGCGCTGGATCATTTTGGGGTTGGTGTTGGGACGCAGCAGCGGGTGACTGAGCGCCACCAGGCGCGGGTAATCGTTGCCCACCCGATCAACCGCGCGCGTGCCCATGCCCCACACCATGCGCACAAAACCGTCTTCGCGCCGGATCTGCGGCGCCCAGCGGTACAGGTTGCGGCTAAACGCCACGCCCGCCGCGTGCGGCATGAAATACTGGCCAAAGCGCTCGCCGCGCACCACCTGGACCAGCAGCGCCATGCGCTCGTCATAATCTTGCAGGCCGCGGCTGCGCCGGTAGAGCAGCGCCGAGGGGTTGAGCGTAGAGGCGTAAATGCTGGCAATAGCCCGCGTCAGCGCCAGCAGGTTCTGATGCGGGTCGCTCTGGTTGGGCAGGAAGATGCTGTCATACTTACCGGCGAACGACGTGCCAAAATTATCTTCCAGCAGGCTGGACGAACGCACAATCAGCGGTTGGTTGCCCACCGTGGAAAGCAGGGTTTGCAGGTGCTGGAGCATGTCCGGCGAGAACGACCCGGCCAGGTAGTCGCGCTCAATCAGCGGAAACTCCTCGCGCATTTCCTCTTCGGTCTTGTACTTCTGGTCGTTCCAGTGCACCAGGTTGTTGATGTTCATGAAGTTGTACATCTCGTCCGACCCGATATAGAACGAATCGGGCGTGTGCAGGCACACCTTCATCGGGCCTTCGGTGATGTCGGCCAGGATGCGCGCGGCCAGCAGCATCCCCGCCGCTTTACCGCCGATCTTGCCGCCGCCAATCTTGCGCTGGCGGATATGGATCAAGTCTGAGATGGTAAACCAGTCTTTCGCCACGTTGATGTAGCGCAGTTGGTCGCTGATCATGGTGCGAATCAGCACCACTTTGGCCTCTTGCAGGCGCGCTTCCAGCTTGCCGCGCTCGGCGGGCGGCATGGCTTCAATCATCATCGCCTGTTCAAACACCAGGTCTTGCGGGGCCAGTTCCAGGTTGATCGACAGAATATGGTCGCGCGCGGTGACGCCGCGTTCTGAGAGGATCTCGCGCACGAGGCTTTCAAACAGGCTGAACGGCAAATGCTGGCTGAAATACAGGTCGGTCAGCCGGTCGCGCAGGATGCTCAGCCGTTGGTCCCACACCGGCTCGGGTTCCGTTTCCAGCGGGCGCGAGAGACCCTCCATCTCTTGTGAAAGGATGGCCTTGCTGCGCACCTCGGTTTCAAATTCCTGCGGCTGGATGATGCCGCGCTCGAACAGTTCGGTGCGCATGCGCGCGCGGATGCGGCTGCTGAGGATGGGATACTGCCCCAGCGCCAGGTAGATATTCAACAGCCGGTTGGATGACGCCGGTGAAAAGGCCATTTATCCCAGGTGCATGGGCATGATCACATGCTGGAAAGCTTCTTCGCCTACCTGACGGATCAGGCCGGGGGTGTTGTTGGCGTTGGTTTCCAATGCCACGCTGGGCGTGCGCACTACTTCCAGCACCTCGCGCAGGTATTTAACGTTAAACGCGATCACCAACGCCGGGCCTTCAATGTTGGCGTCAACCTGCACTTCCGATTTGCCTTTTTCATCTGAAGTGGCGGTGATCGTCACCAGCCCGGGCATATCTCCCCGCGGCTGGATGCTCATGCGCACCACGTTATTGCTTTCGCGGGCGATGATCTCCGCCTGGCGGCAGGCATTGCGCAGCGAGGGCGTGGAAATAACCGTGCGCGTCTTGAACGTGCGCGGGATGATCACCTTGTAATCCGGGAAGTTGCCCTCGATCAACTGCGATACCAGTTCGGCGTCTTTCATGTGGAACAGCACCTGCCCGCGACCCGGCGGCACGATCATCTTCAGTGATTCTTCGCCGTCCGAGGCAATGCGCGCCAGTTCTGCCAGCGCCCGCGCCGGGATGATGGCGCTCATCGGGCGCGCGGCCGGGCTGGTAAGCGCCGCGCGGCGCACCGAGATGCGGAACCCGTCGGTGGCAGCCATGGTCACTTCGCTGCCCGAAACAGTCATCATTACCCCTTGCAGCACCGGGCGCGCGTCGTCATCCGAGGCGGCGAACACCACCTGCTGGATCATTTCTTTAAAGTTGGTCACGTTCAGGTCCACGCCCTCTTCCAGGTCGGGCACGGGCATGGGCGGGAACTCTTGCGCGTCGATCCCCTTGATATCGGTGGTCGAGCCGCCGCAGGTGACATTCAGGGTTTGCGTGCGCGTGTTCAGGCTCAGCGCTACTGTATCATTGGGCAGGGTGCTCACCAGGTCGGTCAACGTGCGCGCCGGGATGGTGATCGAGCCTTCTTCTTGAATCTGCGCGCCAATCCAGCAAGAGATCCCCAGTTCCAGGTTCGTCGCCGAAAGGCGCAGCCGGCCTTCATCGGTGGCCAGCAGGATATTGGATAGGACCGGCAGGGTGCTGCGCGGTGAAACCGCCCGCGAAACCGTGCTCAACCCGTGCGCAAGTTGTTGTTGGGAAACAGATGCTTTCATGGATCGCAGCCCTCTCCAAATATGGTTTTTGATGTGATGTGATGAGTATACATCACATTCAGAATCCGGTGAATAATTTGTGCGGCGTTTGCCCGGGCAACAGGGCGATTGCATAAAAAGAGAATAAGGTAAGATAAAGCCATGCGAGCGAAAAGCAGGAGGCAAAAGCATGGCAAAAAAGCCGATCGTTGACCTGGAACTGTACTTTGGGCATATCGAAGACCCGCGGATCGAACGGCGGAAGCTGCACAAATTACTGGATATCATCGTCATTGCCATTTGTGCGGTGATTTGTGGCGCAGACAACTGGGTGGATATCCAACATTTTGGGGAACGCAAGAAAGCTTGGCTCCAGCAATTTCTAGAATTACCGAACGGAATTCCCTCACATGACACCTTTGGACGAGTATTCAGCCGCTTAAATGCCGAGCAGTTTCAAGCTTGCTTTCTGGAATGGGTCAAAGCCGTCAACCAGGTAACCAGAGGGCAGGTGGTGGCGATTGATGGCAAACAAGTGCGGCGCTCGATGGACAGCTACCGGGGCAAGGGAGCCATTTACATGGTCAGTGCCTGGGCGGAAGAGAACCGGATTGTTCTGGGCCAACGGAAGGTAGCGGACAAGTCAAATGAAATCACGGCCATTCCAGAGTTGTTGGACCTATTGGAAGTGGCAGGCTGTATCGTAACCATCGATGCGATCGGTTGCCAAAAAGAAATCGCCCAAAAGATTGTGACGCAAAGAGCTGAATATGTTCTGGCCGTCAAGGAAAACCAACCTCGGCTGTATGAGGCGATCGAGTACTTGTTTCGAATACCTCTGCAAGATGAGAACCCGATGCAGTGGATTGAGGACCATCATAAAACGGTAGACAAAGGGCACGGGCGGATTGAAACCCGGCAATGCTGGACGTTACGGGCCGCAAATTATCTAGAAGGCGTGCCCGGGTTGGAAGAGTGGCCCAGGTTGAAGACCCTGGTGCGAATGAGCAGTGAGCGTCGGATTGGAGATCAGGTTCATCAAGAAGTCCGGTACTATATCACCAGCCTGGAACCAAAGGCGAAGAAGATCTTGGCAGCGATCCGTGGACACTGGGGCATCGAAAACCGTTTGCATTGGATTTTGGACGTTGCTTTTGACGAAGATCATAACCGGGCCAGAAAAGATCATGCGCCTGCAAACTTGACGGTGATCCGTCATATTGCCATGAACCTATTGCGTCAAGAGAAAACTGCCAAAGGCGGCATCCAGGCCAAACGCTTACAGGCAGCCTGGGACGAATCCTATTTGCTCCAAGTCCTCTCACCAACATAATGCAATCGCCCTG
>DATCUC010000369.1:0-1556 GCA_036567625.1 Anaerolineaceae bacterium | reverse complement strand
GGCACAGCCTTTCCCATCGACCGCGAGACGCTGGCCGAAGCGCTGGGCTTCGATGCCCCGACGCAAAACAGCATCGACGCTGCCGCCGACCGCGACTTTGCCGCCGAATACCTGTTTTGCGCCTCGCTGGCGGCAGTGCATATGAGCCGTCTGGGCGAGGCAATGACCCTCTTCACCAGCTCAGAATTCGGCTTTTTTACCCTCTCGGATGCTTACTCCACCGGGTCGAGCATGATCCCGCAGAAGAAGAACCCGGATATGTTCGAGCTGGCGCGCGGCAAAGCCGGCACGCTGATCGGCCTGCTGGCCGGGCTGCTGGCCACGCTCAAGGGTCTGCCTTCGGCGTATGACAAAGACTTGCAGGAAGATAAAGCCCCGGTCTTTCAGGCCACGGATACGCTGCTGGCGATCCTGCCGGTGATGGCCGGCGCGCTGGAGACGATGACCGTGAACGTCGAAAAGCTCCACGCGGCAATCGACCCCAACCTGATGGCGAGCGACCTGGCGGATGCGCTGGTGCGGAATGGGATGCCCTTCCGCGAGGCGCACGCGCTGGTGGGTAAGGCGGTGCGCGCCGCGCTGGAAAAAGGCCTCAGCCTGCAAGACTATGTGACCGCCGATTGGGGCGAGACCGCCGCGGGGGTTGATCTACCCAAGATCTTTGACCCGCTCGAATCGGTCAACCGGCGCGGCGTTACCGGCGGCACGGCGCTGGCCGCGGTGCGCGGCCAGATTGACGCGGCCCGGAAATTGTTGGCCGGAGGCTAGATATGAATATTGTGTTGTGGGCCATCCAGGGTATCCTGGCGATTAAGTGCGTTACCACCGCTTTTTCCCATGCGCTGCGCCAGGACGGCGAGAAGATGCGAGCCGGTATCCAGCGCATGGGCGCGGGAAGCGTGCCGCTGCTATTCGCGGTATCAGCGCTGCTGGTGCTGAACGGGGTGGCACTGGTGCTGCCGCGCGCGCTGGGGGTTGCGCCCTGGCTCACCCCGCTCGCCGCGGCCCTGCTGGGGCTGGGGTTCCTGATCTCCATCCCCTTGCACCGCCAGTGCCGCGAAAACCCGAACCTGATCCCAGGCATTGTGCTGGCGCTGCTGGCCGGTTTTCTGGCCTACGGGCGATGGATGCTGGCGCCCTAGAAAGCACAGGCCGGATTTTGCCGGACGAAACCCGCGCCTAATCATCGCGCATGATCAGGGCGCCGTGCTCGCCGTCGGGGTGCGCGGTTACCACCTGGTCGTCGCGGGTGAGCGTGCCTTCGTAACCTTTCTGCCCGGCATGCGCCGTCCAGCCGCTGAGCACAAACGGGATCATGCCATCCAACGGCAGCCATTCGCCGTTGTACTTGCGCGTCAGGTGCAGGTGCGTACCGGTGGCGCGCGTGCCCTCGCAGGATGGATGACCGATCACGCCGTCTTGCAGCACCAGCGTGCCGGCGGCCACGCGCCCCTCGCGCGCCATGTGATAGTAAAACAGAACCCAGCCGGTCTGTTCGTTACCGTCACCGTCCAGGTCGAGGGCCACGCCCGCGCGCTCGGAGCGCGCAATAACCC
>DATCUC010000368.1:0-3432 GCA_036567625.1 Anaerolineaceae bacterium | reverse complement strand
CGCGGCGCTGCTGCTCTATAACAATGCCGTGTTTGGCTCGCCATTTGAATTGGGCTACAGCTATTCTGAACTGTGGGTAGACGAGCACAGCACCGGCTTTATGAGCCTGACCGTGCCGTCGCTCACGGCGCTGTACGGCGTTACCTTTGGCCTGTTCCGCGGCTTGTTTGTGCTTTCACCGGTGCTGCTCCTGGCTGTGCCGGGCTTTGTGCAGTGGTGGCGCTCGAAAGAAGAGCGCGCTGCGTGGTGGGTGGCGCTGCTGATCACGCTGGTGATCCTGTGGTTCAATATCTCATCCAGCATGTGGTGGGGCGGGTTTGCCATCGGGCCGCGCTATATGCTGCCGATGCTGCCCTTCCTGGCGCTGGGGCTGATCTTCCCGCTGCGCGTCTGGGGCGAGCGCACCTGGTTCCGCGTGCTGGCCGGGGTGCTGGGGGCGTGGTCGCTGGCTGCTACCTGGGGCCTGACGCTCGCGGAGCAGGCGTTCCCACCGGATGACCTGTACAATCCGCTGGCGCAGTGGGCGCTGCCCAACTGGGCAGTTGGAAACATTGCCCGTAATTTAGGTATGTTTGTCGACCTGGCTGGTCCGCTGAGCCTGCTGCCGCTGTTGTTGGTGGTGGCGCTGCTGTTGGGCTGGCTGGCACTGGCGGCGCGCCAACCCCGGCCCGTTGGATCGCCCGCGGTCGAGCGCAAGCCGGTGAATTGATGTAGGGGGAATTCTTAATCGCAGGGGTTTTTCAGGCATGAATGTCATCATTACTCGCAAAGAATATCGTTTTGTGTTTTTGGTTGCCGCCGCAATCTTGCTGGTGACCAGCCTGCCGTACATTTTTGGTTATGTGGCTGTGCCGGAAGGCAAGCAGTTTACGGGGCTGATGCAGGATGTTCCCGATCACGGCCAATACCTGGCGTGGTGGCGCAGTTTTCAGAGCGATATCCTGGTCAATAATAAGCTCACGCCTGAGCCAAATGCGCCGATGTTCTTCAACCTGCTGTGGTTTCTGCTGGGCCGCTTCTCGCTGCTGACCGGAACTGGCTACCCGCTGGCCTACCAGATCTTGCGCTTTGTGGCCGGGTTTTCGCTGTTTTGGGCGGTGTACCGGCTGATCGCGTTGTTCTTTGCTGACCAGGCGCGCCGCCGCGCGGCGTTCTGGATGGTGTCGCTGGCCGCAGGCTTTGGCTGGATTCTGATCGTGCTCAAGTACACCCTGGCCGGGGGCGAAACCATCGCGCCGTTGTTAATCTTCACTGCCGAGCCAAATTACTTCCTGTGCCTGTTGGGCTTTCCGCATTTTGCGCTGGCGGCTACCTTTATCTGCCTGGTGCTGGAGTTTATCTTCCGCGGTTGGAAAGAGAACAGCATCGGGCGCATGGCAGCCGCGGGAGGGATCGCCTTCGTCATGGGCTGGATGCACGCCTACGACCTGCTCATTATCTACGGCGTCACCGGGATATTCTTCCTGGCGCAGTGGATCCGCAGCCGCAAGTTCCCGCTGCGCTTCTTCTGGGGGGCGGCGGTGATGGCAGTGCTTTCGGTTGCCCCGGCGCTGTACTCATACCTGCTCACCAGCCTGGACCCATTATGGAAGGAAGTGCTGGCGCAGTTCGCCAATGCCGGGGTATATACGCCCATGCCGCCGCTGCTGTTCTTTCTGTTTGGCGTGCCTCTGTTTCTGGCAGTTTGGGCGCTGGTGGTCTGGTTCCGTGAAAAGCATTGGTCTGATGAGCGGCTGTTCATCGCCGTGTGGTTTTTCGTCGGTTTTGGGCTGCTGTATATTCCTACCGATTTTCAGATCCACATGCTCAATTCGTGGCAAATACCGGTGGCGATCCTGGCAGCGGATGTGATGGTGGCGAAGGTCATCCCGGCGTTGGAGCGGCGCTTCTCGCGCCCGCTGCTGGGCATGAGTGCTGCCCGCTGGGGAATGGCGGCGCTGATCTTGCTGATCATTCCCACCAACCTGTACCTGTTTGCGTGGCGGTTCATTGAACTGGCGCGCGGGGAATACCCGTATTATCTGGAAAATGGTTATGTTGAGGCACTGGAATGGCTGGGCCAGCACGGCGACCCGGATTCGGTGGTGCTGTCATCACTGACCATCGGGCAGTACGTTCCCGCATTGAGCGGCATGACGGCCTACCTGGCGCATTGGGCGAACACCGTAGATTATTACGGCAAGGAGCAGGATGTGAACGCATTCTACAGCAGCCAGGGGCAAGATAGCGCGCGGGTAAGCATCGCGCGGGAGTTTGGCGTCGATTATGTTGTGTACGGCCCGGCGGAAGAGGCGCTGGGCAGTTTCTCGCCGGAAGAAATCGGGTGGGTGACCCCTGTTTTCACATCCGGCCCGGTGACGGTCTATCAGGTTTCGCCGGAACGGCTGGCGGAGGCGCAGCCGTGAACCGCGCGCGCCGCTTTGACCTGGCCTGGATGGGCGCTCTGGTTCTTCTCGGGTTGGCCAGCCGCCTGCCGTTCCTCACGCGCTACCTGTATCACTGGGATGCGGTAAACTTTGCCTTTGCCCTGCGCCGTTTTGATGTTAACCTGCACCAGCCGCAGCCGCCGGGGTATGTCTTGTACGTGATGACCGGCCGCCTTGCCAATGCCCTGATCCCCAACGTCAATACCGCGCTGATCGCGGTCAGTATCCTGGCGTCGATTTTGGCCGCGGTGTGCCTGTACCTGCTGGGCAAGCGCATGTTTGACCAGCGCGCCGGGGCCGCTGCCAGCCTGCTGATCCTGTTCAGCCCGCTGGTCTGGTTTTACAGCTTGATCGCCAAACCCAATATCGTCGATGCGCCGCTGGTGGCGGGCTGCGCGCTGCTGCTGTGGGATGTGATGCGCGGCCAGCGCCGGCTGATCATCCCCGCTGCGCTGCTGCTGGGGATCGCCGGCGGGTTCCGCCAGCAAACGCTGGTATTCCTGGCCCCGCTGGCGGTGTATGCCTTCCGCAAAGAGCCGTTTCGCAATATGCTGCTGGGCGGTGGGGTGACCGTGCTGGCATTTCTCGCGTCGTTCATCCCAATGGTGGCGGCTACCGGCGGGTTGGCGCAGTACCAGGCGGCCGTAGCCGGGCTGCAGAGCAGCTTTTTTACCCACACGTCGATTTTTCAGGGCGGCGGGTTGAGCGGGGTGATCTCGAACGTAACCAAGTGGGTTTCCTTCACCGTCTACGCGCTGCTGCTGGGGGCGATTCCGCTGGGGTTGTGGCTGCTGCTACGGCTGCGCCAGGCTCCGCGCGCGCTGCGCGATGAACGCACCTGGTTTCTGGCGCTGCTCGCGCTGCCGTCGATCCTGTTCTACAGCCTGATCCACATGGGCAGCCACGGCCTGATCTTCACTTTTCTGCCGGCGGTGGTGCTGCTGGCGGGCGCAGGCCTGGCGGAACTGACAAAGCGCGGCGGGCGCTGGGCGCTCTCGGCGGGGCT
>DATCUC010000367.1:0-3851 GCA_036567625.1 Anaerolineaceae bacterium | reverse complement strand
GGTGACCCGACCGAGGGAGCGCTCATCGTCGTGGCCGCGCAGACCGGCCTGATGAAGGACCAGCTAGAGCAATCCCTGCCGCGCGTGGATGAGGTGCCGTTTGACTCAGACCGCAAGCGCATGACCACTGTCCACGCAATGCGCCTGGCAGATTTGCCCGAGCCGCTGCGCGCGGCGCTGGCGAAGTACCCCGGCGCGGTGGACGGCGCGCGCATCGCCTTCACCAAGGGCGCGGTCGACGGCTTGCTGGAAGTGTCCAACCAGGTTTGGGATCGTGATGTGGCTGAAGCGCTCAGCCCGGAGTGGCGCAAGCGCATTTTGGAAGCCAATGAGGGCATGGCCAGCAACGGCATGCGCGTGCTGGGAACCGCCTTCCGCATATTGCCGGACGGCACGCCGGTCGACCCGACGGTCGAAACCGATCTGACCTTTGTGGGCCTGTTTGGCATGATCGACCCGGCGCGCCCCGAAGTGCGCGATGCGGTGCATGTTTCGCAGCAGGCAGGCATCCGCCCGGTTATGATCACCGGCGACCACCCGCTGACGGCCCTGTCAATTGCGCGCGAGCTGGATATCGCCAAAGATGCAACCGTGCTCACCGGGAAAGACCTGGAGAACATGAGCGTGGAGCAGCTTCAGGAGCAGGTAGAGCACGTGCAGGTGTTTGCCCGGGTTTCGCCCGAGCATAAGCTCAAGATCGTGGAAGCGCTGCAGAATCTGGGTCATAATGTGGCCATGACCGGCGACGGCGTCAACGATGCGCCGGCACTTAAACGAGCCGACATCGGCGTGGCGATGGGCATCACCGGAACCGATGTATCCAAAGAGGCCGCGGATATGGTGCTGCTGGACGATAACTTTGCCACCATCGTTGCCGCGGTGGAAGAAGGCCGGCGTATCTACGATAACATCCGCAAGTTCATCCGCTACGCGCTGGCGTCCAACTCCGGCGAGGTGATGGTAATGCTGGCCGCGCCCTTCCTGGGCATGCCGCTGCCGCTGACCCCACTGCAGATCTTATGGGTCAACCTGGTCACCGACGGCCTGCCGGGGCTGGCGCTGACGCTGGAAACCGCGGAACCCAGCACCATGCGCCGCAAGCCACACTCGCCCAATGAGAATATCTTTGCCCGTGGCCTGGGGCGCGATGTGATCTGGATCGGCGCGGTGCTGGCGCTCCTGTCACTGCTGGCCGGGTTCATCTACTGGCGCGCCGGCGCCGAAGGCTGGCAAACGATGGTCTTTACCACGCTGACCCTGGCGCAGATGGGCAACGTCATGGCGCTGCGCACCGACCATGAATCGGTGTTCCGCGTGGGCTTGTTCTCCAACAAGTATATGACCGGCGCGGTGCTGTTGACCATCTTACTCCAATTGGCGGTGATCTACTTGCCGTTCTTGCAAAACATCTTCAGCACCACGCCGCTGACGGTTGCGCAGTTGAGCGTCAGCTTTGGGTTGGGGATGGTGTTGTTCTTTGCCGTCGAGCTGGTCAAATGGCTGCGCCGGCGCTCAGAAGCCCGGGGCGGGTAACCGGTTTCACCGATAACAAAAAGGGCTCTTCCGCAGAAGCAGCCCTTTTCTGTTTTCTTTTCAATCGCCGGATCAGGCTTTGTTGTCGTCTTCGTCGTACTCTTCGAATTCGTCTTCTTCGTCGTCGAAATCCTCGTCGTCGAAGTCTTCAAATTCGTCTTCCAGCTCTTCGCTCATATCGCCGTGGACGTGGCTGTGCTCCAGTTCTTCCTGGGTGGCGTTGCGCAGGCTAACGATGGTGACCTTGAACAACAGATCTTTACCGGCCAGCGGGTGGTTGAAATCCAGCTTTACCTTATCGCCATCGATGCTGGTAATGTGCGCATCCAACACGTGGCCGTCCATGTTGCGCACCTGCACCTGCGTGCCAACTTCCATGGGCACGTCCTCGGGGAAATCCGAGCGAGAAACTTCGATCAGCGCTTCGGGGTCTACATCACCGTAGGCTTCGCTGGCCACCACGGTGACCTGCTTGCTGTCGCCTACGCTCATGCCGGTCAACGCGCTTTCCAGCCCGGGGATGATATTCTCGTGTCCGTGCAGGTACTCCAAGGGATCGTCTTTCTCGGAATAATCGACGACCTCACCCTCAACTTCCAGGGTATATTCAATGCTGACCACCACGTCATTAGCGACCTGTTCGGGCTGCTCGCTTTGATTCAAGTTTTGATCCATATGCTTTCCTCTTACTTTCCCTCTGAAAAAATACGCCCGGCGCAGTACCGGGCGGTTGTGTTCGCTGCAAACCGGCGCGGCCAATCGATCCTGTGCAATCTTATTCCGAGCCGGTAGACTTCACAATTGTCGACCGCCTAAGTATAACGGATTTTTGCGCTTTTTCGCAGGCGATTGCAGCCAATTATAGGGTTTGGCGATCCGCGCGGCGTCAATTACCGTTACCGGGATTTCCTAAGACCTCGCAGTGGGTAACCGCGTTCGAACTGGTGAACTTAACCCAATTGGCTACAAAGGTCGGAAAATCCATCTCGGTGCGGAAGTGGTTGGGAACAAGCTGCGCCCAGTCGATATTCAATTGAACACCAGGGCCGCGGCTGCTCAGCGTGGCGCACAGCGACTGGATCAGCACGTGATCGTCGAGCGCGGCCACCTGGTAGGGCTGCGGTGACGGCAGCGCGTTGGGGAACAGGTTCGCGAAGAGCGCCGCGCCCTGCCGGTCGATCACCACAAACTGGTCGATCTGGTCCAGATGGATATACTGCAGGACCGCTTTTTCAAATTCGCCGGTGGGTTTGCCTGTGCTGGTTAAAGCAAAAATCTCCCCCAGATGCGCCGCGCCGGCATAGCGGCCGTCTTCCGCATACACCGGAAGGAACATCAGGCTTGGGCTGGGGTCCGCGGCGACGGCAAACAAGACCCAGGCTGACACCAACCGCGGCCGCTCTGCGTCGAACGAGTCAATGCTGACGATGAGCATGTTCACTTGCTGGTTGGGGCGCGGCGTTGGCTCAGCGGAGCTTTCACGGCTACCAGGGAGCACAAAACGGTCTGTAACTCGAAAGCCAAGCCACAGGCATGCTCCAAATACCGCGATCAGCACGAAGATAAGGCAGCCTTTTTTCATCAATCAGGGTCTTGGTTTGTCAATTCCTTCGCCTTTGGATCTTCCATATCTTGAGACGAATGTAGTTCCCCCATTTTGACCGATCAATTCCCGGAATACACCCGTATAGGGGTGGTACTGCATGTCCGAAGGGATCAATGCACTTTGTGCGGCATCAATGCTCAACGGGTTGAGACTGTCGTAAAACGCGACCCCAATGTATAACTGGGAGCGTAATTGCGCCATCACCTGGTACAGGCTGGCATTTTGCTGCACTTGTCCGTTCGCGGAATTTACACCTGACGCTTGTATTGTACCAGAAGCCGCGCGAAATGCGGTAATCCAAATGACACTTTTTTCTTGCCCAACAGATGACATAACCTGCCGCACTTCTTCATAATGGCGCAGTACCGGCTGGCCAGTTCTCGGGGCGGCCAGCGGATCATCCGCCACTCCGGTGAGCTGCACGCTGATCACCGCGGGAAACGCCCCAGCCTGGTATAGGCGCTGTAAGAAGGCCAGGTCGGGCAAATCGCCATTTGCTGCCTGGGTAGAAAGCGGCTGCAGACCGCCGCCCACCAGCAGCAGCGGCAGCCCGGCGCTTTGCAACTGCGCCTGCACCTGGTTATACAGAGAAGCGTAAGCTTCGGGGTTGGGGGGCGCGCCCCAGCCGGCGCCCGTGTTGGCGCCCGGGAACAATTCTACAGCCTGCAGCGGGCCGGCAAAGCGCTGCGCCAGCGCTGTCACTTGCGCGGCG
>DATCUC010000366.1:0-7243 GCA_036567625.1 Anaerolineaceae bacterium | reverse complement strand
CGAAACGATCGAGCAGGGCGCGGTCGAAGGGCTTGCCGGCCAGTTCACCGGCGATCTCGCGGGCGTAGGTTTCGGCCACCCGGTCATAACTTTGCCGCAGTGAATCGCTCATGCCGGTCTCCTTCCTGTCAGGCGGTTTTTTCGCGGACGCGCTCGATCATTTGCAGAATGGCTGCCAAGTGGTAGGCCGCGTGCGGAATCAGCGCGAGCAGGCCGGTAATGTAATCGTCTTCCAGCTCTACCGGGCTGCCCGCGCTGGAGAACATGATCAGCAGCGTGTCGCGCAGGGTTTCGTACTCGCGGCGCAGGGCCTCGCGCAGCTCATCCCAGGCGGATGGGTTGGCGTCGATCAGGTTCCAGCTTTCGCTCCAGTTGGAGCTGTATTCTTTTCCGCGCAGCGCCTCGTTGACGTTGACCAGGCTCCAGCGCAGGTGCTCAATGTGCGCGGCGATGGTTGTGCCGCGGCTGCCGCTGCCGTCAATTGACGTGGATGCCTCGGCGGCCGTCAGACCGCGGACCGCCGCCAGGATTCCCGAGCCTGGGCCGCTGTCGATCACCCAGGTGGGCTGGCCGGCGGGCACGCCTTCATACATCTCTTTGAGCAGCCCTACGACCATTGGAAACAGGGTCGAAACCGGGATGGCTTGCATGGCAAATTCACCACCTTTCCTGACTGGATTCAGCGTACCTTGATTGTAGCGGCATTTCTGCAAAAAGATTCTCCACCGGTTGGGTGGAGAATCTGGCTGCCAGAGCGCAGATTGATCTAAGGCAGGCTCTGCAGATAGGAGTGCATGGCTTTCAGTTCTACGTCGTCCAGCCGGCCGGCGGCGCGCCAGGGCATCACACTGCTCAACTGGTGGCCGCTGGGGGTCACGCCGGTGCGCAGCGTGCTGACAAACTGCTCCGGGGTCCAGTTGGTGGCGGCTTCGAGGCTGGGTCCGACCGGGGTGAGGCCGCCTTCCTGGCCGCCGCGGTAATCCTCGCCGTGACACACGCGGCAGTCTTGATACGAGAGCACGTACGCGCCGTAATCCGCCGAAACCGACTTTTCCGGGGCCACAATCGAGCCTTCAACCGGCGGGTTTGAGGGCAGCATCCCGGCGCCAACCATTACCATCGCCAGGTAGTTCAGCCGGTCAGCCGGGTCCGGATTGACCTTTTCTACCGGCGACTGGCTGCGCAGGAAGGCGATGACCGAATACAGGTCTTCGTCGCTCATGTAGCGCACGTTGACCGAGCCCATAATCGCCAGCCGGCGCCCCTGGTTGTTGATGCCCATGCGGAACACGCGGAATAATTCGCCGTCGGTGTAGTTCTTCAATACTCCGGCCGGGGTGAGGTTGGCGCTGACCATTGAACCCAATGGGATGGGGATGTCTTTGGCGAAGTCGACCCCACCGGTCATGGGCATTTCGCCGGTTTCCGAATGGCATTCGACGCAGAAGGAATTGGTGAGGTGCTCGCCGCGCGCCACGCGCTCGGGGGTGTATTCCACGCTCAACTGCGGGGCAGCCGGGGCTGCCGCCAAATAGATATTGAATATCCCAATTCCACCGATGACCGCCAGCAGCAGCGCCACCAACCCCAGCAGCCCGCTGAAGAAAACGCCGGGAATCCGCACCGCCAGGCGCTTTGACCGCCACGCCCGGCGCGCCAGCCAGAAGAAGAACACTACCGCCGCCAGCAAAACCAGTAACACGACCAGATTGAGTATCACATTTCCCTCCAGGTAAGCTTGACCAAGACCTGGGATGAGGATAGCGCGCCAGCGTCCAAGAATCGTTACGGCGGAAGAGAAAGCAGCCGGGCAGGAAAAAAACACCGCTCGCGGCCGGCGGCCTGAGCGGTGTTTCTCGCGGCTCGATCATTCCAGTCACCCCTGTTTGCAACTCTCGCTGCCTTGACTGTATGATCATCACCGCACGGTCCGGTTTCCCCATGCTTTCGCAACCCGGACCTGGGGATATATTTGATTTAAAAAACGAACCGGCTGCCGGTTTCGCTATTTGCTCCCTCAGGGGCGCCGCTTTCAATTTTGAAAGCAAAGCGACCAGATCGCGCCCTTGAGATCATCACATTCACAAACAATAACGATTGGGTTTATAATTTGTTACAGGCTTGTGATGAAAGTTCCCGGGAATCAAACAATTCATCACTGGCGGTCAAAACCTCCTCTTGCCCATTCTCTAACCAGCTCAGAGGTTTTTTGCATGCGCGCCAGTTGACCCGGATCACCGTTCGGGGGGTGATTCCTCATTTTGACTCGCTGTATGTATAATAATGGCATTGATTTTTGCCAGGCGAAAAAAGGCGCCTGTAACAATTTTCTCAAGGATGCGTTGTTAAGGGTGAGAGCATGCCTGATGGGCGTGACATAACGGACGCTGTCTTAATAGCAAAAGCACAGCAGGGCGCCTCGGATGCGTTTGGAGAATTATACGAACGCTACTACGCGACCATTTTCCGCTTTGTCTGCCTGCGAATCAGCTCTCCGCAGGATGCCGAAGACCTCACCGACGATATTTTCCTGCGCGCGTGGAACAATGTGCATAAGTACGACGAACGTGGGATTCCATTCGCGGCCTATCTGTTTCAGATTGCGCGCAACGCCCTGATCGACCACTACCGCAAGAATCGCGCCACCGTGACTTCCATCGATGACCTGAACATTGTCGCAATGGACCCAGAACCGGAGGATTCTGTTCTGACACGGTTGGAGTTCCAGGAATTACAGCGGCGCATGGAGTTCCTTCCAGAAGATTACCAGATTGTCCTGACTCTACGCTTTCTGAGCGGCCTTTCCCCTGAAGAAACCGCAAAAATGATGAACCGTTCTGAGGGCGCAGTCCGTGTGCTTCAATTCCGGGCCCTGACCGCATTGAAGCGATTGATGGCTAAAGGTGGTGTAGATGCTTGACACCGAACAGCGAACAGCTCTGATACTCCAAACCTGCATTGAAGCGATTCAGACCGGGCAGGATACCCTCGAAAGCGTGCTCCGCCGCTATCCTGAACTCGAGGATACCCTTCGCCCGCAGCTCGAAAGCGCTTTTTGGTTGATGGAACGCCGCTCCCTCGTTGATATCGAGCCGGATGCCGTCCACCGCCGCCGCCTGCGCTTTGAAGCTCGCATTCGCGCGGAACAGCGCGCTGCCCGGCCGTCCTTCAAAGAGGTTTTGCTTTCCGTCTTCCGACTGCCGCCCGTGGCCCTGCGCGCCGCCGTCACCGTGGCGATGGTCTTCATCCTGCTCATCGCCACCGACCGCGTGGTGACGGCTACCGAGGGGGCGATCCCTGGCGACCCGGGCTATTCGGTCAAACGCACCGTCGAGGATATTTCCCTGGCGGTTTCTCCCGATCCGGGCCAGCGCATTGTTCTGTACCTGGAATACTCCGAGCGCCGCCTTTCGGAAACCGACGTGCTGGTGGATATGTCGCGGTATACCGATGCGACCGAGACCCTGGATGAATTTGAAGAGCAGGTGCGCTATGCCGTGGCTTCGCTCGACAGCGTGCCCGACCAGGATACGGTGCATAAAGAACTGCTGGCGATGACGATTCAGGATAAGCTGATTGACCATACCCGCAAGCTGGATGCGATTTTGCCCAAGATGCCGGATGCCGCCAAGCCCGCGGTGCAGTCGGCAATGCTGGTTTCGAATGACGGCGCGGTGGTGGCCTCGACTGCCATCAAGCGCCTGATGACCATGCAGACGCCGATGCCCTCCGGCCCGTTTGCGCTGCCGACCATTTTTGGCAGTGAAACGCCGTTCTTCCTGGGCACGCCGACTGAGGAAGTCTTCAGCCTGCCTTACCTGACCCCGACCGAGGAGTTCAAGCAGATCTTCTCTTCGACCACGGCGCCCGAGGCCACGAAGTCTTCGCAGCGCGACACCACGCCGATCCCGACGCTGCCGATCTTTAGCATCACCGCCACGCCGCGCCCCACCGACCCGGGCTACCAGGAACCGACCGAGATTCCGACCCTGCCGCCCGCGCCCTCGCGCACGCCGCTGCCCACCTACACGGTGACGCCGCCGACCAACACCCCCACGCCTGAGCCGACTCTGTCGGGCGTGTTCACACCCACGGCGACCGCGTTCATCCCGAACGCCTCCGAGGACCCCAACATCGGCAGCCAGTTGGCTTCGCCGACGTTTACCCCGGTTCCCTGATCCGGCCTGCCTGTTTCGCCATTTCCGCGCCCGAAAGTGATCACTTTCGGGCGCGTTGTTTGTTCTCCGGTATAATGGACAGTATTCCCGCTTCCAGGATCCATCTCTATGACCGTAACCGAACAAACCGCTGCCGTTGAAGCCAGCCGCTTCCAGACCGAGCCGGTGGTGACTCTGGCCACTGCGCACGGCATGCACGATACCTATTTCTCCTTTTTGCCCACGATGCTGCCGGTGCTGATTGAGAAGTTTGGCCTGAGCAACGCCGAAGCCGGGGCGCTGGCGATTTTCTACCAGTGGCCGGCGCTGATCCAGCCTTTTGTGGGTTACCTGGCCGACCGGGCCAACCTGCGCGCGCTGGTGATTGTTGCCCCGGCGCTTTCCGCGGCAATGGTGACGCTGGTGGGCGCGGCCCCCGGCTACGGGATGGTGGCGTTCCTGCTGTTCATCGCCGGGTTGAGCAATTCGGGGTTCCACGCTATTGTGCCGGCGATGATCGCGCATTATTCGGGGCGCAAGGTGGGACGCGGGATGAGCATTTTCATGGTGGGCGGCGAGCTGGGCTTTGCGCTGGGCCCGCTGATGGTGGTGCCGGTGATCCAGGCGTGGGGGATGCAAAGCCTGCCGCTGCTGATGCCGCTGGGGCTGCTTGCCAGCACCTTCCTGTTCTTCCGGCTGCGCTCCGCTTCTACCTGGCGCATGCCGGTCAACCCCGCGGCGAGTGGGCTTTCGCTGCGCGCGGGCTTCGCGGCGATGCGCCCGGTGATGCTGCCCCTGGTGGGCATGTTCTTCATTAATTCATTCCTGTACGTGCACCTGAGCACTTACCTGACGACCTTCCTCACCGGCGAGGGCTCGAGCCTGATGCTGGCCGGGGTGTCGTTTTCGCTGTTTCAACTGGCGGGCACGCTGGGGACGCTGGTGAGCGGCTGGATGGGCGATACCTTTGGCCGCCGCGCGGTGCTGCTCTTTTCGGGGATTGCCACGCCGCTGTTTGTGATGCTGTTTCTGTTCGCTGGCGGCTGGTGGCAGATCCCCGCGCTGGCCGGGGCCGGGTTTGCCTCGTACTGCACCGCGCCCACGCTGATGGCGATGGTGCAGGAGAACTTTCCGACACAGCGCGCGATGGCGAACGGCATGTACATGATGATCAACTTTCTGGTGCGCTCGATCGTGATCATCCTGGTGGGCGCGCTGGCGGACGTATTCAGCCTGCGACTGATTTTCATCGCGAGCGCTTTTGGGGCTTTCCTGGCGCTGCCGTTTATTTTTATGCTGCCGCAGCCCGGTTCGCGCGCGGGTCAACCCTTCGCCTGACCACGCCCGGGGGAGCAGAATTCCTCTCCCTGGAAGGGAGAGGTTAGGTGAGGGTAAGGCTTTGGTAGAAGAGTCTGCCCCTCACGCGCAGCGTACCCTCCGGGTGACTGAACGTTAGCCCGGTAGGGTGCGCCTCGGCGCACCGGCCTCAGACGATCAACGGTAATATGCCTTCGTAGGCACAAAAGCACCCCCATTCAAGACGGTTCATGTGCCTATGAATGCCACAATCGGTTGACGCTACGGTTTGGTGCGCCGAGGCGCACCCTACATTTGCTGCGCGTGAGAATGATTGTCTTACTGGCGCTGCCGTTTATTTTTATGCTGCCGCGCGCGCAATCAGAAGCGCGGGTGGGCTGACACCCCCATCCTTCTGCCTACGGCATGCTACGTAATCCCTGAGAGGGAGAGGGATGGGGGGTTAAAGGCCGTTGATTTCGCCGGTGATCTTGCGCAGCTCCTGGTAGAGGGGCTTGAGGCGGTCGTACATTTTCAAATATACCTGGCGGTAGAGGGCGTCGTACACGGCGTGGGCTTTGTCGTCGGGGTAGAAGGTGTCGCCCAGGTGCGTCATGGCGGTCACGGCGGCGGGGAAATCTTTGTGGATGCCCAGACCAACGCTGGCGTCGATGGCCGCGCCCAGGCCGCTGGCTTCATATAAGTGCGGGCGCGACACGGGCAGGCCGAAAATATCGGCGGTGATCTGCATGGCCTGCTGGCTCTGGCTGCCGCCGCCGGCGACGCGGATCTGCTTAATCGGCGTGCCGCTGGCGCGCGCGGAGCGCTCCGCGCCTTCGCGCAGCGCATAGCCAAGGCCTTCGAGAATGGCCCGGTAGAGGTGCTTGCGGGTGTGCACGTCGCCAAACCCGACGACTGCGCCCCGGGCCTCGGGGCCGGGAATCTTCAACCCGGGCGACCAGTAGGGCTGCAGCACCAGCCCGTGACTGCCGGGCGGGACGTCGCGCACCAGGTCGTCGAACAGCGATTCCGGCTCGACGCCCATCTCGCGGGCGAGGTTCATCTCATGCTCGCCAAACTCATTCTTGAACCAGGTTACCATCCAAAAGCCGCGGTAGATTTGCACTTCCAGGCTGTACGCGCCGGGGATGGCCGCGGGGTAGGGCGGGATAAGCGGAATGGCCTCCACATAGCGGCGGTGGGTGGTGTTGATGGTGGCCGTGGTGCCGTAGCTGAGGCAGCCGGTATCCGGCTCGATGCAGCCCGCGCCCAGCACTTCGCAGGATTTATCGGCGGCGGCGGCGATCAGCGGCAGCCCGGCGGGGATGCCAGTGGCCTCGGCGGCGGCGGGCGTGATCTCGCCCAGCACCTGCCCGGGGTGAACCAGATCGGGCAGCTTCTCTTTTTCTACCGGCACGGCCTGCCATTTCCAGTCCCACCACTTTGACCAGTGCAAGTTCTTGTAATCGAAAGGAATGTAGGCCACCTGGCAGCCGGTGGAATCGACGAATTTGCCCACCAGGTGATAGGTGAGATAACCGGAAAGGAGCAGGTATTTGTGCGTCTGCTGCCAGATTTCGGGCTGGTGTTTTTGCAGCCAGTTGGCCTCGGCTTCGGCCTGCAGGTAGGCCACGGTTTCGGTCATGCCGGAGAGCAGAAACGCCAGCCCCCAGAGCCCGCCGACTGGCTTGACGCCCTGCGTGCGGCGCTGGTCGAGCCAGACGATGGCCGGGCGCAGCGGATTGCCCTGCGCGTCGACGTTCACCAGGGTGGAGCGCTGAGTGGTCAGC
>DATCUC010000365.1:0-6015 GCA_036567625.1 Anaerolineaceae bacterium | reverse complement strand
AGGCGTGTTCAGCCGCGGAGCCGGCACGCAAACGGCCTGGGTGGGCGCGCTGATCGGCGCGCTGGCGTTGGGTTTGGGCGCGTGGTACTACTTTGGCGGGCAGGAGAACTGGCAAACGCTGGTCTTCACCGCGCTGGCGTTCGCGCAGGTGGGGCAGGCGCTGGCCTCGCGCTCCAGCACCGCGCCGCTGTGGAAGATTGGCCTGCGCTCCAATCCGCTGATGCTGAGCATGGCCGCGGCGGTGATCGGGCTGCAACTGCTGGTGGTGTACCTGCCGCCCCTGCAGTCCTTCCTCGGCACGCAGCCGTTAGGCGTGCTGGACCTGACAGTGGCGGTCGGCGCGGGCTTGCTGGTGTACGGGGCGATTGAGGCGCAGAAACTGCTGGCGACCCGCTCTAAGCGCGAACCGTAATGAATATCATAAATTATTAATGAAGGAACTGTCCGGGGAACTACCCCGGTTTTTTCGGAAACCAGGGGAAGAAGGCGCTGGTACGGGCGGCATATTCGGCGTATCCGGGGCGAGTGGAGAGGCTGCGTTCCAGTAGAGCCACGCCGGAGACGCGCAGCAGCAGCACGGTCATCAGCAGCGGGCTGAACATCGTCCACCAACCGCCGGCTGCGGCGGCGATGAGGAACAGGCCCCACCACTGGGCCGCGTCGCCAAAGTAATTCGGGTGGCGGGTATAGCGCCACAGCCCGCCGTCCATGATCTTGCCGCGGTTGGCCGGGTCGGCTTTGAAGCGCGCCAGTTGGGCATCGCCGACTGCCTCAAACAGAAAACCCGCCAGCCACAGGGCCGCGCCAAGCAGATCCAGGCCGGTCAACCGGGCGGGCGTGGCGGCTGCCTGGGCGGCCAGCAGCGGTGTAGAAATGATCCACAGCAGCCCGCCCTGCAGCAGAAACACGCGGAAGTAACTTTGCCACCACCACGCCGGGCCGGTTTCTTCGCGCCACTTGCGGTAGCGGAAATCTTCCGGCTGGCCCCAGTTGCGGCGCAGGATATGCAGCGACAGCCGCAACCCCCACAGGCTGACCAGGGCAGTGATCACCAGCTTGCGCAGCAGGTAGCCGTGCGGCGTGAGCCAGAAGTACAGCCCCGCGGCGAGCACGAAGGCCGCGCCCCAGAAGATATCGACAATGCTGGCGTTGCGCTGCCGCAGGCTGGCGAGCCAGACCAGGGTGACCGCAAACGCGATCAGCCCCAGGCTGGCCACCAGCGGGGTGAGCAGCAAGCTCATGCCCGGCTGCCCCGAGACTCGGGCGCGCCCGATTCCAGGCTGTCGATCAGTTCGAGCATCTCGCTGTTGGCGGGGATGTCTGACATGGCATGGCCGTAATGGACGAAACGCGCGATGCCGTTTTTGTCCACCAGCACCTGCGCGGGCATGCGCCCCAGTTTGAACAGGTTGACTTCCTGCCCGTACAGCTTGAGTACGCTGGCCTTGGGATCCGGCAGGCCGATAAACGGCAGGCTGTTGGTCCGCCAGTAGTCGTCAAAGGCGGCGGCATTCTCCGGGCCAATTACCACGATCGCTGTTTGCCGATTGACAAACTCTTGATAGTCCTGGCGCAACTGCGCCATATGCGCGCGGCAGTAGGGTCAGACAAAACCGCGGTTAAAGACCAGCAGTACGTTGGACGTACCGCGAAAATCTGACAGGCGCACCGGCTTGCCCTGAAAATCTTCCAGGGTGAAATCGGGCGCGGATGTGTTGAGGCTTACTCTAGGCATGTTTCCTCATAGGGACAGGCTGTTTATGAAGGCGGATACAGCATCCAAAAAGGTTTGCGGGCGTTCCTCATGCGGAACGTGGCCCGCCTGCTCAATCACGACCAGTTCGGCGTTGGGCAGCTCTCCGGCCAGCTGGATGCTTTCTGCGGTGGGAACAATGCGGTCGTCGTCGCCGCTGATTACCAGCACCGGCAGGGTCAGCTCGCCCAGCCGCGCGGGTAAGTTCGCGCCGCGGCTGGCAAGGGTAAACTCCCACAAGGCTTTATCCCAGTTTTCCACCTGGAGCGGCTTGCGGTAGCGTTCAAAGGTTTGCGCGGGGATCTTTGCCGGGTCATGCCAGGCAGTACTGATTAACTGCATCCCGCGCGTTTCGATCTGGCGGGCAAACAGCGGTCCCAGGCGGCGCATTTGCGGAGTGGCAAGCAGCGGGCGCAGCCAGGCGGGCGATCCGCCGCCGGCGTACACCGCCGGATCAACCAGCACCAGCGCCGAAACGCGATCCGGGTGGGCCAGGGTGAACTGCATCGCCACTGTGCCGCCCGCCGAGTTGCCGACCAGCACGGCTTTTTCTACGCCGAAGTGATTGAGCAGGCCGAGGAGCATATCGACCTGGGCTTCGGGGCTGTAGGGGTTGGGGCCGTCCCACTGCATGGGGCGTTCGGTGAGGCCGAAGGCCGGGCGATCATAGGCGATCACCCGGCCCATTTGGGCGAAGGTGGGAAAGACCGCATCCCACGAGTACAGGCTGGCGCCAAAGCCGTGCAGCAGCACGTAGACCGGCTGGCCCTGGCCGCTGGTCTTGACGTGCACGTCCAGGCCGTTGATCGGGATAAACTGGCTGTCTGGGTCGGCCAGTTCCTGCGGGGTGCGGGTGTTTTCCAGCGGCGGCGCCGGCACGAGGAACGGACCGACGAGCACGATTAGCAGCAGCGCCGCCAGCGCGACCAGGGCGATGCGTCCGGCGCGGTGTTTCACCGGGCAAGCTCCGTTTTGGGGCGGGGGAGCACGAACAGCGCGGCGGCCAGCGTGAGCGCCACCAGGGCAAAGGTGATCCACGTGGGGATGGCTACCGCGGAAACGGCGGCGTGCTTGACCGAAATACCGGCCAGCGCCCAAAGGATGACCAGCGTGTAGGCCGGGTCGCGGCGGGTGAAGTTCATCAGCGCGGCGATGACCAGCACGGCAGCCAGCACGATGCCCATCCAGATTTCTTCGGCGATGCCAAAGCCGTTCCACTGCAGGTAATCCAGCAGGGCGGTGGCGTTAGCGGCGGTGGCCACGGTGATCCAACCCAGGTAAATGCTGAAGGGCACGCGCGCGGCCCAGGTTTCAGCGCGTGAGACGCGCGTGCGGCCGGTTCCCAGGCGCAGGTAGGTGACGATGAGCGCGGCAAGCAGGACGAGCATAATCAGCAGGGTGACGGGGAAGATTTCATAGTGCCAGAAGAAGATCCAGGCCGCGTTGGCCAGGTTGCCGAGAACGACCCACCAGCCCACGGCGCGCAGGCGCGGGTTGGCGCGCTGGGCCGGCAGAGCCTGGAAAATGGCAAAGGCGATCAAGCCGATGTAGATGACGCCCCAGATGGAAAAGACATATCCGGCGGGCACGAAGTAGACATCGAACATGTCGGAAATCTGGCCGGTGTTAAGGCCGTTGATCGGCAGGGCGTTGGCCAGAACGTTGACGGTAATGGTGACCAGGGTGGTGATGATCACCAGGGCCTGGCGCAGGGTATCTTTGCTCATGATTCACTCACTTTGATTTCTAATATGGCGTACTGATCCCGCCGCAGCGCCGACATCAGCGCGAACAGCGTCTTTTGCAGGCCGTACTTGCGGCCTAATAAGGAATCGACGCGCTTCTCAATTTCTCCGCTGACCTCGCGCGCCTGGGCCGAAACCCATTCGCCCCGCAGATCGCCGCTGCCGGAGCAGGGGGCAACATTCACCTGGGGGTTGCGGCGAATGCGCTTGACTTTGCCGGAATTGGCAACCGTGCGCACATAGAGCGTGTCGCCGTCTTGCACGAACCACACCGGTGTTTTTACGCTCTGGCCGTTCTTACGGAACGACTCGATGCTGAGGTAATTCTGCTGCGAAAATTGCGCGAGACTGCTGGTCTGAACTGGCATTTGCATTTTCTTTCTCCTTCTGCCGGGCAAAGCAGGCTAGTGCGTGTGTATATGTCCATTATATCGGAATACGGCAGCATGTATACCGTTTGTATAATATTTAGTCCTACCAATATGTAAGAACGCTAAAATATATTATGAGAAAAATAGCACATTTTTTGCATTCTCGCCAATTTTTTGTGAAAAATTTGACCAGTAATTCGTATCCAACCTGTTGTGAGATGTAAAAACATTATACATTAATTATACACTTCACTTAACTTTCGGGCGTTGCTTGTTATAATCTGAACAATTATCCACGGGCATGTTTTTCAGGAGAGATATGTCGAAAAAATCGCAGTTGAATTTTAACCGCAGCGCGCCGGATGTCACATTGACTACCACCGCAGGTGAACCAGTGCAGCTTTCGCGGTTTTGGGCAGACCGGCCCTTGCTGCTGGCCTTCACCCGGCATTTTGGCTGCACGCAGTGCAAGGAGATGCTGGATGAGCTGGTGGCGGGGCGAGAAAAGATCGAGGCGGCCGGGTTAGGCATCGTGGTCGTTATGCAGGGCACGCCGGCGGCTACCGCGGAATTTGCTGCGCAATTTGCGCCTGGACTGACGTGCCTGTCTGACCCGGAGCGCAAAGCCTACCAGGCCTACGGCCTGGAACGCGGCGGCCTGTTCCAGACCTTCATCAATCCGAAGGTGTGGGCAGCCGTGTCGCGCTCGCGGAAAAATAAGGGCTACAAGGTAGAACCGCCACCACCAGGGCAAGATGCGATGCAGATGTCGGGCACGTTCATCATCAGCCAGGGCGGCAAGGTGGTATTGCCGTACTATTACGACCATATTGCCGACCATCCGCCGCTGGACTTGCTGCTGGGTGGAGTACTTTCCACCCGCTGGGATCAACCCTTTGACGGGCCGGTAGGGCCGGGCGTGGACTGATTAGAAAACATTGGAGAAAATGGAATGAAAAAAACTTTGCTTACCCTGATGATTGCAGCGTTGTCTACGCTTGTTCTCGCGGCTTGCGCTTCTACCGGCGCCGCGCAAGCTACTCCGGTGGCGGCGGCGCAGCCCGCCGGGTTGATCGCCGAAGGCCGGCTGGTTCCGCTGAACACGCTCGAACAGTCTTTTTCCACGGCCGGCCAGGTGGCCGAAGTGCTGGTGAATGACGGCGACAGCGTCAAGGCCGGCGAAAGGCTGGCCCGCCTGTCGGACTCGCCCGACGCGGAACTGGCATTGGCCCGCGCCGAGCAGGAAGTAGCCGCCGCCCAGCAGGCGCTGGTGGACCTGATCGCCGACGGTGAGTTGAACCTGGCGCAGGCCCGGCAGGCGCTGCTCAAGGCCGAAGAGGATGCCGATGCGGCGCAGGAAGCGCTGGATGGCGATGATACCGAAGAAAACCAGGCTCAGGCGGATATCGCCGCGGCGCTGCTCATCCAGGCCAGGCTGCGGTTACAAGATCTGCAAGACAACCAGGGCGTAGTTCCCGCGCTGCTGGATGCCGCGAACAACCGCCTGAATGTGGCTGAGAAGGCCCAGGTCGCGGCCCAGGCTGCCCTGGATGCGCGCACGTTGAAAGCCACAACGGACGGCACGGTGGTTGACCTGGCTGCGCAGCCCGGCCAGCGCGTGGCTGCCGGACAGGCGCTGCTCAGCCTGGCAGATTTTTCTGGGTGGCTGGTGAAGACTGATAACCTGACCGAGGTAGAAGTGGTCAATGTGAAAGTTGGGCAGTCGGTGCAGGTGATCTTTGACGCCCTACCCGAAACCGAACTGAGTGGGGAAGTGACCAAGATCGAATCCCGGTTCGAGGAAAAACGCGGCGACATCACCTACACCGTCACCATCAAACTGACACAGACCGACCCGCAGTTACGCTGGGGGATGACGGCCGCGGTCGTTTTTGACCGCTAAGCGGACCAGAGCATTCGGAGTTTCTATGAAACAGACGTTATCTATCGCAAGTTACCTGGCGGTCAAGGAAGTGTGGCGCAACCGCGGGCGCTTCCTGCTGGTCAGCCTGGTGATTGCCCTGATCACCCTGCTGGTGCTGTTTATCGCGGCGCTGGGCGAGGGACTGGGCAACGGCAACCGCGAATATATCTCCAAGCTGGATGCGGAACTGCTGGTTTACCAGGGCAAGTCTGACACATTGAT
>DATCUC010000364.1:0-7213 GCA_036567625.1 Anaerolineaceae bacterium | reverse complement strand
AGGCGCTCGTAGAGCTTGACGGCCTGCATGAGGCCCAACTGCGGCGCGGGAACCGCGCCCACCGGCAGGGGCTGGACGCCCTGCCCGTCTACGCGGCAGCTAACTTCGACCACGTCACCCGGCTGCATACCGTCGATGGCCCCGGCATTGGGCACATTGAGGGCAGTGTAGAGCGGCGTATCCTTTTCAATGGCTTCGATGATAGAGAGGGCCACCCCGGCGTAGCCTTCGCCGGCCTGAGCGGGGATATCGGCACCGAACAGATCGGTATCGCTGACGGACGCGGTGCCACCGGCAGCGTGAGCATATTGCATATACGTCGCCGCGCGGCGCTTTTCGTAGCCAAAGAAGGCGCGCAAAGCGCGGGTGGGGTCGCGTTCCACGCCAAGCTCTTCCAACTGCTCCACCAGGCGCTGGTTTAATTCGACAATTTCCTCGCCGCGGGTCACGCGCTCGGCGCGGATGGCGGCCAGCGCCTGCTCAGCGTAGTAGTAGTAATACAGGTACTCGTTGAAGTACATGCCCATTTGACGCACGAGGCGCGGATCGAAAACCGCCTGGGCCTCGCGCAAAAAGGCGTCGTCGGCCAGGGCACGGGGCAGCAGGTCTTCGCCGTCGAGGCGCACGGCGCGGCCCCAGGACAGGTGGTTCAACCCGAAGACTTCGGCGCGCACGCGGGAAGGGTCAACCCCGGCCCAGCGGGCGACATTCACCTGGGGGTGGTTAGCCCCGTCACAGATGCCGATGGTGCGCGAGAAGCCCGCGTCACGCAGCGCCTGAGTGACCAGGCCGGAGGGGTTGGTGAAGTTGTACATCCACGCGCCGGGGCTGACCTGCTGGAGCAGCCCGGCGTACTCCAGAATGGCGGGGATACTGCGCAGCGCCATGGCAAACCCACCGGGGCCGGTGGTTTCCTGGCCGAGAACGCCGTGGCGCAAGGCAATGCGCTCATCGATGGCGCGGCCCTGCTCAAAACCGACGCGGATGGTGGTGACGACGTGGTTGGCGCCGCGCAGGGCCGCGGCGGCGTCGGTAGTGGCGGTCACGGAGAAGGGGTCACCGGCGCGGTGGACCAGTTCGCGGCACAGACGGCTGAAGAGGTCCAGCTTGCGCGGGTCGATATCCATTAAAGCCAGTTCGGTCACGCCGAGGCGGGCGTGCCAGCGCAGGAGGGTCATCACGAAGAGAGGGGAGCGGACGCCTCCGCCGCCGATCAGAGCAATCTTCATATTGGAGTCCTTCTTTGAGGAAGAGTTTTTGGAAGGTTTGTGGAGGTGATGGTTCTGGTTGGCCGTGGTGTTTTATAACAGGTTTTGAAGCTGTTGGAGGGTGGGGGCAGCGCTGGCGCCACCGTGGCGGGTGGTGGAAAGGCCGCCGCAGATATTGCCATAACGCAGGCAAACTTCCAGTGGTTCGCCGCGCAGGTGGGCGGCCAGGAAGCCAGCGTTGAAGCAATCTCCGGCGCCGGTGGTGTCAACGACATCCACAGGCAGCGCGGGCGAATGCCAGGTGCGTTCAGCGGCGCGGGCGATAGCGCCCTTTGCCCCGCATTTGACGATCACCAGCGGGCAAAACTGAGCCAGGACCGCCGCGGCACGGGTGGGGTCATCCTCTCCGGTAAGCTGGCAGGCTTCGCTCTGGTTGGGAGCGAAGATGTCCACGGCGCGCAGCAGGTCTTGAATGCCCGGATCGCCCAGGCGGGCGGTGACGAACTGACAGTCGGTGAAGACGCGCCCGCCGTGCTGGTGGATGTGATCGACCAGCGCGCGGCTGCGCTGCGTGCCATCAAAAGGCGCGTTGACCACCCAACGCGGGCGCTGCGCGGAGAGCACGCTTTCAACATCGACTGCTGGAAATTCATCCTGGTAGCTGATGAAGCCGCGGTCGTGGACAAACGAGAAAGCCACGCTGACGCAGCGCAGCGGCCGGTCGAAATAGCGGAACAGGGTGATATCCAGGCCCTCGCGGGCAGCCTCTTCCTGCACGAACCGGCTGAACAGATCATTGCCGAGCTGAGCCAGCCAGCGCGCGCGCACGCCCAGGCGGTGCAAGGCAGTGGCCAGGATGTACGGCCCGCCAGCAGTAATTTCCATTGCGTGGCCGAAGAGATCCGCGCCCAGGCGGGGCGGCTCGGGCAAGCCGGTGATGACCATATCGCAGAAATAATCGGCGAGGACGAGAACGTCGCAATCCGTCATCGGCCGGGATCAATCCAACCCGGCACGCTCGCGCCAGGCGAGAACCATGCGGGTGTGCTCGGGATAATGGCTGTAGGTGTCCAGGCGCAGGCGGTGGCGGAAGCGCGTGTCGGTTTGCAGGAGTTCATCCGGCGCAGCCTGAATGTATTCCAGCAGCCGGCGGTGCGTGTCGAACATATACTGGCGCACTTCGGCCAGCGAGGCCCAGCGCCATTTCTCCCACATCAGGCGGTTGAACGCGTCCAGCCCACCGTACAGATCGGCGTAGCGCGGCAGGCGTTTGCCCAGGGCAACATCCGGCAGGTGTTTGAGGGTTTCTTCTTCCCACCAGGCCACATGCGCCATCAGGTCTTTGACTGACCAGTCGCCGTTCGCGCCGGGTTGAGAGAGCAGGTCATCCGGCAGGCCGGCAAATGACTGTTGAAAGTCGTTCCAGGTTCGCTCCAGCTTTTCCAGGACTTGTTGTTTTTTCATTTGAGCCCCTCGCGCAGCAAGTATGGTGGCGGTACACGGGTTAATTATACCGGCTGCGCGGGAGAGGATCAAATTTGCTTTACCCTGGCGTCGGGCAAGCCTGGGCAAATCCTTAAGAACCTACAATGATCTTTACTGCAGCGAGAAATCAACCTCACCCCTACCCCATTCTACGATTGAGGCGGGAAAATAAAAAAGCGTATTCTGCGCAGCCAGGGCCGCGCAGAATACACAAGAAACCCTTTTCTTCCGCTCTCCGCAAGGATGCCCACAGAAAGCGGGGTTGGGAGATAGGTTGCATCATCCCCAACGGATTCGAATGGATCGTAAACGCGCAAAATCAGCGTTGCATTTCTTGCAATACCAGGTCGACGAGGCGGTCAACCTGCGCGGCGACGGGCGGGGTGAGTTCGAGGCTGGTATCCAGCGAACCTGGCTGCACGCCAAAGATAATCACCTGCTGGGGGTAAATGCCGGTCAGTTTGGCGCTGAAGAGCAGTTCCGGCAGGTTGATCTCATGCGGCGAGATTTTTTGGGCGAGGAAGGCGGGTACGTCCGCGCCCTCCAGCCGGCGGATCGTACCGGGCGGCAGTTTGAAATCCGCCGCGTCGATGACGATCAGCCGGCTGACGCCTTCGAGGTACTGCATGAGGTCGAGGCCGCAGGTGCCGCCGTCTTCGACTTGCACGGTTTGCGGCAGATCGAGGGCTTGCAGCTTTTGAACCACGCGGACGCCAACCCCATCGTCGGACAACAGAATGTTGCCCACGCCTAAGATCAGAGTTTCTGGCATAGGTTAGAATTCCGCGACGGTAACGGTGGTGATCTCGTTACCGTTCGGGTCGAGTACATGCACGGCGCAGGCCATGCACGGATCAAACGAATGGATGGTGCGCAGGATCTCGAGCGGCTGGTTGGGGTCGGCGATTTCCATGCCCACCAGGGCGGCTTCGTAGGCGCTGGGTTGGCCCTTCGCGTCACGCGGCGAGCCGTTCCAGGTGCTGGGGACGATAGCCTGATAGTTGGCGATTTTGCCATCCTTGATGTGAATCCAATGGCCCAGCGCGCCGCGCGGGGCTTCGGACCAACCCCAGCCCATGGCCTCGGCCGGCCAGGTGGACGGATGCCAGTGATCATTCTCGTGGATGGCCAGGTCGCCGGTGGCAATATTTGCCGCCAGTTCGCGGGTCCAGGGCTCGAGCTGCTCGGCCAAGACCAGGGATTCGACGCAGCGCGCGGCAGTGCGCCCGAGGGTGGAGAAGAGCACCTGCGGCGTGGCATTGAGCGCGTTGAGCACGGCGTCGACCCAGTATTTCACCCGTTCGTGACCGGCAACATAAGCGACAAGCATACGCGCCAGCGGGCCGACTTCCATGGCCTGGTCATCATAGCGCGGAGCTTTCAGCCAGGAGTACTTCTCTTCCGTGTTGAGGAACTCGAACGGCGGCTTGGGGCCGGTGTACTTTGGCTCGGTTTGGCCCTGCGAGGGGTGTAATCCCTGGGTTTCATCGGCGTAGGTGAACCAGGAATGGGTCACGTACTCGGTGATCTTGGCCGGGTCGAGCGGCACAACCTGGCTCAGATCGCGGCCCAGGATCAGGCCGCGCGGGAAGAACAGATCACCCGGCTTGTTGGGGTCGGGCTTATTGACCAGCGGCAGATCGCCGTAGGACAGGAAGTTACCCAACCCTTCGCCCACCGCCGCGTATTCCAGATAGAACGGCGCGACGGCGAGCACATCCGGCAGATAGACCTTCTCGACAAATTCTTTGGCCTGAGCGAACAGGTCGAGCAACTGCGCGATCTTATCGGCATTGATCGCCGCCTGGCTGTTGGGGTCCACCGGAATGGACATGCCGCCGACCAGGTAGGTTTGCAGGTGCGGGTTCTTCGCGCCCAGGATGGCGTGGGCGCGGATCACCTGGCGCTGCCAGTGGAGAGCTTCAATATAGTGCGCGGCGGCCATAAGGTTGGCCTCGGGGGGCAGCTTGTAGGCCGGGTGGCCCCAATAGGCATTGGCGAACGGCCCCAACTGGCCGGAAGCGACAAACCCCTGTAGCTTGGCCTGGATGCCAGCGAAATAATCGGCGCTGGATTTGGGCCAATCCGAGATCGACTGGGCCAGCGCAGACGTGGCTTCGGGGTCAGCCTTCAGGGCAGAAGTGATATCGACCCAATCGAGGGCGTGCAGCGCATAGAAGTGAACGACATGATCCTGAATATATTGGATGGTTTCAATGATATTGCGGATCAAACGGGCATTGGTTGGGACGGTGATCCCCAGAGCATCTTCGACAGCTCGCACGGAGCTGAGTGCGTGTACCGTCGTTCAAACACCGCAGATGCGCTGCGTGAACGTCCACGCCTCCCGCGGGTCGCGGCCTTTGAGGATGATCTCAATCCCGCGGAACATGGTGCTGCTGCTCCAGGCTTTGGTGATCTTCCCACCATCCACTTCGACTTCCAGGCGGAGGTGGCCCTCAATTCGGGTGATCGGATCAATGGCGATTTTGGTCATCAGATCTCTCCTTGGTTTGCAATCGATTTATAGCTGCTTGACAACACCAGGCTTCGGCTCGGGGAAGATTGGCAGGAAGCGGATAGCGGCATCGAAGAGAATCACGCCCAGGCAGGTAAGGCCGGCGGTTACCGCCAGTTCTTGCCAGGTGGGAATGTAAAACGAACCGTCGAACATGATCAGGGCAGCGTTCATGCGGTAGAGGATCAGCCCGCCAATAGTGAAGTAGGAACCCCACACCAGGCCGTGCTGATTGTTGCGCGCCTTGGGGTCGAGAAAATACAGGAAGGGGATCACCCCACCGCACATGATCTCTACCAGGTAGAGCACGGTCGGCCAGCCGCCCTGCAGCAGGTAGGTGTACTTTCCGGTGACCAATAACTCACCCAAGCGCAGTACCAGGTAGGTTCCGAGAACGTAGGGGACGTACCTGGTTAACCCGGATAAGATCTTGATCTCGAACGGGAAACCATAGGTGCGCGCCGAGTGGTACGACTCGAAAACGGTCATCGCCAGCCCGGCGGCAATGGCAGTAAGGTAGAAGTAAAGCGGCAGGAGGGGCGAATACCAGAGCGGGTGAACATGATGCGGCAGGATCGTGAGCATGGTGCCCAGCGTGGACTGGTGCATGGTAGAAAGGGTGATGCCGGCGATGATCAGCGGAATGGTGATGCCGCGGATGAGCTTGAGGGGCACCTTCCAGCCCAACGCGCCAAACAGGGTGGGGCTGAATTCGAGGGCCAGCACGGTGGTGTAGGCCATCACGCACCAGCCAATCTCGAACAGCGGTGAGTGGATATTCCAGTAGATCAGCAGGTGCCAGATGCGCTGCGGCTGGCCCAGGTCGACCAGGAGGGTGAAGGCGGCCAGAATGTAGCTGATGAAGCCGGTGAGAATTGCGGGACGGGCAATCGGGTAAAAGCGCTTGAGGTTGAAAATGTAGACCACCGCGGCGACGCTAAACGCCCCAGCAGCCAGCCCGATGCCGCTCATCATGTCAAAGCTGATCCAGATGCCCCAGCCGCGGCCGTCGCTCAGGTTGGTGGTTGCCCCCAGCCCGGCAAACCAACGGTAGAGCATCACGCCCAGCCCCAACGCGCCCACCAGCCAGATGAAGACCATCCCCGGCCCGACCGGATAGCGGCGCAGGCGAATACCGGTATATCCGCTGGCAATATCAGGATGAACGAGCTCAGCTTCGGCGGCCATGGTTATTTCTCCTCTTTCTGCGCGCCATTCTCATTGCGGTGCGTGCGCAAGAAGATGCCCGTCGAGAGGGTGACCATCACTGCAATCACCGCCGGGACGGCGCGCATGTACGGCCAGCTAAGGGCCGGAAGGTCCTGGTCGGAGAGTTTGGGGAAACCAATTTTGTCGGGTATCACATCGGAAATGTAGACCATCGATGTGCCGCCAGCTTCGGTTTCGCCATATACATGCGGAAAATAGCGCGAATCTTTCTCGAGGCGGGCGTAGGCGGTTTCCAGCATCTGCTGGCGCGTGCCGTAAATCAGCGCGCCGGTAGGGCAGACCTCACCGCAGGCAGGCGCTTCGCCGTTGGCCTGGCGGTCGGCGCAAAAGTCACATTTTTGGATCAGCGGCAGGGCCTTATCCCACTGGCTCTTGGGAATGCCAAACGGGCAGGCTGCCATGCAGTAACGGCAGCCTATGCAGCGCTCGCCGTGGTAGATCACCGGGCCGCTTTCCAGTTTTTCCAGCGCGCCTACCGGGCAAACGGAAACGCAGGCGGGATCGATGCAATGCATGCACTGGTGCTTGACAAATGAGGCTTCATTCTCGCCCTGGTAGAGCTGGATGAGCGTCCAGGTATTTGCGGAAAGATCGCGCGGCATTTCGTATGTGCCCTGCGGATCCGTTTCGGGTGGAAGGTTCGCGCGGTGCTTGCAGGCCGTCTGGCAGGCGCGGCAGCCCACGCATTTGACCGCGTCGTAGAGCATCGAGGCGCTGTCGGGGGCACGGACGGCCTGCGGACCGGCGGCTGCGCGCTTATCCGGCAAAGCCG
>DATCUC010000363.1:0-14092 GCA_036567625.1 Anaerolineaceae bacterium | reverse complement strand
GGCCTGCGCGTGAATCCATGCCCCGGCGCAGGCGGCCTCAAACGCTGGTACGCCCTGCGCGCGCAGCCCGGTGATCAACCCGGCCAGTACGTCACCCGTACCGGCATGCGCCAAGGCTGTGCTGGCGACCGGGATCACCCGCGCCAGACCTTGTGGGCTGGCAACCACCGTAAGCGCGCCTTTGAGCACCACCACGTGCCCCCATTCTTGCGCGAAGCGGCGGGCCACCCCCATCCGGTCGGCCTGAATCTCATCAACCTGCATGCCGGTCAGAATGGCCATCTCGCCGGGGTGCGGGGTGAGCACGGCCGGCGCCGGGATGGTTTTGTGCCAGTCTGGAACCCGGGCCAGCAGCTTGAGGCCATCGGCGTCCAGCACCATAGGCGGCAGGGTATGCTGGGGTTCGCCAACTGGCGCGGGCTGACTGCCGGCGCCAATGCCAAAGCCCATCGCTCCGCGCGCGTGTCGCGCCGATTTCCCACCTGCCACCTGGCGAATAAACCCGGCGGTGGTATCTTCCAGGCCTAACCCGGGGCCGACCAGCAGCGCCGTGGCGCGGTCAATGTTCTTGGCGAGCACTTCAAAGCCGTCTTGAGCGATTACGCCCATTTCATGGGGCAGCAGCACCCAGGTGGCTTCGGGGATATGCCCGGCAAGCATATTCTGCAGCGGGCCGGGTACGGCCAACTGTACCAGGCCTGCCCCCACGCGGTACGCGGCTCGCCCGGCCAGCAGCACCGCGCCGGGATAATTCATCGACCCAGCCACAATCAGCGCTGCGCCAAAAGTGCCTTTATGCGCATCACTCTTGCGCTGCGGCAGCACCGCCAGCACATCCTCTGCGCCAACCACGCCATCCTGCACCGCGGCCCAGGCAGGCAAATCATCGGCCAGGCCGATACTGACTACTTCCAACTGCCCCAGGTACGCAAAGGCCGGGAAGCGCATCATGCCCTGCTTGGGGGCTGCCATGCACACGGTAATATCAGCGCGCAGCGTTTCGGGGGCGACAGCGCCGCTGTCGCAATCCATTCCGCTGGGACAGTCGACGGCAACTACGGCGAAATCATTTTGTAATTCGCCGGCCCTGGCCAGCACCCGCGCGATCTCCGGCTTGAGCGGTAGGGTCGCGCCGGTGCCCAGCACGCCGTCCAGCACCACGCTGACGCCGCACAGCATTTCCGCCAGCTTATCCAGGTCGGGGTCATCCTCAGCGGAGAGGATCGTTCCACCGGCGGAGAGGAATCGCGCCAGCAGCGGATCATCCATCGGGCGAGGGCGCACCAGGTACGCGCAGGTTTCCCAGCCAATTTGGGCCAGCGCGGCCAGCGCCACCAGCGTATCACCGCCATTGTTGCCCGGCCCCACCAACCCGGCCACCGGCTGTTCGCCTTCATCTCCCAGAGAATCAATGATGATGTCGGCCAGGCCCAACCCGGCATTTTCCATCATCTGCGCGTAAGAAAGCCCGCGGTTATCGGCTTCTTGTTCAATCGCACGCATTTGCGTTACCGACACCAGTTTCATCCATCGCTCCTCTCTCTATCTTGGTTATTATACAGAAAACCAGCCCGCGGGTTATAATGGCGCACATATGCATAAACACCTGTACTTCGTTGTTTTTACATCGGGCATGACGTCATTAGCCCTGGAAATGGCCGGTTCGCGCCTGTTGGGCAATTACTTTGGTTCCAGCAACATGGTGTGGGCCAGTATCATCGGCCTGATCCTGATCTATCTGGCGGTGGGCTATTTTGTCGGCGGGCGCTGGGCTGACCGCTCGCCCCACTTCTCAACGCTGTACACCATCCTGGCCTGGGCGGGGTTTAGCGGGGGCATCATTCCACTTGTGGCGCGGCCATTGCTGCGCAGCGTGGATACGGCCTTCAACCAGTTGCAGGTCGGCGCCCTGGCGGGGTCGTTTATCTCGGTGCTGGTGTTGTTTCTGGTGCCGACGATCCTGCTCGGCACCGCTTCGCCATTTGCTATCCGGCTCGCAGTCGTAGACCGCGAACATTCGGGGGTGACGGCCGGTGAGATCTATGCCGTATCCACACTGGGTTCCTTCGTGGGAACGTTCTTGCCGGTGCTGGTGTTGACGCCGCTTTTGGGTATTTTTCGTTCATTTATCATCATCGGCGGGATCCTGGTGCTGGTGGCGCTGAGCGGCCTGTGGCAAACTACCGGCGCGCGGGCCGTGTTCAAGCTGAGCTGGATGCCGTTGATTTTGCTCGCGCTGGGGATCGTAGGCCAGCCTGGATTTGACAAATCCACGCCGGGGCTCATTTTTGAAACCGAGTCCGGATATAACTACATTCAAGTGGTAGAAGAAAATGGTTATCATTTGCTCAAGCTGAATGAAGGCCAGGGCGTGCATTCCGTCTATCATCCGGATGTGCTCAACTACCAGGGCCCGTGGGAGCAAGTGCTGGTTGCGCCGTTTTTCAATGCCGCCCCAGTGCGCCCGGCAGATGTGCGCAGCATGGCAATCATCGGGCTGGCGGCAGGCACCACCGCGCGCCAGGCATCCATCGTTTTTCCAGATATCCAGATCGACGGCTACGAGATCGATCCAAAGATCGTGACCGCCGGGCGCGACTATTTCGGGATGACTATGCCCAACCTGGATGTATTTGTCGTTGATGGGCGTGAAGGGCTGGAGCAGAGCCAAAAAACTTACCAGGTGATCAGCGTTGATGCGTACCGCCCGCCGTATATCCCCCCGCATATGGTGACCCGCGAGTTTTTTGCGCTGGTGCGCAGCCATCTGACCGCGGATGGGGTGATGGTGATCAACATTGGCCGCGGGCCAAATGACCGCCGGCTGATTAACGCGCTGGCGACGACGATTTTGACCGACTTCCCCAGCGTGCACGTAATGGATATTCCCGACACATACAACTCGATCCTGTTTGCCACGGTGCAGCCCACCCAGGCAACAAACCTGTTAGAAAATTATGCCGGGCTGATCCAGCCCGGTTCCGGCGCGCACCCGCTGCTGGTGGAAACGATGGCAGTTACGCTGACCAATTTGCAGCCAGCCCCGGAGCAAACTCTGGTCTTTACGGATGATAAAGCCCCAATTGAGTGGATGACCAATAACCTGATCCTCAGTTTTCTCTTTTCTCCTTCTGTGGAGGCGGTCCAATGAAACGCCTGATCCCCGTGCTGTCCGCGATCATTATCGTAGTGCTTCCGTTTTTCTTGATTATCACCGCGGTGCGCATCATGATTACCCCGCTGTACGCGCGCCTGGAATACAACTCGCCCGGGTTCCCAGCAGACCCATACGGATTTACCAAAGAAGACCGCCTGTACTGGTCGGAGTTCGCCATCAACTACCTGGTGAACGACAGCGACATCACCTACCTGGGCGACCTGTATTTTCCGGACGGCCAGCCGCTGTACAATGCGCGTGAGCTAAGCCACATGCTGGACGTGAAGAACCTGGTGCAGGCTGCTTACCGCGCGTGGTGGGTACTGCTGGCGGTGCTGGCCGGGTTAGGCATCTGGGCCTGGCTGGGCGGATGGTGGTACGGCTACCGGCGCGCGCTCAACCGCGGCGGCTGGGCCACCCTCGGCCTGATCGGGTTTGTGCTGGTTGCAGTGACGGTAAGCTTTTCGGCGCTGTTTACTCAGTTCCACCGGCTGTTCTTTAGCGGCGACACCTGGATTTTCGAATATTCAGACACCCTTATCCGGCTGTTCCCAATGCGCTTCTGGCGCGACGCGTTCATCCTCGTCGGCGCGCTGAGCATCAGCGGCGCGCTGTTGTGCATTTTTGCCGGGCGCAGAGCCCAGGCATAGATGAAAAATCGGTGCGAGCACCTGCCCGCACCGATTTCATTTTCTTAAATCTTACGCCCCAAACTTCACCAGGCGCTGCGCGTGGGCCAGCGCAAGCGGCATGACCTCCAGGCCGGAGATCGTGCCCAGGCCGCCTTTGGCGCAGGCGCGCTCGCCGAAGGTGGTCTGCTCGTCTGGGCGGACAGTGGCCGGAGCCCAGAGCAATAAGGGCACAGGATGCCAGGAATGTGATTTGAGCTTGGCCGGGGTGGAATGATCGCCCGTGATGATGAGCACGTCTGGTTTGAGTTCTAGCAGCGCGGGCAGGGCTTCATCCACGGTTTCAATCACGTGCACTTTAGCGTCGAAATTGCCGTCTTCGCCATAGCTGTCGGTCTTCTTGATGTGGATGAAAATGAAATCGTAATCCGCCCAAATCTTCTTCACTGCCGCGAACTCGTCCGCGGGTTGGTCGCCGGGGAAGTTTTGCACGTCCATGCCCACCAGTTGGGCCAGGCCGCGATACATGGGGTAGACCGCCACGCAGGCAGCCTTCAGGCTGTACTTCTGATCGTAGGAGGGCAGCGCCGGGTCAGTAGCAAACCCGCGCAGGGTCAGGCAGTTGGCTTTGGGTTCGCTGGCCAGGATTTTGCGAGCCTCGGCAATCCACTGGTTGAACAGGTCGGCGGTTTTCTGGGCTTCGGGTTTTTTGGCCACCACGTCCAACGGAGCGACGCCGGTCTTTTGCGGGTCGGTTTCTTCCAGGTCGGGCAGCAGCCCTTCACCGCGCATCACCACCGCGAAGCGATATTCTTTGACGTGGCGAATTTCGACTTCTACGCCGGGTAAGTTGATGCTCTTCAACCGCGCGACGATGGGTTCGGCCTCTTCCGAGGAAATGCGCCCGGCGCGGCGGTCGCTGATCAGGCCCTGAGCGTCGACAGTGCAGAAGTTGCCGCGCGCGGCGACTTCGCCCTTGCGCACCAGCATGCCCACGCCAAACGCTTCCAGCACGCCGCGGCCAACTTCCACGGCCACCGGGTCATAGCCAAAGATGCTGAAATGCGCGGGGCCAGAGCCAGGGGTAATGCCGTAACCGATGGGCAGGTGCTCGCCCAACATCCCCTCCGCGGCCAGGCGGTCCATGTTGGGGGTGCGCGCGGTCTCCAGCTCGGTCTTGCCGTCGAGGGTCAGCGGCAGCCCACCCAGGCCATCCATCACCAGCATGACGATCTTCGATTTGTTTGATTCAACGAGCGATTTTAAATCTGCGAACGGCATAATTCTTTTCCTTCATTTCGGGGGGTATATACACCTGTAGCGCAAGAGGTTATCTTGCGCTACATCAGTGCACGCTAGCAAAAACGGTCGAACGTCAACGGACAGCGACCGGATTGTCCTTATCCGCGGACGGATCGAAGATATGGAAGTTGTCCATATTGAACAGGACCTGGACATGATCTCCCATCTGGAACCGGGTGCGCGGGTCGACCCGCGCGACATAGTTATTCTTGCCGCTCACCAGGTAGAGGAAGATTTCATTGCCCATCAATTCGGTCACGTCGACTTTGGCGTCGACCGGCGCGGCCTGGATATCAGCCGGCGCAAAAGCTGGGTTATGGATGTCTTCGGGACGGATGCCGAAGAATACGTCTTTGTCGACCAGGGGCATGAAGGTGTGCGACCGGCTGTCGGGGATTTTTACAGCGAAATCGCCGGTGTCGGCGAACAGGCTGTTGCCATCTTTGCGGAGCCGGGCCGGGAAGAAATTCATGGCGGGGGAGCCAATGAACCCGGCAACAAACATATTGGCGGGGCGATCGTACAGAGACTGCGGGGTGTCGAGCTGCTGCAAAATGCCCTTATTCATCACCGCGATGCGGCTGGCCATCGTCATGGCTTCCATCTGATCGTGGGTCACGTAGATGAAGGTGGTTTGCAGGCGCTGATGCAGTTTGCTGATCTCAGCGCGAGTCTGCACACGCAGCTTGGCGTCCAGGTTGGACAGCGGTTCGTCGAACAGGAACACTTTGGGTTCGCGCACGATAGCACGGCCCAGGGCAACGCGCTGGCGCTGGCCTCCGGAAAGTTCGCGCGGCTTGCGCTTGAGGAGTTGCCCAATACCCAGGATCTGCGCCGCTTCTTCCACGCGTCGTTTGATTTCGGTCTTGGGGACCTTGCGCAGCTTGAGACCGAAGGCCATGTTGTCGTACACAGTCATGTGCGGGTAGAGCGCGTACGACTGGAACACCATAGCAATATCGCGGTCTTTGGGAGCGACGTCATTGACAACCTGATCGCCAATGAGCACGCGCCCACCGGTGACTTCTTCCAGCCCGGCCAGGCAGCGCAGCGCCGTGGTTTTGCCACAGCCAGACGGCCCAACCAGCACCAGGAATTCGTTGTCCCTCACCTGGATATTCAAATCATTTAATGCCTGAAAATCGCCAAACCTCTTCTGAACGTGATCAAATGTTACGCTTGCCATTGCTTCCTCCTTCCTGAAACGGGTATAGTGAAATTATTATAAGCCCGCGCGAATAGAAATGCAATTGAATTCGATCCATCAATCTCGTAATAAAAGATCACATCTATGAAAAACCCTTGCGGCGTACACTGCCGCAAGGGTCTCTTTATTCATAAAGGTTTCTTGCCTAGCTGCCGGCGTCGAACCCTGCCAGCACTTCCAGCACTTCGTCGATGTCCGCGTCCGTCAGGGTGGGCGACATGTGCCCAATGCGGATGAGCTTCTCCTTCAAAATTCCTAACCCGGTCGAAATCTTGATGCCGTGGGTCTTTTCCATATAGCCGACGATCTTGCCGCTGGGTACAGCGCAGGGCGTGTAGGCCGCGGTCAGCACCGGGGCGGCCATGCTGTCGGGTGTAAACGGTTCGTAGCCAATGCGGCGCAGTCCGTCGCGCAGGCGCATGGCCATGCAGCGGTAACGCTCCATGCGCTGCGGAATGCCTTCAGCCAGCAGTCCCTGCAGAGCGGTATTCAGCGCGCAAACGTTGCTGGTAGCCATCGTCACCGGGAAGGGATGCCAGTCGCCCCAGTTTTGAGCATACCACTTCCACACGCGCAGGTCGCCGTACCAGCCGTGGCTTTTATTGTGGTTGCGGTTAATCGCCTCCCAGCCCTGCCTGCCGACCGCCGCCACTGCCAGTCCCGGAGGCGCCCCCAGGCACTTCTGCGAAGCGGTCACACACAGATCGATGCCCCATTCGTCCATTTTCAAGGGCAGCCCGCCAACCGAGGAAACCCCATCGACCATGAAGACCTTGCCGAGTTTGCGCGTCACCACGCCAATTTCCTCTACCGGGTTGATTACTGTCGTCGAGGTTTCGAGATGCACCACCACCGCCGCCGAGGCTTCAGGGTGCGCCCGGAAAGCGGCGTCAAAATCCGCGGCACGCAGCGCGTCTCCCCACTCCGCGGTGACTGGGATCACGCCCAGCCCATACGATTCGGCGATGGACTGCAAGCGCTCCCCAAAAAAGCCGTTGACCCCAACCAGGATCTTTTCGCCGCTGGAAAGCAGGCTGCCCAACCCGGCATCCAGCGCGACCGTGCCCGATCCGACCATGATGAACAGATCGCCGTCGGTTTCGAAGACCTTGCGCAGCAGTTCCACGGTTTCATTATAAAAAGCCGTGAAATCCGGCCCGTAATGCGGCCGTACAGGCGCGCCCATCGATTCGAGCACATCATCAGCGGGTTGGATGGGACCAGGGATCATCAACTTTAACGGTTTATTCTCCATTCAATCTCCTTTGGATGCAAGCAAGATATGGAATTGTCACCAACATCATAGCATAGTCGCGCGCGCCAACTTAGTGATGAATGTGAGCATTCTACCCGCCGAGGATACTATCCTGCGCGCCCGCCCGCTTGTCCAGGGCAATCCTCGCCATGTGGCTAGATGACAAAGTGCGCCATACCCGGTAAAATCTATCCGGGGACGATGACGCACTTCCTTCATGTATTCCAGGACGCCTCGCCTGGTTCCAGCGTCCCCGGGGCGTTTCTGGTCAAGGCTGTGAATCCCGCTGCCCTCCATGCAGATTGATTTCAGAAGCCTGTTCATTTTCTTCACAACCAGATCAGGAGGGATTTCCATTGTCTGATCGAACGCTGCCAGATTACGATCTGCAAAAAGCAGTCCATAAAAACAATGTGATTGGCCTGTGGCGGCTGATGACCGGCTTCCGGCTTACATACCTGGGGGCCACTCTGGCCCTGGGCATCAGCGCTTTGTCCAAGACCGGAACCTACATGCTGCTGCGCTACTTCGTGGACGGCTACTTTGGCTCGGATGGCGCTACCAGCCTGCCGGTGATCTACATCGCGCTGGGCTTTATCGGGCTGGCCGGGTTGGAGGGCGGTTTTACCTTCCTTTCCGGCCGTCTGGCCGCGCGAACTTCGGAAGGCATCACGCGCCGGCTGCGCAACTACCTGTTTGACCATATCCAGCACCTGACCTTTACGTATCACTCGGGCATGCAAACCGGCGAGTTGATCCAGCGCTGCACGTCGGATGTAGATGCCATCCGCCGCTTCTTCGCCGAACAGGCGATCGGCATGGGGCGCATCATCCTGCTGTTCATCGTCAATTTCACCGCGCTGATGCTGCTCAACGTGCGCCTGGCGCTGTTCTCGATAGTGCTCATCCCGATCATCGTCGTCGTTTCGGTGATCATGTTCAAGAAGATGTCGAAAATCTACGAACAGTACCAGGAGCAGGATGCGGTGCTCTCCACCATCCTGCAAGAAAACCTGTCGGGTGTGCGCGTGGTCAAAGCATTTGCACGCCAGGAATATGAGAAGAACAAGTTTGAACGCGATAACATGGAAAAGTACCTGCGCGGAAAGCGGTTGATGTTCATCAACGCGCTCTTCTGGCCAGGCTCTGACCTGATCTGCGGCGCGCAAATGATGATTGGCTATGTGATGGGCGCGATGATGGCGATCCGCGGCGAGATTACGCCGGGTACGTTCCTGGCCTACATGGGCCTGATCGTATGGATCATCTTCCCCATGCGCAACCTGGGCCGCCTGATCGTGCACCTTTCTACCGGGCAGGTATCTTTTGGCCGGGTTACCGAGATCATCAAGCAGACCCGCGAACCGCTGGACCAAGGCCGCACCTTCGACCAACCCGTGCGCGGCGAGATCCGCTTTGAGAATGTGGAATTCGCCTACGAAAAAGACTGCCCGGTGCTTTCAGAGATCAGCTTCACGGTCAAACCCGGTCAGGTGGTGGCGCTGCTGGGCTCAACCGGCTCGGGCAAAACCTCGCTGGTCAACCTGCTGCCGCGCTTTTACGACTACACTGCCGGGCGAGTTTACCTTGACGGCGTCGAACTGAACAGCATCGCCCGCCGTTACCTGCGCCAGCAAATCGGCATTGTCGAACAGGAGCCGTTCCTGTTCTCACGCTCGATCCGCGAAAATATCACCTACGGGGTTGGCCGCGAAGTCTCGCAAGCGGAAGTTGAAACGGCTGCGCGCGCGGCTGCCGTGCACGATGTCATCTGTACCTTCCCTGAGGGTTATAAGACCCTGGTGGGCGAGCGTGGAGTGACTCTATCAGGCGGGCAAAAACAGCGCGTGGCCATCGCTCGCGCCCTGCTCAAGAACCCGCGTATCCTGATCCTGGATGATTCCACCTCGTCGGTGGACACGGAGACGGAAGCCGAGATCCGCGAGGCGCTGCAGACTCTGATGCGCGAACGCACCACCTTCATCATCGCCCACCGCATCCAGTCGATTATGGATGCTGACCTGGTACTGGTGATGGATGGTGGGAAGATCGTCCAGAAGGGCACGCACGAAACGCTGATGCGCGAAGAAAATGGCATGTATCGCAAGATCTTTGAGATCCAGACCCGCATCGAAGATGAATTAGAGAAGGAGATAGCCGGTGTCGGACATTGATACTTTTGAAGAAGAGGAGTTTCAGACCCGCTTTAGCGGCAAGGTTTTTCGCCGCATTATGGGCCTGTTAAAGCCGCATTGGAAGACTGTGGTCGGGTTCTTAATCACGATTGCCGTCGTTTCAGCGCTGGACTCGGTGTTCACCTACCTGACCAAGCAGGTATTTGACCTGGCCATCGTCCCCAAAGACCTGGGCATGCTGCGGCGCATCGCCATCCAGTACGGCTCGCTGTTAGTGATCCAGGCCGCGATGGTCTTTCTGTTCATCTACATGGTGGCGCTGCTGGGCGAACGCATCCGCTATGATCTGCGCCAGAAGATGTTCAACCATCTGCAAGATCTGTCGCTCTCGTACTACAGCCGTACCCCGGTGGGCTGGATCATGTCGCGCGTCACCTCTGACTCGGAGCGCGTGGCGGACCTGATGACCTGGGGGCTGCTCGACTCGACCTGGGCGGTCGTAAACATCATCACGGCCATGGCCTTCATGTTCGTGATCAACTGGCAGCTCGCGCTGATCGTGCTGGGCATCCTGCCCTTCCTGCTGTGGATCGCCATTGAGTTCCGCAAGCGCATCCTCAAGCAGTTCCGCGATGTGCGCAAGTACAACTCGAAGATCACCGGCTCATATAATGAAAACATCACCGGCGTGCGCGTGGTCAAAGCGCTGGGGCGAGAGAAAGAGAACCTGCGCGAGTTCAGCGGCCTGACCGGAGAAATGTACCGCGCCGGTTACCGCGCGGCGTGGTTGAGCGCGCTGTTTCTGCCCTCGGTGCAGATGATCTCAGCGGTGGCCATCGGCGCGGTAGTCTGGTATACCGGCGCGCAGAACGGGCTGCTGGGGATGACCATTGGCAGCGTGCATGCCTTCGTCAGTTACATCACCTTTATGATGTGGCCCATCCAGGACCTGGCGCGCGTCTTTGCCGAAATCCAGCACGCCATCGCCTCGGCGGAACGCATATTCTCCCTGGTGGATGCCGTGCCGGATGTGGTCGACCGCCCGCAAGCCATCGATCCGGGCAGCATTCACGGCGATATCGAATTTGATCACGTGTACTTCTCATACGAAGATGAGAAACCGGTGCTGTCTGACTTCACGCTCAAGATACGGCGCGGCGAAACCATCGCCCTGGTGGGCCCGACTGGCGGCGGTAAATCGACCATCGTCAACCTGATGTGCCGCTTCTACGAACCCAAGAAGGGTGTCATCCGCATTGGCGGGCAAGATTACACCGGTCTTTCGCTGCACGCGATCCAATCGCGCATCGGCATGGTGCTGCAGACGCCGTACCTTTTCTCGGGTACGATCCGCGATAACATCCGCTACGGGCGTCTGAATGCCACGAATGAGGAAGTGGAAGCCGCGGCGCGGCTGGCGGGCGCGGAGGTCTTCATCAAGAACCTGGAGAAGGGCTACGATGAACCGGTAGGCGAAGGCGGCAACCTGCTCTCCGTTGGGCAGAAGCAGCTCATCAGCCTGGCGCGCGCCGTGCTGGCCCGGCCCGAGATTTTCATCATGGACGAGGCCACCAGTTCGGTAGACACGCTCACCGAAGCGCTGATCCAAAAAGGCATGGAGAAATTGATGGAAGGGCGCACCAGCTTCATCATCGCTCACCGCCTGTCGACGATCAAGCGCGCAGACCGCATTCTAGTCATCGAAGACGGCAGCATTGCCGAAATCGGCACGCACAGCGAACTGCTGCGGCAGCGCGGCAAGTACTACAAGCTGTACACCAAGCAGTTCCGCCACGAGATGTCGCAGGCGCTCAACCCATTCGACGTGGACGAAAAAAGCAACGGCCACAAGAAGGCGGGGGATGATCTGCTGCCCGCCCTGGGCGACTAAAATACAATGCAAAAACAGCCGGGAAAACCCGGCTGTTTTTGCCTGACAAAACCCTTAAGTGCCTGGGGGGTATCCCCTTATTGACACAAGGCTGGCTTTTTGCAACAATACGAATAAGATGATGACATTGCAGCACGGTAACAGCCTTGCGCATCGAAGAGCAGTCCGTAGAACAACAGCAAGACAAGCGGACTCGCGCGACATGAAATGCACTCTATTGCTCGCCGGCGGTGGATTGACTTTCTCACCGCCGGTCGTCTTTTAAATTGCTACATCTCATGGAGACGCGATGTATCAACTACACTTTGATGGACTCTACCGCCAGATTCGCCCACGGAATGCATCGGCCTACGCTGCGAGCCGCGCTGAACAGGCCGGTTTCATGTGCTATGGATGGCTGATCTTTAAGAACGGCGTGCTGGTTGCCCGCGGCCACGGTGTATTTGCCCAGGGGAAAAACGCATCTTCCAACAGCGCGGAGTACCTGGCCCTGATCGAAGGGCTGGAAGCGCTGGCCGACATGGGCGTGTGTCACGAACCGGTGATCGTGATGGGTGACGCCAAGTCGGTACTGGATCAGATGAGCGGGCAGGCTTCGGTTTCCTCGCCAGCGGCCCGAACGCATTACCGCCGCGCCAGGAAACTGGTACGCGGTTTTACGCACCTGCAGTGGTGCTGGACGCCGCGCCAGCGCAACCGCGCCGCTGACCAGCTTACCCGGCGGGCGATGAGCGAAATGCGCCGCGACGCGGAAGAATACCAGGCCGCGGTGGACGCCCTCTACCCATCCCACCCGGGAAGGCAGCCCGCGCGCGGTTTGCTCGCGCTGGTGGATTTTCGCGTCTATCAAAATCCCGGATCGAGCCGCTTACAATAGAGTATAATTGCCAGTTGTGAACCCTGGGGTCTGACGGTCCCAGGAACCCCGTACTCTGGAAAGGCTCGATCCATGTTTCTGACTGTTTTTGGAATTCACACGCCGCTGCTGCCGCTATATCTCGACCCGGGCACCGGCAGTTTCTTAATTCAACTCTTGGCCGGCGTGCTGGTCGGTGGGCTGCTGGCGGTAAAGATTTACTGGCGCAAATTGGTCTCGCTGTTCAAGAAGACCCCGCCGGCGGAAGACAACGAGCCCGGCGACGATGACCTTTCCAATCCGTTAAAATGAGCACCAGCCAGGCGTTGAGCGCCTCTTTCCGCGACCCCAGCGGTTTTATGTTTCGCCGCGATGGGGTCTTGTACCGCCAGGTCAATCTGGCGTACCAGCCGCATTATGACCAGTTGATGCAATCCGGGCTGTATGACGAACTGGTCAAAGCCCGCCTGCTGATCCCCCACGAAGAAGTAAGCCTTGAGCCGGAACTCCCAGAGCTGTTCTACCGCACCCTGCGGCCGCAGCCTGTGCCGTTCATCTCTTACCCGTATGAATGGAGCTTTTCGCAACTGCGCGATGCCGCGCTGCTGACTCTGCGCATCGAGCAGAAGGCGATGAACGCGGGTATGACGCTGAAAGATGCCAGCGCGTACAATATCCAGTTTGTTGGCGCGCGCCCGGTGTTGATCGACACGCTGTCCTTTGAAGCCTATCGCGAGGGCGAGCCATGGGTAGCCTATCGCCAGTTTTGCCAGCATTTCCTGGCCCCGCTGGCGCTAATGGCGCTGGTGGACGTTCGCCTGAATAATTTGCTGCGCGTGCACATCGACGGCGTGCCGCTGGACTTAGCCAGCGCGATGCTGCCCTGGAAAACGCGGTTGAACTTTGGCCTGGGGCTGCATATCCACACGCATGCCAACGCCCAAAAACGCTATGCCGGGCAGGGCGTGCGGCCCAGCGAGGTTTCGACGCGCAAGGTGTCAAAACTGGCCTTCCAGGGCATGATCGACAGCCTTGACACAACCATCCGCAAGCTGCAGTGGGCGCCGCAGGGCACCGAGTGGGCGGATTACTACGACATCACCAATTACAGCGCCGATGCCTTTGACCAAAAAAAGGCGCTGGTGCGCGAATTTTTAACGCAGGCCGGGGCAAAAACCGTATGGGATCTGGGCGCGAACACGGGCGAGTTCAGCCAGATTGGCGTGGAACTTGGCGCGTACACCGTGGCGATGGACATCGACCCCAGCGCAGTAGAAAAGGGGTACCTGGCGGCGAAATCCGCGAAGAATACCAATTTGCTGCCGCTGATCTTGGACCTGACGAACCCCAGCCCGTCTATTGGCTGGCAAAACCGCGAACGGATGAGCCTGGTCGAGCGCGGCCCGGTGGATGCCGTGCTGGCGCTGGCCATCATCCATCACCTGGCGATTTCCAATAACGTGCCCCTCCCTTCCGTGGCCGAGTACTTTGCCAGTTTGGGGCGCAGCCTGGTGATCGAGTTTGTGCCCAAAGAAGATTCGCAGGTGCAGAAACTGCTCGCCAGCCGGGTGGATATTTTCGATCATTACACCCAGGCAGATTTCGAAGCAGCATTGGCGCAGTATTTCAGCCTGCGCCAGAGCCAGCCCATCCCCGGCAC
>DATCUC010000362.1:0-3844 GCA_036567625.1 Anaerolineaceae bacterium | reverse complement strand
TAATTTCGATCAGGTCGAAATTCTGGTAATAGACGGATTGCGCCGTCTGCCATCCGCACAGGCCTACGCGTAAAAAATGCTCATCCATTCGCGTATTATGGCATATTTTGCCCCGGCTGGGCGCGGACGGCGCGAATTGGGGGGGAAATCCCTATGGCTTCGAGGAACAATCCGCATTGAACCTGGCCGTGCTCTGGAGTATAAGTAATTAGCAAGAACGGACAGCACAAGCTGTCTGAGAATGATTAGAAGGAGAGAAAAAATGGGTATTCTATCGTGGATTATCGTTGGGATTGTTGCCGGCTGGTTGGCCGGGGTTGTGATGAAAGGCAGCGGCTACGGTGTGCTGGGTGATATGATCCTCGGCATCGTTGGCGCGCTGGTTGGCGGTTTTCTGGCCGGGGCACTGTTTGGCGCCGCCGACCCGGTAAACGGCATTAACTTTACCAGCATCATCGTTGCCTTCCTGGGCGCAGTAGTTGTCGTTGCCCTGGTTCGCGCGCTGCCCGGCCGTTCGCCCGTCTAAACCGGCTAAATACAGCGGTACAAAGGAGCACTACGCTTCTTTGTAACCATCGACCGATTGTCCACGAACGGCACGAACCTGCGTTCGTGGACTTTTTATGAAAATATGATTTAGGGTTGGGGAGAGTTAGAGGAATCATGGGACAGGAAACAAAAGAGACTCGGCCGCCGCAGGTGCAGGATCAGAAACCTGGCAAAGAGAATGAAATGCACCCGCGCCCGGTGAGCGAAGACCCGTTGTACCAGGGCAGCGGCAAACTGCGCGGCAGGGTGGCCGTCATCACCGGCGGCGACAGCGGCATTGGCCGCGCGGTGGCCAGGTTCTACGCGCGTGAGGGCGCAGATGTGGCCGTGATTTATCTCAATGAATCGGAAGACGCCGAGCAGACGCGGCGCATGGTCGAAGATGAAGGCCGCCGCTGCCTGCTGATCGCTGGTGACGTGGGCGACGAGATTTTCTGCCGCCAGGCGGTGCGTCAGGTGATGGACACTTTTGGCCGGCTCGACATTCTGGTCAACAATGCCGCCGAGCAGCACCCCCAGGACCGGTTGGAAGATATCACTGCCGAACAGTTGGAGCGCACTTTCCGCACCAATATCTTCGGTTATTTCTTTATGGCTAAGGCTGCACTGCCGTTTTTGGGACAGGGTGGAGTGATCATCAATACCACGTCTGTCACCGCGTACCGCGGCTCTGAACACCTGCTGGATTACTCATCCACCAAGGGCGCAATCGTCAGTTTCACGCGCTCGCTGGCCCTCAATCTGGCCCCGCGCGGCATTCGCGTCAATGGTGTAGCCCCCGGGCCGATCTGGACGCCGCTCATTCCTTCTACATTTGATGCCGAACATGTTAAATCCTTTGGCGCGGACGTGCCCATGGGCCGCCCCGGCGAGCCCGAAGAAGTGGCCCCCAGTTTTGTATTTTTAGCCTCGGATGATTCGTCCTACATCACCGGGCAGGTGCTGCACCCCAACGGTGGTGAAGTGATCAATGGATAGCGGAGGGAATATGGATCTACAAGGCAAAGTTGCCCTGGTCACTGGGGCAGGGTCGGGGATTGGGCTGGCCTCGGCCCGATTAATGGCGCGGCGCGGGGCGAAGGTTGCGCTGCTGGGCCGCGATGAAGAAGAACTGCGCAGCGCGCACCGGGCGATTGAAGCCGAAGGCGGCGAAGCCCTGCCGCTGACCGCCGATGTGTCTTCACCCGATGAGATGCAGGCGGCCTACCGGCAGCTTGGCGACCGTTGGGGGCGGCTCGACATCGTCTTTGCCAATGCCGGGATCAACGGCGTGTGGGCGCCGCTGGAAGAATTGACCCCCGAGGATTGGGATCAGACCCTTTCGGTCAACCTCAAAGGCACTTTTCTGACCGTCAAATACGCGCTGCCCTTGCTCAAAAAACGCGGCGGCTCAGTCATCATCGACTCGTCGATCAACGGCACGCGCATTTTTAGCAACAGCGGCGCCAGCGCCTATTCCAGCTCCAAAGCCGCCCAGGTAGCATTTGCAAAAATGATCGCCCTGGAACTGGCGCGCGACCACATCCGCGTTAATGTGATTTGCCCCGGCGCGGTGGATACCAACATTGAAGAAAATACCGAACGTAAAAACCTGGAGAAAGTCGCTCAGCCGGTTGAATTTCCCGAAGGCGCCATCCCACTCACCGGCGGCAACCCGGGTAAGCCAGAGCAGGTAGCCGAACTGGTGTGCTTCCTGGCCTCTGATGCCGCCAGTCTGATCACCGGCACCGAAGTCTGGATCGACGGCGGGCAATCGCTGCTGCAAGGGTAGCCGGATCGTACATCGGTTTTATCCGTTTTTTGCGGTATTCGTGCTAAGATCTTAATCTCGGAGGGTTGCGATGCGTCTTAAAGGAATGATCCACGCGCCCGAGTTTCCCGCCGGGCGGGAATGGCTGAACACCCCCGCGCCGCTGACGATCCAGGGGCTGCGCGGAAAGGTAGTCCTGCTCGAGTTCTGGACGTACGGCTGAATCAACTGCTTGCACAACGTGGCGCAGTTGCGCCGCCTCGAGCAGCAGTTCGCGGACGACCTGGTGGTGATTGGCGTCCATTCGGCGAAATTTCCCTCGGAATCGCAAACTGCCAATATCCGCCAGGCGGTGATGCGCGCGGGGATCGAGCACCCGGTAGTCAACGACACCGGCATGCGCATCTGGAGCGATTATGCCGTGCGCGCCTGGCCCACCCTGGTGTTGATCGACCCCACCGGGCGGATTGTCGGCGAACTTTCCGGTGAAATCCAGGCCGAGGAATTGGCCGGGGAAATCCAGACCACAATCGAAAAGCACCGCCAAGCGCTTACCGCCGGGCCGTTGAGTAATCTGCCGGAGATGGACCGCGAGCCGCAGCGCCCGCTGGAATTTCCTGCCAAGATCTTCCTCGCGCCGGGCGGCAATCTGTTCATCGCCGACAGCGGCCATCACCGCATTATTCAGGTGCAGCTAGACCTGGAGCGCGCGGCCGGCGAGATCGTGCGCACTTTCGGCAGCGGCCAGCCCGGCCTGCTGGACGGCGCGGCGGAGGAAGCCCAATTCCAGCACCCGCGCGGGATGGCGCTGCGCGGCAACGTGCAGGATGGCGTGCTCTACGTGGCTGACACTGGCAACCACGCCGTACGCGCCGTAGACCTGGGCAGTGGACTGGTGCGCACCGTGGCTGGCACCGGTCAAAAAGCGCACGGGCGGTATGAGTTAGGCCGTCCCACCGAAACACCCCTGCGCTCGCCCTGGGCGCTGCAGGTACTGGAGAATTACCTGCTGATCGCCATGGCCGGATCGCACCAGATCTGGGTGTTGATCGACGAAGACCGGATTGGTCCCTTTGCCGGGACGGGCGCCGAAGCGTTGGTCGACGGGCCGGTCGGCCAGGCCGCTTTCAATCAGCCCAGTGACCTGGCGCTGGGCATGGGTCACCTGTTTGTGGCCGATGCCGAGGCCAGCGCCATCCGCGCAGTGCAGATGGACGAAAATCCGCACACCCTCACCCTGGTGGGGCAGGGCCTGTTTGCCTTTGGCGACGTGGACGGCACCGGTGATGTGGCCCTGCTGCAGCATCCCAATGGGCTGGCGCTGGACGAAAACCTGCTCTACATTGCCGACAGCTACAACCATAAGATCAAAGTGCTTGACCCGGTCAAAGGCGAGGTGGAAACGCTGATCGGCAGCGGCGAGCCCGGACTGACCGATGGGCTCTTCGCCAGCGCGCGCCTGTTTGAGCCGGAAGGGGTGCAGGTGCATCACGGCAAGGTTTATATCGCCGATACCAACAACCACGTCATTCGGGTCGGCGATCT
>DATCUC010000361.1:0-14547 GCA_036567625.1 Anaerolineaceae bacterium | reverse complement strand
GCGGCGCACCTGCCCACCGGCGCGCAGTTCATTCACTCCGAATGGCAGTACCAGCACAGCCCGCGCCTGCTGGCGCGCCAGCTTGCCTGGGAAACGATTGGCCTGGACGCTGCTCAACTGGAACCCGGCGATGCGCTGCTGGATTGGCGCGCTCCGCAAGCCGGGCAGAGCCAACACGGGCTGCGCTACGTGCACCTCTTCACCCCCACTGAACTGGACGAACTGGCCGCCGCGACCGGTTTCCGCGTGCTGGACACGTTCGAATCGGATGGCGAAGGCGGGCGGCTGGGGCTGTACCAGACCTGGGAGAAGCTTTAAGCCAGGTCGGCGCAGTCCAGCCAGCGCGGCAGCGCATCCACCAGCCCGGCCAGGATTTCCTGCGCCGCGGAATGGAACACGTCCACATGATCGTAGGCCTCGCCGCCTTCCACCGGGCTGACCAGGTCACTCACCCCGCGCAGGATCAGGCACGGCAGGCTGTTTTGCCGCGCCACCCAGCCAATTGCCGCTGACTCCCAGTCCGCGGCCACTGCGCCATATCGCTCCATCAGTTCGGGAATATCCGCGGGCTGCAGGTCGCGGTCGGCTGAAACCATCCAGGCGCGGCGCACCGGGTGCGGATAGGGCTCGCGCAGCCAGGAAAGATCAAAACGGGTGGTATAAAAATCCAGCGCCTGCTGCGGGTCGCTCATCATTTCAATAATATCGTACGCCAGCGCGCCTTCCGCCAGGATCACCTCGCCACGCTGTACGCAGCCGGCAAACCCGCCGCAGGTGCCCAGGTTAATCAGCAAGTCTGGCCGCCAATGATCAACGGCCCACTGGACCGAAGCTGCCGCGCTGATCTTGCCCCAGCCGCCAAAAAAGAAACCCACCGCCGGGTGATTTTCCAGCCGGGTCTCGAACCAATCACCAAACGGCGAGCGGCGCAACTGCGCGCTCGGAAAGCGCGCCAGCACGCCGCGCCACTCAGAATCGGCGGAAACCAGCACAGCCGGACGCATGCTCAATCAAGATCCATGCTGTGCGCGCGTAGATTTTCCTGCCAGCGCACGTGGTTTTTGTTGAGCAGGTCCACCAGGGTGGTGCGCCCTTCAATCCGCCGCCGCTTGCGGTCGACCGGACCGCGCTGCGCGGCTGCCATCAATAAATTTGCGGCGCTAAAAGCGGCTTCGGGCTTTCCCAGGCGCGTCGCATTTTGCGAGCGTTCGGCCAGCAGCGCGCCGTTATTGTGCATCCAGTGGCTCAGGGTTTCCAGCACATCCATTGGGCTTAGCGCCAGATCGCCCGCGCCGCCCTGCAGCACGTAATCTGCGTTGCCAGTTTCCTGCCCGGGGAGCACATCTACCAGCATCATCGGCTTGCCACAGGCCAGCGATTCGGTGACGATCAGGCCGCCCGCCTTGCAGATCACCGCGTCGGAGGCATGCATCATCGCCGGCATCTCGCGGGTATATTCATACAGGTGCACTTCGGGGAGGTGCCAGTCGATGCTTGCCAGCTCGCGGTACGTTTCTTCATCCTTCCCGGCCACGTAAACCAGTTGCAGCGGCGCGCCAAAATGGTTCACCACGCGCAGCGCCGGGACCATATTCTGCACCCGGCTGCTGCCCACTGCCAGCAATGTAACCAGATCGGGTCGCCACCCCAGCCCCGCGCGGATCTCTTCGCGCGTGCGTTTTTCACGGATGATATTGGGATGCACCGGCAGCCCGGTAACGATCACCTTTTCTGCCGGAACGCCGCTCGAGCGTGCAAAATCGGCCACCTGTTCGGTCGCCACCAGGCAGGCATCCGAGCCGCGATTAAACCAGATGCGGTGTACCGTCGCCAGGTCAGTGACTGTGGTGAGGAAGGGCACATAGCGGCGCTGGATTGCGAACACTGCCGCCATCGGCGACTGGTACAGGGGGTAGGTGGTCAAAATCGCATCCGGGTTGTACTGGCGCACGACGTCGCGCATGATCTCGAACATCAAAACCACCATCGCGCTTTCCAGCAGCGCCACGGGCACTACCGAATCGCTGGCATCGTAGCCCAGGCGGTACAGTTCGGGCACGTTGCGGATGATCTTGTCGTAATCCGAGCCAACATCCCGCAAAAAGAACGGCGCGCGTTTATCTTCCACCGGGCTAATCACATCCACCTGGTACAGGTCTTTACCCATCTCTTCTACCGCGGCAGCAACCGCATTGGCCGCGCTGCGGTGACCAAAGCCCGCATCTGCGGTCAGGATGAGAATTCGCTTTTGATCAGCCATAGACCGTCCTGCCTTTACGCCTGCGGATGAATTCCTTCTTGTAAATATTGCAGCAGCAGTTCGAGGGCCGCGTCAGCCGAGAGTTCTTTGTTTTTCAACCGGTCGCCCGGAAAGAGAAACTTCCAGGCCCAGTCACCGTCGGGGGTGCTCAGCCCGATCCACACCAGGCCCACCGGCTTCCCCGGCATGCCCCCACCCGGCCCGGCGATTCCACTCACGGCTACGCCCAGCGTATTCTGCATGGGAAAATGCGAGGCGAGCACTTCGCGGATTCCGCGCGCCATTTCCAGAACCGTTTCCCGGCTGACCGCGCCAAAACGGGAAAGTGTATCGTGGCGCACGCCCAACAAGCGCTCTTTGGCTTCGTAGGCATACGCGGTTACGCTGCCGACGTAGTATTCCGATGAACCGGGGATATTGGTAATGCGGTGGCCAATCAACCCGCCGGTACATGATTCTGCCACCGCGAGCTTCAATCCCTTCTCTAACAGCAGCGGACCAATCCGGTACTCAACTGTTTCTTCCAATGCAGATGCTCCCAATACAACTGTATTATACGAAATTCGCGCAAGCCTGTGCGCAGCCCCTCGCGCAATCATACTACGATCCCAGCAGCAGAACAGGGCAAATCTTGCAGGGCAACGCGCAGCGCGGACGGGTGTTATATTCATTGGCTTTCATCCAACGCCGCCGGGCATATTTCACCCGCTTTTTTACTTGACTCTGCCAGCCCGAATGGCTATACTAAATTTATTCCAATGGTCTAATCTGGTATAGAGAGGTATGTATCACTTCGCGGTCGACAAAGCTTCTTCCCGGCCGATTTACCTGCAGATACGTGACCAACTGCTGGCGGCCATTGAGGTGGGTCTGCTCCAGCCGGGGCAAAAGATCCCCTCTGCTCGAGATTTAAGCGAGCAAATGGACGTCAGCCGCATGACTGTGCTCCAGGCATTGCGCGACCTGACCCAACAGGGCCACCTGTATTCCGTTGCCGGCAAGGGTACCTTCGTTTCCATCCCCGAAAAACTGGACCCAAACCTGCGCTCAGTATGGGGTTTCACCGAAACCTTTCACAGCACTGAGCTGCGCCCGTCCTCGCAGCTCGTCGCGCTGGAGTCGATCCCGGCTGATCAGGTCATCGCGGATGCGCTGCAAGTGCCCGAGAAGACGCTCATTATCCGCATCGCGCGCCTCAGGCTGCTCAACCAGCAGCCGGTTGGCTTCGAAACCACGCACCTGGCGCAGGTGAATTTCCCCGGGCTGGAAACCTACGATTGGAACCAGGAATCTCTTTATACCGTATTGAGCAACCGTTATGGCGTTCACCTGGTGGGCGGGTGCAATTATATAGAAGCCCTCCCCGCCCCAGAAACTATCGCCAGGCATCTTCAAATTCCTGAACATACTCCCGTGTTAGCCACGCAGCGCATCGCCTGCACGGCTGACCTGCGCCCGGTGGAACTGGTGTATGGCTATTATCGTGGAGACCGGATGCGCTTTAAAGTTGATATGGTGCATGATAATCCGTTGAATATCTTAACCTCGAAGCTCGACCACACTACCCCCCATCCCGGGTAACGACGCGCGTCGCCCGGAACACCGCCCAGCCTTACCAATTGAATATCCTCCATCGGTGACACCGTCACGTTGTTCTGAGACCGGTTTTTACGGCCTGTGTTTTTGCGGAATCCTGTTGAAGGAGGTGATGACCGCCAAGCGTTGTGTCGGAGCAGGTTCGTAGTGAAAGAAGGAATACGCTTTTTTCTAGATCCTACGGAGGAACCTATATGAGTCCAATTGTTGCTGCTATCGTGCTGGGCTTGTGGGCATACATCGGATTTTATGATGCCCTGGCCCCCAACTTCATCATGGCAGCCCGCCCGCTGATCGCGGGTACGGTTGCCGGGTTGATTGTTGGCAACGTGCAGATGGGCATGCTGGTAGGCGGTACACTCGAGCTGATGGCTCTGGGCGTGTACACCTACGGCGGCGCGACCATCCCGGATTACCAGTCAGGCGCTATCCTGGGCACCTATTTTGGCAACCTGACGAATTACGAAACGGGTCTCGCGCTCGCCATCCCGGCGGCCCTGCTGCTTACCCAGGTTGATATCCTCAACCGCTTCTTGAACTTCGTCTTCGTTCACCGCGCTGATGCCTACGCAGAAAAAGGCGACGCTAAGGGCTTTGAACGGATGATGGTGCTCTTCAGCCACGTGATCTGGGGCCTCTCGCGCGGCCTGCCGGTCTTCCTGGCAATCGCTTTTGGCGAAGGCCTGGTGCAGGCGGTGTCGAACTTCTTCAACACCTACCCCTGGATCAATAAGGGCATCGCCGCTGTGGGCGGCATGCTCCCGGCGCTGGGCTTTGCCATGCTGCTCAAGATCATGCCAATCAGTAAATACCCGGCCTTCCTGATCCTGGGCTTTGTGCTCTTCGCCTACCTGAAGATCCCGCTGCTGGGCATTGCCATTGCCGCTGTCGCCGTTGCGCTGCTTTACCAGTCGCTGAAATACCGGACGGAAGGAGGCCTTGTATAGCCATGGCAACTACACATGCTGTTGATGCGGCCGCGGGCGCTACAAGCAAAATCTCCCGCAAAGACCTCTGGCAGTCGTTCTGGCGCTTGGTGTTTGCCTCCCAACTTGGTTGGAACTACGAGCGCATGCAGTCGGTTGGGTATTGCTATTCGATCCTGCCGATCTTAAAGAAGACCCACCCCGACCCGGAAGACTTCAAGGAATCCTTCATCACCAACCTCAACTTCTTCAACACCAACCCGGTAGTGGGCATGCCTTTCATCCTGGGCGCGCACGCTGCCCTGGAAGAAGCCGGCGCTTCGCTGGACACCACCGAAGGCCTCAAAGTCGGCCTGATGGGCCCGCTGGCCGGCGTGGGTGATACCCTGGTCTGGGCGCTGTACAACTCCATCATCTTCTCCATCGGCGCCGGTATGGCCCTCAAGGGCAACATTCTCGGCCCGCTGCTGGTGATCCTGCTGGTCTTCTTCCCCTACAACCTGGTGCGCTACTGGCAGTTCTTCGGCGCGTATCGCCAGGGCGTGAACATTCTCACCGGCTATGGCTCTACCGCCATTGCCCGCATCACCGAACTGGCTACCATCGTCGGCCTGATCGTGATCGGTGGGTTCGCGCCTTCGATTATCAACGTCAAGACCCCGTTGTCGTTGACAACCAGCGCGACCGTAAACGGCGAACCGGTGACCACCACAGTTGCGGTCCAATCCCAATTGGATTCCATTTTGCCCTACATGCTGCCAATCCTGACGGTTGGCCTGGCGTACTGGCTGCTGAAACGCGGCTGGACGCCGGTGCGCGTGATCCTGGTGCTGGTTGTCATCGGCTTCCTGGGCGGCGCGCTGGGCATTCTGGGCGGTTAAGCCGTTCACATTGACGTTATCACGGGTGACAGGGTAATTGAGGTCGGTCTTCAATTACCCTGTCGTCTACCCGGACCAGGCACGGCCAGCGTTTCTCACAATATCAGGCATACAGAAAGTGTTTCGCAATCCGAATGGAGCGAGCCATGTACGATAAATATCTGGATATCACCATTGAACGAATTCAAAAAATGAAAGAAACCCAGGGTGAGGCAATCAGCAAGGCCGGGATGATGGTCGCGGAAACCCTGATGCAGGGGCATATGGTCTACACCTTTGGCAGCGGCCATTCGCAGCTCCTGGCCCAGGAAATTCACGGCCGCGCCGGCGGGCTGTACCCGGTGCTGGCCATTCTCGACCCAATGAAGGGCAAGGCCGAGAAGCTGGAAGGCTATGGTACTATCCTGGTTGAATTTGCTCCCTATAAAGATGGCGACTTACTGTTTGTAATCTCCAATTCGGGGCGCAACCCAGAACCAATCGAGATCGCGATGGACGCGCGCGCCCATGGGGTCAAGGTGATCGTGCTCACTTCGATGGAGCATACCCTCTCGATCGAATCGCGCCATTCCTCCGGAAAGAAACTGTACCAGTTGGGCGATGTCGTCCTTGACAGCATGGTTCCCGCCGGTGATGCCTCCATGTCGTTTGAAGGCATGCGCGCGCGCGCCGGGGCGCTTTCCACCGTGCTGGGCGCAATCGTCCTCAATGCGGTGATGGTTGAATCCATCCAGTATATGCTGGACCACGGGTACGAACCGCCGGTATTAATGAGCGCTAACCTCGATGGTTCCGAAGAATTCAACGCCGGAGTCATAGCGCGCTTCCCCAACCTGTCGCGTTCGTTGATTGACCTATAAATCTTGTGACCAGGTAGGATTCTGTCCTACAATTATGAATATCAGGGAGAAACGATCGTGATCGGACTGGTGCTCGTAAGTCATGGTTCGCTTGCCGCGGGGCTGCTGGATGCCGCGCAGCTGATTAACGGGGAACTGCAACAGGTCCGCGCGATCGGCCTGCTGGAAACGGAAGATATCGACGGGCTGGTGGAACGCGTTCAACAGGCCGCTACAGACGTCGACACCGGCGATGGCGTGCTGGTCATGGTCGATCTCTTTGGAGCCAGCCCATTCAACGCCAGCGCGCGGGCCAAGCTGGGTACGCCAGGCCACGCAATCGAAGTGGTGACCGGGATGAACCTGCCCATGCTGGTAGAACTGGATGTCCAGCGCGACGGTATGCTCCTGGAGGAGGCGGTCAGCCTGGTACTGCAAGTGGGCCAGGATGGCATCACCCAAATGAATATTGTCTAGCCGTTACGGGAAGCACGAGGAGGAAAGAGCAATGACTGTTGTGCATGTGCGTATGGATAATCGCCTGATCCACGGCCAGATCCTGGTGTCCTGGAACTCGGCCCTCAAATTTAATCACATCATCGTGTGCAATGACGGCGTCGCCAACGATCCGCTGCAGGTGAGCATCTTGAAGGCGGTGGCGCCTTCCGGCGCGAAGGTTTCCATCCTGGGCGTAAAAGACACGGTGCAGTTCTGCCAGAGCCCCGAAGGCCAGAGCGACAAGATTTTTGTCCTGGCCAAATTCCCCGAAGATGGTTGGGGGCTGGTGGAAAATGGGCTCGACCTGCCGGTGCTCAACCTGGGCAACCAGGCCTTTGTGCGCGGCTCCAAAAAGCTCTCGAACACCGTGTTTCTGACCGAATCGGGCGTCAAGGCGCTGAAAAAGATCCACGACGCGGGGATCAAGATCACTTGCCGGATGCTGCCGGACAACGCCGACGCCGAATACTGGCCGACGATTGCCAAAGCCTACCCCGAGTGGGCCAACTAACGAAATCGGGCGCCATGAACCCCAGTTCTACCTCTTTCCTGGCGGCGGCGACAGCCGTTGACATCACTCCGCCGGTGGGCGCGCGCATGGATGGCTACGGCGCGCGCCAGCATCCGTCGCAGTCCGTGCACGATCCGCTGTATGCATCGCTGCTGCTGCTGAAATCCGGCGAGCGCGGCGTGATCATCGTCAGCCTGGATGTGATTATGGTATCGCTGGCCTACACCCAGCAGATTCGCGCCACGCTGGCCGACCGCTGCGACCTGCCGCAAGAAAACGTGCTGGTGGCAGCCATTCACACCCACTCCGGCCCAGCCGGGTATGTGAAAAGCAGGGTTCCGTTGGAAACCCAGGAAGACCCGGTGCTCAAAGAGATGACCCTGCGCAAGATTATTGGCGCGGGCCAGTGGGCTGCGAACAACCTGCGCCCGGCGCGCGTGCGCATCAGCCAGGGCGAATTGACCGGCCTCGGACGCAACCGCAATGACCCGCTCACGCCCATCGACAGCAGCCTGACCGTACTGCGCGTGGACGGCGAAGACGGCCGCCCGCTGGCGGTGGTATCCAACTTTGGCTGCCATCCCACGGTGCTGGGACCGGAAAACCTGTCGATTTCCGCCGATTACCCTGGCGCGGCGCGCGCTGCGCTGCGCAAGATCTACCCGGAAACGGTGTTCCTCTTTCTCAACGGGGCTTCGGGAGATATCAGCACGCGCTTCACCCGGCGCGGGCAGGGCTTTGACGAGGTCGAGCGCCTGGGCTACCTGCTGGCCGGCGAAACCCTCAAAGTAATGCAGACCGCCACCGATCTTGCAAACACGCCGCTGCACGGTGAAACCCGCGCGCTGCGGCTGCCGTACCGGCGCTTTCCCCCGGTGGAGGAAGCGCAGCGCCAGCTCGACGGGCTGCAAGCCGAACTGGATCAGATGCGCGCTGCCGGAAAGCCGGCCGGCGAACTGCGCAAGGCGATCACCCGCGTGGAAGGCGCGCAGGGCCAGGCGGTGATGGCGCGCACCTACGGCGCGGCGGCAGCCGGTGAAACCCAAATGCAGGTCCTGCGCATCGGTGACCTGGCGCTGGTGGGGCTGCCTGGCGAGCCGTTCACGCGCATTGTGCTGGATATCAAGACGGCCAGCCCCATCAAAAACACGATTGTGGTCAGCTATGCCAACGATTACAGCGGCTACTTCCCAGACCGGGCTTCGGTGCTGGCGGGCAGCTACGAAGCCCTGATCAGCCCCTACGATGAAACGGTGGGCGATCAACTGACCCGGGCCGCTTTACAACTACTGGATAAAGGCGCGTTATGAAACTGGACATCGATTTTGCAATTCTGGTGATGGGAGCGGCGTTCGTTCTGCTGGGCATCTTCATCCGCCTGGGCAACCTCAAACAGGTGTACTGGAAATCGCCGCGCAGCATGACCAGCTATATCCCCCTGGGCCTGGTCTTCATTGGCGCCAACTACCTGGATGATCTCGCCTTGCAGCCCCGGCCAATTTACTACACCGCCATTGCGGTTTTCGCCGTGCTGGTGGGCCTGACACTGTGGTTCTCCACCAAAGCGCCTGAGTTTATGAAACCTGCGTGGATCCGCTGGGTAGAGAAACACCCCGAGCGGGTGCGCAAGGCAATGGCCGAGGAAGCGGAAGGCAACAAAGAGTGGCAGGCAAATGTGGTCAGTGAGGAAGCAGTCGATGCCTGGGCCAGGCAGATCAGCCGAAGGGCACCGCCCAGTAAAAAGAAATGAACCCCAGCCGCCAGCCGTTTGCCATCCTCACCGATTTTGACGGGACGATTTCACAGTTTGATGTCGCCGATTTCATCTACCAGCATTTCGCCGCCTGCGGCATGTTCTTTGCCGAGCAGTGGGCGCAGGGGTTGATCAGCACGCGCGAAGAGGTGCTGCAAACCTACGCCACTGTCAGCGCCAGCCAGGCCGAGATCGCTTCGGCCCTGGTTACTGTGCCCATCGATCCCACCTTCCACAACCTGGTGAATCTCACCCGCGAGCGCGGCATTCAACTGGTGATTGTCAGCGACGGCATGGATTGGGTGATCGAAACCGTGCTGGCCGCGCACGGCATCAGCGGGCTGCCGCTGTACGCCAACCACATCCATTTTGAAAATGGCCGCCCAGAAATTACCTTCCCCTGGTGGGATGATCTTTGCCCTATGGACGGCGTGTGCAAACCGCAGATCCTGCGTCGCTTCCGCGAGACCGGCCAGCGCATTGTCTACATTGGCGACGGGCGCTCCGATCAGTTGGCCGCCGCGCACGCCGACCTGGTTTTTGCCAAGCCAGCCCTGGCAGCCTACTGCCGCCAGCAGAACATCGCGGCGCGCGAGTTCAACAGCTTCGCTGAGATTTGCGCCTGGTTGGAATCAGATGAACTTATTCCCATGCGCCAACCAGAAGGTTAGCGCCGCGGCTTTTGGTCTTTAACATTTGCCTGTTTTTGCCCGGCTTGCTGCTGTGCGTGCATGGCGCGGACATCCAGGTAATACCGCATCGGCAGGCGCGCCAGGAGGCCCAGCAAGAATGTTCCGCCCCAGGCAGCGGCCACAATGATCGCGATCCAGTGCCACTGCATGCCGCGGCTGTACAGCACCCAGGCCAAAAGGATATACGCCGGATAGGTCAGCCAGCTCAGCCAGCCCAGGCGCCGGTACAAGTCGGGGTCGTACAACACCTGCCACAGGCTCTCGAACAGGATCAACACTGCCACCCCGGCCACCACCCCGGCGCGCAAGTCGACCAGCCAGGTGACCAGAACGAAGACCAGCACGGTCAAATCGTGCGGCAGGCTCAACCAGGCCACTCGGGTTTGCTCAGCCGTTTTGGCCGCGATCACCTGGCGCAGCAAATCTTCTAGCTCGGCTTGACCCAGTAGCGGATATTCGCTACTGTATGAGAGCAAATCCACCGGGGTCAGGCGCTGCAGTTCCACCAGTTTGCGGTCGTACAGACGGCGCGCCAGCGCCCGGCCCTGTTCCAGTTTTGGATCATTCGAAACGGTTTTTTGGCTCATAGGATTTTTTGGGGAAATGAACTCAACTAACCCGATTATAGATGCTCACCCGGCATCCGTCAAATTTCAACGAAGGAGAGATGTATGGCAATGCTCTTGTATGACGCAACTGTAATTACCCCCATGCAGACCCTGGAACGCCAGGCGGTTGTGGTGGAAGATGATGGAATCATCGTTTATGTTGGCCCGGTGGACGCGGCTCCGCCCGTCGACGGCTTGCGCATCAACCTGCGCGGGCGCATCCTGGCTCCGGGTTTGATCGACGTGCACGTGCACGGCGGCAATGGGATTAACTTTGGCGACGACGACCTGCTGGAAGGCGCGCGGAAATATTCGGAATGGGTGACGTCTAAGGGCGTAACCGGCTGGCTGCTTTCCATCGCCGCGCCGGATGCGGACATGCTGGTAGAAATGATCAAGGGGTATGTGCGCGTCTTTGAACACGGCATGCCCGGCGCGGAACCGCTGGGGCTGCACCTCGAAGGCCCATACCTGAACCTGCAGAAAAAAGGCGCCTTCAACCCGGCCTGGCTGCATGAGGGCACGGTGGAAGAAACCCAGCGCTACCTCGACGTGGGAAAAGGCTGGATCACGCAGATGACCCTGGCCCCCGAACTGCCCAACGGGCAGGAAGTGGCCGGGCTGCTGCGCCGCAACGGCGTTGTAGCCGCGTTGGGTCATACCAACACCGATTACGAAACGGCATCCCGCGCGCTGCGCGGCAACTTCACCCATGTGACGCACACCTTTAACGCGCAAAGCAGCTTTGACCACCGCGCGCCGGGCGTTTTTGGCGCGGTGCTCGGCTCGGATTACATCACCGCCGAGATGATCGGTGACGGCATCCACGTCCACCCCGGGGCAATGAAGGTGCTGCTGCGCTGCCTGGGCACGGACCGCGTAGTGCTGATTACCGACGCGATTATGGGCGCCGGGCTGGCGGACGGGCAGTATCATCTCGTCGGCCACGACGTTACCGTCGCCAACGGGCGGGCCACGTTATCCAATGGCACGCTGGCCGGCAGCGTGGCCACACTCAACCAGTGCGTGCGTAACGTCAACCAGCAGGTGGGCTATCCCCTGGCCGACGCGATCAAGCTCGCCTCGCTCAACCCGGCGCGTGCCATGGGCTTTGCCGGGCGGCTCGGTTCGGTACAGCGCGGAAAAGATGCCAGCCTGATTGTCATCGATGAAGACGTCAACGTTTATATGACCATCGTCAAAGGCAAAATCGTTTACAACCAATTGTAAGCCGCTCCGCAGCCCCTTGAGACCTGTTCGGTCTCAAGGGGCTGTTCACAGGTTTCTTCTTCGCATACAGAGAGGTGCATATGTCGAAAACCTTGAATGTGGGCATCATTGGCATGGGGTTTATCGGGCGGGTGCATGCTAACGCCTACCACGCCATACCGCTGTGCTTTCCGGCCGCGCCGGTGACGGCCAAACTGAGCGCCGCGCTGCGCTCGCACGCCGGTACGGATGAATTTCTGCTCCAGGCCGGGTTCGACCGCGTGACCACCGATCTGCAAGAATTCCTGGACGCGCCGCTGGATCTGGTGGATATCTGCACGCCCAACGACCTGCACGCGCCGGAAGCTCTGGCGGCCATCGAACGCGGGATCCCCGTGTATTGCGAAAAGCCGCTGGCGCGCTCGCTGGAAGAAGCCCGGCGCATGGCAGATGCTGCCCAGCAGCGCGGCGTGCTCACCCACAGCGCGTTTGTGATGCGCTACCTGCCGGCCATGCGCCAGATGAAGGCGCTCTTGCAGGCGGGTGAATTGGGCGAGGTGTACACCTTCCGCGCCAACATGTTCCATTCCAGCTACCTGGACACCGGGCGGCCCATGTCGTGGCGGCTGCGGAATGCCGCCTCGGGCGGCGGCGCCTTCGCCGACCTGGGCGCGCATCTGCTGGACATGCTGCGCTATCTGCTGGGCGATGTGGATTGCGTCCGCGCTGATGCGCGCACTTTTATTCGCGAGCGCCCGGTGCGTAAGGGCAGCGAGCAGCGCGATACGGTAGATGTAGATGACTGGCTGTGCGCCACACTCGAAATGCGCAGCGGCGCAATCGGGCAGGTGGAAGCTCACCGCGTGGCTGCCGGGGCCGCCGAAGACACGAAGATTGAAATCTACGGCAGCAAAGGCGCGCTGGCCTTCCATATTGCCCAGCCGGAGAGCGTGCGCTTTTTCAGCCAGGCGCGCGGCCAGTGGCTGCAGGGCGCTTTTTCTACCGCCGGGTTGGATGATGGCATGCGCCCAATAGAAAGCATCTACCCGACCCCCAAGTTCACCCAGGGCATGATGACTAACGTTCACCTGGCCTCGCAGTTCGACTTTTTGCAGTGCATCGTCGAGGGCCGCCCGTCAGCGCTGGACTTTTCGGCGGCGGTGGCAGTGCAAGAGATTCTCGAAGCTGCCTATATCTCGGCGAAACGCGGCGGAGAAAAGCAAACCCTGCCGGTGGGCGAATGAAATTATTGAAAACACTGCCGGTGGGCGCGTCTTATTTTGAGAGAGGCGTTCTTGCACATTCTTTTCGCTTATGTTATGATCAAAATCTAAGGACTAACCTGTTAAAATGCAAATCGATCCGACATCGCAAGTTCCTCCCGGTCTCGATGCCGATCCAGTGGAAGTAGAAAAGACTGCTCCGCGTGGTTGGAGCCAGTTATGGGAGCGGCTCGTCCGGCTGGGGCTTGGAGAAATTGCCCTGCGCGTGGGAACCGGGCTTGTTTCCATCGTGCTGATCTTTATTGTTTTATGGGTAATGGGCAGCTTTTACCTCAAAGGCAAGGTGGATGACCAGCGCTCGTCTGGCGCGGCCCTGGCTGCCGCGCTGCCTACCGCGACGCCTACCGTAGCCCCACCGGCCTTCGCTGCGCCGCCAATGGAAGCCGCGTTCACTCAGGGCATCACGCGCCTGGCGCAGCTCCACACCACCCTGCCCTCTCGCCCGCGTTTTGAGATCAGCACCTACACCGTCGAAAAGGGCGACACCATAATGGGCATCGCCGAGAAATTCGGGCTGCGACCGCAGACGATCCTGTGGGGCAATTATTACACCCTGGCCGATGACCCGCACAAGCTGCGCGAGGGGCAGGAACTGAATATTCTTCCGGTGGACGGCGTGTACTACCAGTGGAGCGAAGGCGACGGCCTGAACGGCGTGGCGCGCTTTTTTGGCGTTAGCCCCGAAGAGATCATCAACTTCCAGGGCAATCACCTGGATGCCAATGCGCTCGGCGACTGGTCGAAGCCGAATATTGCCAAGGGCACCTGGCTGATCATCCCCGGCGGCGAGCGCGAATTCGTCTCCTGGAGCGCCCCGCGCATCTCGCGTACCGACCCGGCAGTGGCTAAGATCATGGGCCCGGGCTACTGCGGTCAGGTTGTGGATGGCCTGGTGGGCAGCGGCACGTACGTCTGGCCTACGGTGGAGCATTACCTCTCCGGGTTCGATTACTCGCCGGAGACCAACCACTACGGCCTGGATATCGCCGGTAACCTGGGGAATGCCATCTACGCGGCCGACAGCGGCGTGGTAGTCTATGCCGGGTGGAACGATTGGGGTTACGGCAATGTGGTGGTCATTGACCACGGCAACGGCTGGCAGACCCTCTACGCCCACCTCAGCTCATACACCGTGGCTTGCGGCACCAGCGTCACCCAGGGCCAGTTAATCGCCGGCATGGGCAGCACTGGAAACTCCAGCGGCCCGCACCTGCATTTTGAAATGCGCAACGACGCCTACAAAGCCAACCCGTGGGATTTCTTGCGCTAAACAAATTGACTGCATAAGTGCGAGGCGGCAACCCAGCCGCCTCATTTTTTATTCCGACCACTTTCGCCGGAAGGCCGGGCTCATGCTACAATAGAGATCATCGCAGTATCACTGCGACAGATTTTTGGGGTCTTCAGATGAGTGATATTGCTCGAGTCCGTCCGTCTCCAATAGCTGGAATGTGGTATCCAGATAATCCGCAGCGCCTGGCCGCTGAAGTC
>DATCUC010000360.1:0-7718 GCA_036567625.1 Anaerolineaceae bacterium | reverse complement strand
GCTGCGCCGCGCGCAGTCGTTGAGCAGTGGGCGCAGCCAGCGCAGCCCCGGCGTAATTTGAATCACGGCGGCATTGGCAGCCGGCAGCGGCGCAGTGGGCGTTGCCGCCGGTTGGCAGGCAGCCAGCAGCAGCCCCAGGGCAATCAGCACATGCCACGCGCGTTTACCATACATAAGCCGTTCCGATGACCAGCATCCCCAGAATAATACAGTAAATAGCAAACACCGACAGCGAATGCCGGGTGAGATACCCCAGCAGCCAGCGAATTGACAGGTATCCAACAATCCCGGCGGTCACTATCCCGGCGAGGATCACCGGCAAGAACTGGCTCAGGTTGGGGATGCTCGCCAGGTCGCCCAGGCTGAGCAGCCCGGCAGCGATCATGATCGGAATCGACATTAAAAAGGAAAACCGGGCCGCGGCCGGGCGGTCGAGGTTGCGCAGCATCCCCCCGGTGATGGTGGAACCCGAGCGCGAAACGCCGGGAAAGATTGACACCGCCTGGAACAGGCCCATCACCAGGGCATCTTTCCAGTTCATGGCGTCTAACGAGCGCGCGCGGCGGCCCAGGCGCTCGGCCAGGAAGAGAAACGCCGCCGTGACGAACAGGAAAACCGCGGTTGCGGTTGGACTCTGGAAAGCCGCTTCTACCGTGTTCTTAATCGTCAGGCCAAATAACCCGGCCGGAATGGTGGCCAGGATGAGATACCACCCCAGGCGCGAATCAGCGCTCTCGAACGGCGCGCGGCGCGCCAGCCCGGTCACCCAGGCTCGGGCAATACTCCACAGGTCTTTCCAAAAGTAGACGATCACCGCCACCAGCGTGCCCAACTGCACCAGCACATCAAAGGGAAAGATTTGTTCCGCCGGGAAATCCCAGCCCAACAGGTACGGCACGAGCACCAGGTGCGCAGAACTGGAAATCGGTAAAAATTCGGTGAGACCCTGGACGATACCGAGCAAAATTCCGTGCAATACACTCATTCAGCCTGTTCTTTCGTGGGATAAGACGCGAGAAAATCCGCGGCAAACTGCTCAAACGTACCGGCAATGATCTCCTGCCGCGCGCGCTGCATCAGGTGAACCAGCGTGTACAGGTTGTGGATCGAAATCAGCGTGGCGGAAAGCATTTCCTTGGCAACAATCAGATGGCGTAAATAGGCGCGGGTAAAGTTCTGGCAGGTATAACAGCCGCACCCGGCCTCGATTGGCTGCTCGTCGCGCGCGTAGGCAGCATTCATCAAGTTCAGCCGCCCGGTAGCGGTCATCGCTGCCTGGTGCCGCGCCAGCCGCGTAGGCAGCACGCAGTCGAAGATATCCACTCCACGCAGCACGCCGTTGATCAAATCTTCCGGCGAGCCTACACCCATCAGGTAGCGCGGCTTGTCGGCGGGCAGGATCGGGTCCACCACTTCCAGCATGGCATTCATATCGGCTTTGGTTTCACCCACCGACAGACCGCCGATAGCGTAGCCGCAGGCGTCCAGCCCGCCAATAAACTCGGCGGACCGCGCGCGCAGGTCGGCAAACGCGCCGCCCTGAACGATGGGGAACAGTGCCTGGTCAGCGCGGGTATGCGCGCGCAGCGAGCGTTCGGCCCAGGCATGGGTGCGTTGCATGGCGCGCTCGATCACCGGCCGGTCATACGGCGGAGCGCATTCATCAAAGGCCATGATGATATCCGCGCCCAGCTTCTCCTGAATGGCAATCGAGCTTTCCGGGGTGAAGCGGTGCGCTGAGCCGTCGATGTGGCTCTTAAAGGTCACGCCGTCATCATCAATTTTGCGTATTTCCGACAGCGAAAATACCTGAAACCCGCCCGAGTCGGTCAGCATCGGGTTTGGCCAGCGCATAAAGTTGTGCAGGCCGCCCATTTCAGCCACCAAATCCGCCCCAGGGCGCAGGTAGAGGTGGTACGTGTTGGAAAGCACCAGGCTGGCCCCCAGCTCGGCGAGCTGCGCCGGGGTCAGCGCCTTGACCGTGGCCTGCGTGCCCACCGGAGCAAACACCGGGGTAAGCAGGTCGCCGTGTGGCGTATGAAAAACACCCGCGCGAGCGCGGCCTTGTTGCGCAATACGGTGATACTGAAAGGGCTGCGTAGTCATATGGGCTGGATTATACCCCAAGACGCAGCCGGGAAATTCGGCTTGCGGAGGGCCGTTCTTACTGAACTCCTGTTCCATGGCTTCCGCGCGCTTGCCAATCCGCGGGGCGAGGTTTATACTAACCCTAATCTTTTTCGCAAGACCAATACTTCGACAAAGCCGGCGAGATGAATACGGATCACTATACCACCTGGTTGGAAATCGATTTAGGCGCAGTACGCAATAACATCCGGCAGACCCTGGAAATCAGCGGCCGGCCGGTGATGGCGGTTGTCAAAGGCAACGCCTACGGGCACGGCGTAGAAGCTGTTTCTCGCGCGGCGCTGGAAGGCGGGGCAACCTGGCTGGGCGTGGCGCGCATCGAAGAGGCGCTGGCGCTGCGCGACGCGGGCTTTACCGCGCGCATCCTGGTTCTGGGCTATACCCAGCCGGGCATGGTGCGCGCAGCCGCGGCGCAGAATATCACCCTGGCTGTCGCCGACCCTGGCACCGGCGAGCAGTACGCTGCTGCCGCCGCCGGTCTCGGCGCTCCACTGCGCGTGCATGCCAAAATTGACACCGGCATGAGTCGCCTGGGCGTGCGCGGTGAGGAAGACAGCGTCGCTTTTCTTCAGTTATTGCACGGCCTGAGCGGGTTGGACGTCGAAGGCCTGTTCACCCATTACGCCTGCGCCGATCAGCCTGAGCGCGATGTGACCGCGCAGCAGTTGAGCCGCTTTTCCGCCGTGGTGGCCGCGCTGGAAGCTTCGGGGTGGCGGCCGCCGCTGCTGCACAGCGCCAATTCCGCCGCGGGGATCTACTTCCCCCAGGCGCGGTTTGACCTGGTGCGCCTGGGCATTTCGCTCTACGGTCTCGATCCTTCCGCCGAGGCCCCCGCTCCGCAAAGTTTCCAAAAGGTGCTGAGCTGGAAAACCCGGCTGGTTTCGATCAAAACCCTTCCGCCGGGGCAGGGGGTCAGCTACGGCCACCGTTACCACACCCAGGGCGAAGAACGCATCGGCGTGCTGGCGGTGGGCTATGCCGATGGAATGCGCCGCGTGCTGGGCGTTAATGCTTGCCTGGTGCGCGGCAGGCGCGTGCCTATGGTAGGCACCATTTGCATGGATCAGTGCATGGTTGCGCTGGATTCCGTGCCCGACGCGCAAATTGGGGATGAGGTGGTGCTGATCGGTCGCCAGGGAGATGAGCGCATCACCGCCGAGGATTTGGGCCGCCTGTGGGGCACAATCAATTATGAAGTCACCTGCGGCCTGACGGCGCGTGTGCCGCGGGTCTATATCGGTTAACATTGGGATAAGGGAACGCACGTTGGCAAATAATCACAGCAAACGCTGGCGCATTGCTGCGCCGATTACGCTCGAAGCCAGCCGGGAACTGGAATGCTACCCGGCCATTTTGCGGCAGGTGCTCTTTAACCGCGGCCAGCGCACGCTGGCAGATGCAAACCGCTATCTGACCGCGGACGGCGCATCCACCGACCCGTACCTGCTGCGCGGGATGGCCCCCGCCGTGGGGCGGCTGCTCCAGGCAGTTGACCGCGGCGAGAAGATCGCCGTGTACGGCGATTACGATGTAGACGGCGTGACCAGCACCGTGCTGATGACCCAGGTACTGCGCACCCTGGGCGCCGACGTGCTGCCGTATATCCCCAACCGTTTTGATGAAGGCTACGGGCTGAACAACGAAGCCCTGGAAGGCCTGGCGCGCGACGGGGTGCGCGTGGTGCTGACCGTCGACTGCGGCATCCGCTCAGCCGCCGAGGTGGCTTTTGGCTGCGAGCTGGGCCTGGACATGATTATTGCCGATCACCACTCACCGTTGGGCGACCTGCCCGCGGCCACAGCGGTGATCTGCCAGCGCCAGCCGTTGGACGAATACCCGGATAAGAACCTGGCCGGAGTTGGGCTGGCCTACAAGCTGACGCAGGCGCTGCTGGACCTGCGCCCGGTGGAAGGCGTGCGCGCCGAAGACTGGCTCGACCTGGTAGCGCTGGGAACCGTGGCCGACGTGGTTCCGCTGACCGGCGAGAACCGCTCGCTGGTGCGCGGCGGGCTGGAACGCATGCGCGCCGGCTACCGGTTGGGGTTATCCTCTTTAGGCGGGGCAGCCGGGATCGACGTCAAAAGCTGCCGCGCTACCGATATCGCCTTCGGCCTGGGGCCACGGTTGAATGCCGCTGGCCGCCTGGAATCCGCGCTGGCCGCGGTGGAACTGCTGCTGTCGGATGATATCATGCACGCCGGGCGGCTTTCGCAGCAGTTGTGCGACCAGAACACCCGCCGCCAGGAAATGACGCGCGAAATGCAGGCGCAAGCCGAAACTATGATCCGCGGCGGCGAAGATGCCCCGGTGCTGTTTGCCTTTCATCCCGAATTCAACCAGGGCCTGGTGGGGCTGGTAGCTGCCCGCCTGGCCGAAAGTTATTACCGCCCGGCCATCGTTGGCTACCGCGGCGAGGAATATACCCGCGCCTCGTGCCGCAGCATTGAAGAATTTCACATCACCCAGGCGCTGGATCAATGCGCCGACCTGCTGGTGCGCCACGGCGGGCACGCACGCGCCGCGGGCTTTACGGTGCGCAATGAAAACCTGCCCGCGCTGGTGGAACGCATGTATGCCATCGCGCAGCGCGAGCTGGCTCAGCTTGACCTGCGCCCGGTGCTGGATGCGGATTTGGAAGTTCCGCTGATCGACCTGCGCCCGGTGATCCTGGACGATTTGGCGTACATCGAGCCTACCGGTTCGGGCAACCCCGACGTGGTCTTTTGTTCGCGCAACCTGCGCGTGGTGCGCAGCAAAACGGTGGGCAGCGAGAACCAGCACCTCAAACTGGCGGTCAGCGACGGGCGTGTAACCTTTGACGCCATCGCCTTCCGCATGGGGCATTGGGCCGCGCAAATGCCGCCGGCAATTGACCTGCTCTATACCTACGAGCGCAATTACTTCAACGACCGGGTATTCTTGCAGCTCAACGTGCGCGACCTGAAACCCGCCGGCCTGCCGGACTAATCAACGAAGCGGTATTTGAGCAGCGTCCACATGGCCACGAATGCGTCGCCAGCGTGGATCTTTTTGCCTTGCGAGTACTCGCGCGGGTTGAAGGTGATCGGCACTTCGAAGATGCGAATATGCCGCTTGAGCACCTTGGCGGTGAACTCGGGTTCAAACTCAAACCCACGCGCGTGCAGCGGAATCGGCAAAATCATCTCGCGGCGGAACACTTTGTAGCCCGTTTCCATATCGCTGAGGATGTTGTTGTACAGAATATTGGTGGTGAAGGTCAGGATCTTATTTGCCACCATATTCCAGAACAGGATCGGCCGCCGCGCGCCGCCCAGAAAGCGCGAGCCGTAGACGATATCGGCAATGCCTTCTTCCAACGGCTTGAGCAGGGCCGGGTAGTCGCGCGGGTCATACTCCAGGTCAGCATCCTGGATCAGGCACACCTCACCGCGCGCGTTCTGGATGCCGGTACGCACGGCCGCGCCCTTACCCATGTTTTTGGAGTGATACAGCACGCGCACATTGCCCTGGCCGTCCATCGCCTGCAAGATGTCGCGCGTGCCGTCTGTCGACCCATCGTCGACAATCAGGATCTCGCTCGGATAGCCCGTAGCGGATGCACGCCGGACGATCTCCTGGATCGTCTGTCTTTCATTGTATACAGGTATGATGACTGTGAGATTCATGAGCTTGCATTATACGTGTCACCTGTCTTTTTCGCAAGGAATACTCTGTTTTCCGCGTGCTATAATGGAAACGCTCTTTCATAGACTTCACCTGGAGTATGTATGGCGCTCAGTCCCAACGCAACTGCAACGCAAACCCCGGCTAACGCCGCTTTTACGCCCCCGCCGATCGCAAAAATCGAAGAAACTGGCCTGTCGCTGCTCTGGCTGCAAGACCTGGCGCTAAAGATTATCTATTACCAGGGCTATATGACCGGCTTTAAGATGGCCGAAGAGTTATGCCTGCCGTTCGGTGGCGTGGTCGACCAGTTGATGGAAAGCCTCAAGCGCGAAAAACTGCTCGAAGTGCGTTCCTCGGGTCAAATGGGCCTGGGCGAAGGCACATATATGTACGCCATCACCCAGGCCGGAATCGCCCGCGCGCGTGAAGCCCTGGATCGCTGCCAGTACGCCGGCCCGGCCCCGGTTCCGCTGGATGTCTACAGCAAAGCCATCAACAGCCAGACGCGCGGGCGCTTCAGCGTCACCAACCGCATCATGCGCCAGGTGCTTTCCGCGCTCGTGCTTTCAGAAAAGACCTTTCAGCGCCTGGGCCCGGCGGTCAACTCGAACACCTCTATTTTCCTCTACGGCCCGCCGGGGAATGGCAAAACCAGCGTCGCCCGGGCGATTGGGCAAATGGCCTCAACCACTTCCATGTACATTCCCTATGCTGTATACATCGACGGGCAGGTGGTCAAAGTGTACGACTCGGTCAACCATCAGGCTGCCCCGGACGAGGCCAAAGAAAGCACCACCGACCGGCTGCGCAATAGCACGCGCCGCGATCCGCGCTGGATCCGCATCCGCCGCCCCTTTGTCGTCACTGGCGGCGAACTGACTCTGGATGGGCTCGACCTGGTTTTCGACGACACACTCAAGTACTATGAAGCGCCCTTCCAGATGAAGGCCAACGGCGGCATCTTACTGATCGACGATTTTGGCCGCCAACAGGTTTCACCGCGCGACCTGCTCAACCGTTGGATCGTGCCCCTCGAAAACCGGATTGACTTCCTCGCGCTGCACACCGGCCGCAAGATCGAAGTGCCGTTTGATGTCCTCGTCATTTTCTCCACCAATCTGCCGCCGCGCACCCTGGTGGACGAGGCGTTTTTGCGCCGCCTGCGCCACAAGGTTTGCATTGATGACCCCAGTTACGAGGAATACCGCGAGATTTTCAAGCGCCTGTGTACTGCCAAGGGCGTAGCCTACAGCGATCAGGGATTGGCCTATCTCCTGCAAGAGTATTACATCAAGCCCAACCGCAACCTGCGTGCCTCGCACCCGCGCGATTTATGCGACCAGATCCTCGACGTGGCCCGCTATATCAACACCGAGCCGGTCATGTCTACCGAACTAATCGACCGCGCGGCTGATGCCTATTTTGTCGACCTGTGAACCTGCCGGACTGGAACACCCGACCGCTCGTTCTTGCCCACCGCGGCGCTTCAGCCTTTGCCCCGGAGAATACTCTGGCTGCTTTCCGGCGCGCCGTAGAACTGGGCGCGCACGGGGTGGAACTGGATGCCAAGTTGAGCGCCGACGGGCACATTGTGGTCATCCATGATCAGACTGTCGACCGCACCACCAACGGCAGCGGAAAGGTGCGCCAAAAAACGCTGGCCGAACTGCGCGAACTGGATGCCGGCTCAAAATTTCGTCCGGCATTTGCCGGCGAAACCATTCCGACCCTGGAAGAAGTGCTGGAAAGCGTTGGCCGCCAGTGCCTGGTGGATGTTGAACTCACTAATTACGCCTCGCCCTTCGATCCGCTGCCGGAGCGTGCCGCTGCGTTGGTGCGGCGCATGGGGCTGCAAGCTCAGGTGATCTTCACCTCATTTTTTCCGGGCAACCTGGCGCGCGCGCGGCGCGTGTTGCCCGGCG
>DATCUC010000359.1:0-4425 GCA_036567625.1 Anaerolineaceae bacterium | reverse complement strand
CCAGACGGCCCGGCTGGTGCGCGGCGCGCGCGACCTGCCGCCGCGGGTTTCCGGTCTGTTGAACGAAGTGAAAAGCCCGTTCGACGGCCAGCCCTGGCAGGTGCTGGAAGCGCGCCAGTTCGACGTGTACACCGGCTCAGGGCCGGAGTTCGAGCAGCCACAAGATGTGCTGGAGCGCATGCTGCGCTTTGTGGCCCGCGCCCGCCGCGAGTGGGCGGGCGGCAGCATCGCCGCAGTTTCGCACGGCTCGCCGCTGGCCATCCTGTGGGATTGGGCGCGCGGCATCCATCCGCCGCGCACCATGCACACCCTGCCCGCCAACGCTTCGGTGCTGACGCTGGTGTTTGAAAGCGCCGACCCCGACGAGCGCCCGGTGATACACTACGTGGACCCGAGCGCGGCGTAAGCATTTCTCCGAAAACAAAAAATATGCTATGGTATCCAGGAGAGGTAACCAATGGCTGCACAAATCCAAACTGTTCACCTGATTTTTAAGACGCACCTGGATATCGGCTACACCGATTATTCGGCGAACGTTGTCAACCAGTACTTCACCGATTTCATTCCCCGCGCGCTGCAAACTGCGCGCGAGATGCGCGAACGCGGCGGGCCGGAACACTTCCGCTGGACCACGGGCTCATGGCTGATCTACGAATACCTGGAAACAGCCAGCCCCGCGCAGCGCGCCGAAATGGAAGCCGCTATTCTGGCGGGCGATATTCTGTGGCACGCGCTGCCGTTTACCACGCACACCGAGTTGATGGACCCGGCGCTGTTCAACATGGGTCTCAGCCTGGCGCGCGAACTGGACCAGCGTTTTGGGCGCGTGACCACCGCCGCGAAGATGACCGATGTACCAGGCCACACGCGCGGCATCATCCCGCTGCTGGCCGCGGCGGGCGTGCGCTTCTTGCACATTGGCGTCAACGAAGGCTCGACGATGCCGCAGGTTCCGCCAGTGTTTCGCTGGAAAGGCCCGGCGGGGGTGGAGATTGTGGTGATGTACGAGCAGGGGTACGGCCACGCAGCCACCGTCCCCGGCCTGGAACACGCCCTGGCGTTTGGGCACACGATCGACAACCTGGGCCCGCAAAGCCCGGATGAGGTGCGCCAGGTATGGAGCGAGATGCAGGCGGCCTTCCCCGGCGCGCAGGTAGTGGCATCGACCCTGGATGACTTTGCCGACGCGCTGCTGCCGCTGCGCGAAAGCCTGCCGGTGGTTACCGCGGAAATCGGCGATAGTTGGATTCACGGCGCGGGCAGCGACCCGCTCAAGCTGGCGCGCTTCCGCGCGCTGCAGCGGCTGCACTCCGCCTGGCGCGAAACCGGGGTCAGCGGGAATGAAGTGGGAGCAGTGGGGCGCTTTGCCCGGCGGCTGATCCTGGTTCCCGAGCATACCTGGGGCATGGACGAAAAGGTGCACCTGGCGGATCACGAGAACTATACCGCGGCGCAGTTTGCGCGAGCGCGCTCGCAGCCCAATTACCAGAAATTTGAGGCCTCGTGGGCTGAACAGCGCGCCTATATCGACCAGGCCGTGAGCGCCCTGAAGGGCACGCCGCTGCACGCCGAAGCCCAGGCGGCGCTCGCCAATACCGTGCCGCAGCGCCCAGATATGGCGCAGTGGAAACGCGTCGCCAACCCGGCGGCAATCTTTGAAACCCAGTATTTCAACCTGCGCTTTGACATGCTCAGCGGCGCGATTAATTATTTGCGGGCGCCCTCTGGCCGTGACTGGGCCGCCGGCAGCAAGCTGGGCTGGTTCCGCTACCAGACCTTCTCCAAAGCCGATTATGAACGCTTCTTCCTGCAATATATTCGCCACCAGTTCGAAGCGGTGATGGCCTGGGCGGTGGAAGATTACGGCAAGGTGGGCATGGAAAGCGCCGCCCCCGAACACCGCTGGTGGCTGCCGCAAAACGTCGACCTGTTCCAGCGCGCAGATGACCTGGGCAAATATTTCCTGCTGCAGTTGAGCTTCCCGGCGCGCTCTACCAATACCTTTGGCTGCCCGCACCGCGTGTTTCTCGAATGGGCCTTCCCCTATTCCGCCCCAGAAGCCTGGCTGACGGTGCGCTGGTTTGAAAAACAGGCCTGCCGCCTGCCCGAAGCGCTGTGGATTTCGTTCGTGCCCAAAGTCAGCCCGGCGGTGCTGTGGCAGATGGATAAGCTGGGCCAGATGGTCGACCCGCTGGACGTGGTCCCCGCGGGGGGCAGCAAGCTGCATGGGTTGAACAGCGGCCTGACCCTGCGCGACGGGCCGAATGGGTTGGAAATCTGCACCCTGGACGCGGCGCTGGTGGCCCCCGGCGAACCCTCGCTGCTGGATTTCAGCCCCGACCTGCCGCGGCTGGTAAAAGGCGCGCATTTCAACCTGTATAACAACACCTGGGGCACTAACTTCCCCATGTGGTACGAGGATGACGGTCAGTTCCGCTTTAGCCTGCGCGAGGTAACGTAATAGATGGATATTTTGCAGCGAGAATTTCTGGGAAATCCCCTGCTCAACTGGCTGATCGCCGTGCTGGCGTTCCTGGTGACGCTGGTGGTGCTGCTGTTCTTGCGCGCCAATGCGCTGCGGCGCGTGCGCCAGAGCGCCAGCGCCACCCGCAACCAGGTGGACGATGTGTTTGTGGATGTTCTCGGGCACACGCGCCTGTACGCCATGCTGGCCCTGGGCGTGTACCTGGGGTCGCTGGTGCTGGTGCTGCCCGAAAACGCCATCACCTTCCTGCGCACCACGGTGATCATCCTGCTGCTGGTCCAGGTGGCGGTATGGGGCAATTCGCTGGTCACCCTGGTGGTTGCGCGCGAGGTGCGCCGCCGGGTAGATGCCGGCGATCAAAGCTCGACGACCGTCAGCCTGCTGGGCTTTTTTGCGCGCGTGGCGCTGTGGTCGGTGATCGTGCTGGTGGTGCTGGACAACCTGCCCAACGTGCATGTCGATTCGCTCATCGCCAGCCTGGGGATCACCGGTATTGCCGTGGCCTTTGCGCTGCAGCGGATTCTCAGCGACATCTTCTCATCTATTTCGATCGCGCTGGATAAGCCTTTCGTCATCGGCGATGCAATCACCCTGGGCGAAGAGGAAGGCACGGTTGAGCATATCGGGCTGAAGAGCACGCGGCTGCGCAGCCTCTCGGGCGAGCAAATTATCATCTCAAACACGGATATGCTCAACAGCCGCATTAAGAATTACAAGCGCATGACCGAGCGGCGGGTGAAGTTCAACCTGAAAATCGACGCGGCCACGCCGGTGGAGCAGCTCACGCGCATCCCCGCGCTGCTGGAAGAAGTGATTGCCGCGCAAGAAAACGTGCGCTTTGACCGCGCCCACTTCAACGTGATTGGTAACTTTTATTATGACTTCGAAGTGGTGTACTGGGTGCTGTCACCGGAATTCCGGTTGTACAAAGATACCCAACAGGCAATCAACCTGGCCGTGCTCAACCGGCTGCAGCAAGACGACATTCGGGTGGCGATGCGCTAAGGGCACACGCCAGACAGCGCGAACCGCCCGGTGGGCTGCTCGCGCTGTCTGGAAAAGCTGTGAACGTTGAATCCTACTTGCTGTCCTTGCGCTTGAGGACCGGCAGGCCATTGCGAGTTTCGGAAACCTCGTACCCGGCCGGCACTTTGTCGATCGCGCCATCGCCCTGCGAGCCAGAGAAGAAGTAGATCGTACGGTCTTTACCGCTCTTCAACTGCGTCACGCGGGAATGCAAATAGTACTTCTTGCCTGCTTTATTAGTGTAGCTAAACGCCATGCTATCTCTCCTGTAGAGTAAATGCCCCCTGAAGGGCAGGATCCCCAGAATAGGGGTGTGAATATATTATATCGACTATGTCAACATTTCACAAAGGGTGAATATACCGCACTGAGTGGTGAATTTATTGGGCGGGTTACTTCTTGCGCTTATTCCCATATGCGATGGCTATCATCCGGTTGATTTCTTTTTCATCAGCAAGAATAATTCCCTTGCCTTTACCCCAGGCGCGGGCTGAGTTTGAGAAACCACCGGGAGCAATAATATATCCGCGAGTGGCCTGTTCATGCAGCATGGCACCTGCCAGGTTACGCACCTCGGCTTCGCCAACTGGCCGGCCCCATTGTTTGCACTGTACGACTTCTACCGCGCCCATTGGGTTAACAAGACGGACATCGACTCCATGATCGCCTGATTGTCCAGTTAACTGGACTCGATAGCCCATCTGGCGAAATAGTTGTGCTGCGAATGTTTCAAGATGGTTGGCTGACAAATAACGTACAGAAGCAACGTTCGAGTTATCTCGATTTTCACTGCGACTTTGACCCCAAGCGATCATCGCGCGTTTCCATGCCAATTCACGCTGTTTTCGACGATAGATAATAATCAGCACAATCAAGGCTGTTCCCGAAACAACTACCACTCCCAGCAAAATTGA
>DATCUC010000358.1:0-1917 GCA_036567625.1 Anaerolineaceae bacterium | reverse complement strand
GCTTTGCCATCGTGCCCGGCCAGGTGTACGTGTGGGAAAGCCGCCGCATCCGCGACGGCAGCGTGATTGACAGCGGAACGCTGACGGCCACCAACGACGGCCTGATCACCGTGCGCAATTTGCTGATCTATCCCGACGGCATCCGTTTGATCATCGTCCCCGCCGGGGGAAACCTGCAGCGCTAAGGCTTCAGTTTCCGGCGGTCCGCGCCAGTTCCGCGGCGATCTCGGCCAGCGCGTTGGCCATTTCTTCCTGCTGCTGTTCGCTGGCCGCCTGCAATCCCTGCCCGGTGAAGCTCAACTGGTCGTTGAACATATCCGCGGAGCCGGGCGGCAGCTTCACCTTCCAATCAAAGGATTGGTACTGGCTGGTCCAGTCCTTCACCTGCTGCAGCGCGCCTTCGCTAAGCTGGCCCTGAGCCAGCGCCTTGTTCTTCACGCAGTCTTGCAGCAGGTAGCCGCCGTCGGCGTACACAAACATGCGCTGACAGATCCCGGCAAACCCGCCGGAACGCTGCCAAACGGCCACCACCGGCCGGTCGCCGCTTTGAGTCAGCGCCGGGGTGTAGCGGTAGGTGTTCCCCGCGCGGTTGCTGTGGACTTCGATCAGGCCGTCCGGCGTATTGAAGAGCATCAGATAACCGGGCGTAATGGTCTGCGCGCACACCTCATCGGCATCGGGCAGGCCCAGGCAGGCATCCGGCCACTGCGCTTCGCGGTATTCTTGCAGAGTCACCTGGTCGGAAGCCAGGTTCAGCGCGCCGGCCAGTCGGGATTGGACCGCATCCAGCGCCTCGGGGCGGGTTTCCAGGCCCTTCGGGCCGCTGGTGGCGGCAGGCGTCGCCGGAGCGCCCTGCGGGATGGGAAAGGCCGCGCAGCCGGCCAGCATCAACGCCAGCCCGATCAGCAGCCAGGATAATTTCAAAAAGATACGCATTCAAACACTCCCTCGCGAAGCACTGATCTGATCGCTTCGCTATCCTCATTATTGCATAGACGCCCGGCAAACAAAATAGGTTCCGCGAGCGGGTTGGGTGTATGATTAACCCATACCCAAGGAGAGGAAACATGGACCGCTACCGCGTAAAGCCCGATACCGACGTACACCTGAAAGACTACGACCCGGACGAAACCGGAGCGTGGGATGGCTCGAAGGAAGAGGCCGAAGAGAAGCTGGCAAAACTACAAGCCCGGCTGGATGAGCTGCAGGCAGCGCTCTATGCCGAGCACAAGCACCCGGTGCTGGTGGTGATTCAGGCCCCGGATACCGCCGGAAAAGACGGCACCATCCGCGTGGTGTTTGACGGCGTCAATCCGCAGGGCGTGCGCATCGCCAATTTCAAAGCCCCTACTCCCATTGAACTGGAACATGACTACCTGTGGCGCGTCCACGCGCAGACGCCCGGCAAGGGGCAGATCGTGGTCTTCAACCGTTCGCACTACGAAGATGTGCTGGTGGTGCGCGTTCACGGGCTGGTTCCAGAGGATGTGTGGAAAAAACGCTACGAGCACATCAATAATTTTGAGCGCATGCTGGCCGACGAAGGCACAACCATCGTCAAGTACTACCTGCACATTACCCCCGAAGAGCAAGAGGAACGCCTGCTGGAACGTCTGGAAGAGCCGGCCAAGCGCTGGAAGTTCAACGCCGGCGACCTGGAAGAGCGCAAGCTCTGGTCGCAGTACCAGAAAGCCTACGAAGACATGCTCAGCAAGACCAGCACCAGGTGGGCGCCGTGGTATGTGATCCCCGCCAACCGCAACTGGTACCGCAACCTGCTGGTTTCCAGCATTTTGGTCAAAACGCTGGAAGACCTGGACCCGAAATACCCGGAGTTCAAGGGGGATGTGGAAGAGATGAAGCGGCTGCTGAAAGAAGCCAAAGCCGAGTAAAAAAGCGGCGGGTTCTCGCATCGAA
>DATCUC010000357.1:0-11014 GCA_036567625.1 Anaerolineaceae bacterium | reverse complement strand
CCTGGACCGGCGGCATGGGCGTTCTGTCGCGCGGTTGGCTGGGCCGCCAGTATGCGCCAGAGTGGATTTTGCCCTATTTTACCGATCTCTCCGCGGCATTTATCCGGCAGCAGCATCTGCGCCGCCGCCGGGTGATTTCTTGGACCGTCAACCAGCCCGAGGATGCCGCGCGCTTGCTGGCATGGGGTGTCGATGGTATCATAACAGATGACCCGGTAATGATTGGAGAGGTCATCCGCCGAGCGTAAGGAGAGGAAGTCGCCGAAATGACGTACAGCATGGCGCGCAGCCGACTGCGCAGCATGCGGCGTACCCTATTTCACCGTGCCCGCGTGCTGCTCACCCTGGTCCTGCTGATGGGGATCATCCTTCCGGCCCAAACGGGCGCGGCGGGCAGCGCATACCAGGTTGGCACCGCGCAGGCCAAAGCTCAGGCGCTCCTGGCCCGGCTGACGCCCCAGGAAAAGGTCGGCCAGTTGTTCCTGGTCACCTTTGAGGGCACGGGCATCGACGCGGGCTCGATGATCAGCTCGCTGGTCACCAAGTCCCATATCGGCGGGGTGATGCTCACCTCTGCCAACGACAACCTGATTGGCCCCGACAATACCACCGCCGATGTGTACCGGATCACAACCAGCCTGCAGACCCAGGCCTGGCAGGCCTTTGGTGATTCCCCTGTGGCCGTGGCCGGTGAATCAGAAACCGATTCACGCTATATCCCGCTCTTCATCGGTATTTCGCAGGAAGGCGGCGGATATCCCTACGATCAGATCTTAAACGGGGTGACGGTGCTGCCCGACCAGATGGCGATTGGCGCTACCTGGAAACCAAACCTGGCCAAACAGGTCGGCGCGGTGATGGGCACCGAGTTAAGCGTACTGGGGTTCAATCTGTTCTTCGGCCCCTCGCTGGACGTGCTGGATACGATCCCCGGGGAAGATGCCCAGGATCTTAGCGTGCGCACTTTTGGCGGCGATCCGTATTGGGTGGGGTTGATGGGCCAGGCCTATATCCAGGGGATGCATGAGGGCAGCGCCGGGCGCATGACGATCATTGCCCGGCATTTCCCCGGTCGCGGCGGCTCAGATCGCTCTACCGAAGAAGAGGTCTCCACGGTGCGCAAGTCGCTTGAACAACTCAAGCAAATTGAACTGGCTCCCTTCTTCGCCGTCACCGCCATTAACGAAAACCAAAGTGCCAACGTGGACGGTCTGCTGGTCTCGCATATCCGTTATCAAGGCTTCCAGGGCAACATTCGCGCCACCACCCGACCGATCAGTTTTGACTCGGCGGCGCTGGAGCAGATGCTCCAGCTTGCCCCGCTCTCTGAATGGCGCGCCAGCGGCGGCATCCTGGTCAGCGATGACCTGGGCAGCCAGGCGCTGCGTCGGTTTTACGAAACCACCGGGCAGGTATACGATCCGCGCCAGGTGACGCGCAACGCTTTTCTGGCCGGTAATGATCTGTTGTACGTCAATAATCTTTCGGCTAATACCGGCGAAGATGAAGTCACCGTTTTGGCCCGCGTGCTAGCCTCATTTGAGCAGAAATACAAGGAAGACCGCGCTTTTGCCGAGCGCGTTGACGCGTCTGTTCTGCGGCTGCTCACCCGAAAATACGAAATGTACCCCGAGTTTACCCTGGACGAAGTCTTACCCGATTCAGACGCTCTGTCTGTGTTGGGCAACTCGCAGGAAGTGACCTTCGAGGTCGCGCGCCAGGGCGTGACTATGATCAGCCCGGACGCAGTCGATTTTGAGGCGGTACTGCCGCGCCCGCCGGGCCTCAACGAAAACATTGTCTTCATCACCGACGGCCAATCCACGCGCCAGTGCACGCGCTGCCCCGAACAGGCCACATTTGAAATCGACGGGTTGGAGAAGGCGGTCAACCGCCTGTACGGCATCGATGCCGGCGGACAGGTGTACAGCAGCCGGTTAGCATCGTATTCCATGCAAGACCTGCTCAACATGCTCAACCGCACCACCACCGAGATCACCCCGCTGGAAACCGACCTGCGTTCCGCCAGTTGGATCATCTTCAGCCTGCTCAAGCCCGAGCGCAGCCGCCCGGAAAGCCAGTCGCTGCAGCGTTTTCTCTCCGAGCGTCCCGATCTGTTTCGCAATAAGCGCGTCATCGTCTTTTCGTTTGGCGCGCCGTATTATTTGGACGCCACCGATATTTCCAAGCTGACCGCTTACTACGGCATGTACAGCAAAGCGCCGGCCTTTATCGATGTGGCCGCGCGCGTGCTCTTCCAGGAATTGACCCCTGCCGGGCGTTCGCCGGTCAACATTCCCGGGGTAGGCTACGAATTAATCAACGTCACCGCGCCAGACGCGGAGCAAGTCATCCCGCTTTCACTGGACGTTCCCGAGCCGGAGCCGGTAGGCACTGGCACGCCTACGCCGCTGCCCACCGCCGTGCCCGTCTTCCGCGTGGGTGATGTGCTCCCGCTGCGTACCGGTGTGATTGTGGATAATAACGGCAATGTCGTACCGGATGGCACAGTGGTGCGTTTTCTGTTCACCGTGGGCGGCGAAACCGGCACCGTGCAGCAGATCGAAACCACCACCACCGGCGGGGTGGCGCGCGCCACCTACCGGATCAGCATGCCCGGCTTGCTGGAAGTCCGCGTGGTCAGCGACCCGGCCGGTACTTCGCAAATATTGCGCCTGGATACCGCGGGCGGAGTGATCACCGCTATCGCGCCTACCGCCGTGCCGACCTTTACTCCCACGCCGACCCAGACCCTGACGCCTACCCCCACGCCGACGCAGATCCCGGTGGAACCACCGCCCGCGCGCCCACTGACCCAAGACTGGCTCTACGCCATGCTGCTCACCTGGGGCAGCGCGGCGGCAGTGTTTGCGCTTTCGCGGCGCATCAACCTGCGCTGGCGTTACCGAACTGCGCTGCTGGCAGCCGTCGGCGGATTGGCAGCCTACCTGGTGCTGGTGATGCAGCGTTCAATCAACGAGGAGTTGGCGCGGGCGCTCAGCACCACCGACGTGATAGCCGTCACGCTGCTGGGTATCGTCATCGGCTTCTGGGTGGGATTTTTCTGGCGGCGCTGGATGGAAAACCGGGCGCGCGCCGTACCCGAACGCCCAACCGGGCCGCGGTCTTCTACCGGGCCAAAGTCGCCAACAGGCTGATCACGGTCAGGCCGGCCGCCAGCCAGATCAACGCTCGCTCGGTAGGAGCCGAAAGTACATCCGCCGCGCGCGGCGCGCGGTTAAGCGTCACCCGGGTAAATTCGCGGTCGCCCAGCAGCGATTCGCGGAAAATCTCTACCGAATCCGGGCGCTCGTCGGGATGCAGGCTCATCGCCCAGTCAATGGCGCGTTCGGTGCGCGCGCTGACTTCCGGGTTGATCTGGCGTATGGGAACAAATGCCTGCGGGTCAAGGAAGCGCTCGCGAGCGTCTACCGGGGCTTTGTTGGTCAGCAGATGGTATAACGTAGCCCCAAACGCGTAAATATCACTGCGCGCGTCGGTATGGCCGCTGTCACCGCCGTATTGTTCCAGCGGCGTATACAGCGCCGTACCTTGCCCTTGCAGCACGGTAATGGTCACCTCGCCCGGCGCAAGCAGCTTTACCAGGCCAAAGTCCACCAGTTTGAGCAAGCCCGAAGGCGTCAGCTTGAGATTGGAAGGCTTAATATCCCGGTGCAGGATGGGCGGGTCCTGGCTGTGCAGGTAGGTGAGCGCGTCGGCTAACTGGCTGGCCCAGGCGAGCACATCCATCTCCGGTAGGAAGCTCGCATTCTGGCGGGCTTCGAGCATTAACGTCCGCAGATCTTTGCCTGGGATGAAGTCCATCACCAGGTAATCCCGCGCGCCAACCGAGAAGAAATCCGACACCTTGGGCAGATTGGGATGGTCCAGGCGCGCCAATACCGTGGCCTCCCGCAGAAATTGCTCGCGAGCCTCGCGCACGATCTCCGGGAGAAGCGTGCGGTCGTGTTCAACTTCTTTCAGGGCGCACTGTCGGCCTTCCAGGCGCAGGTCGTCGGACAGGTAAATGCTACCCATTCCACCCTGGCCGATGATCCGGCGAATCTTATACCGGCCGCGCAGGACTTCCCCGGCTTTCAACGGTATTGGCATGCAGCGACTTCTTTCTGATTGGCAAACCGCTAGCGCGCCATCTTTCGGCGTGATTGCGCGCAATGAATGGCAGAAGCCCATCACACAAGGTTGCCATTTTCTGCTATATTATACCTCGAGAGCATGAATTTCCCATGAGCGCACCATAATGGGGCGATTTGCTCGGGCGCGCACTGCTTTGGCCTGGATATTTTGCGTGCCGGTTACCGGTGAAACCCCGCGACGGTTGCACGAATCATCGGATGGAGCAAGACGCTAAGCCAGAACACCAGCATCGACCAAAATGGAGGAGCACATGCAGCGGGCTGGATCGGAATATCCTGTATTGATCGCACAATCTGGCGTCCTCATGGGGCAGCGCTGGCAAATCGACCGCGCTTTAACCATTGGTCGGGATATTTCATGCGATATCGTCGTTCAGGACCGGCAGATCTCGCGTTACCATGCCCGGCTGACGCCCGATGAAGGCGGGGTCGTGCTGGAAGATCTGGGCAGCAAGAACGGCACGTTCTGCAATAACAAACTGGTAGAAGAAGCTTTGCGCCTGGATGACGGCGATATGATCCAGGTGGCGTTGACGCAGCAGTTTGTGTTCCTGGCTTCCGACGCCACCATGCCCCTTGACTCGGGGATGCTGCCCAGCAAGCCGGTCAAACCTGTCACCGGGTCGCTGCCGCGCGAACGCCAGGGCCGGCTGTACCTGGATGACCGCTCGCGGCGCGTGTGGATTGGCCGCGAAGAAGTGCTGCCGCCGCTTTCCGCGCCGCAGTTCCGGCTGCTGCAATTGCTTTACGAGCGCTCCGGGCAAGTCGTGTCGCGCGCCGAGTTGGTCAATGTGGTGTGGGGCGAGAGCGAATCGCTGGGCGTATCCGAGCAGGCCCTGGATGCGCTGGTGCGCCGCTTGCGCGACCGCCTGGCTCTGCTCGACCCGACTCATGCCTATATGGTCACGATCCGCGGGCATGGCCTGCGGCTGGATAATCCCAAAGAATAAAAAAACCGCGAAGGAGAATTTTGAAGATCTCCTTCGCGGTTTTTTTATGGGTCTTTCTAGCTTACGCCTTCAAATTCGACTGCATCGCGAAGCGCAGCGCCGCCCGGTAAACCGTCTTGATCTGATCGGCCACTTCCGGGTTCTGATCCTGCTGCGCAGCTTGCGCGCTCAGGTTGCTGAGCAACTCAATAAATTCCGGCGTGATCTTTTCCGCGTTTTCTTTGAGCAGTTTGTTGCGGTCGTCGTCGCTTTCCGCCGCCATCAGCTCTTGCACCAGGGCGATCTCGGGCGGGGGCGCGCTGGCTTTCTCAATCACGCCCATCACCTGTTGAAGCTTGCCGCTGCGGTCAAAGTTGCCTGCCTGGCGCGCCTTTTGCAGTTCATCTTGCACGATGCTGACGAACATCTCGTTCACCGCGCCCAGGTTTTCTTCAGTGGCCAGGGCAATATCCGGCTGCTGGAGAAGCTGCTCCAGGAAATCGCGGTAGGCTTTTTCCTGTTCCTGGGCCGCGGCGTCGATATCCTGGGTGATAGCCAGCATCTTGTCGCGCTTTTCCGTCAGGCTCTGCTTTTCTTCGGCGGTCGCCGCCGCGTCGATGCGGTTGGCGAGGATCTGGAAGAATTCATAATCCAGGCCGCTGCGCGCATAAGAAACCAGCGCGTTAAAGCGCGCATCGCTCTCCGCATTCAGGATCAGGTCCAGCAATTTCTCGCGGGTCAGGCCGGTGCGGCTGGCCTCTTGCAGCGAGCGCAGCGCGTCTTCCACCTCTTTGGCCTGGTCCTGAAGCTGGCGGCCAAACGAAGTGTTTTGCAGCAGTTCCTGCTGGAGCAGCGCAAGCTGGCGCGCGCCCTGTTGGTCGCCGCCCTGCAGCGTGGCTTCGATCAGCCGGTTGAGCAGGTTGAAGAACGGCGCGTCGATCTGCGCTTCTTCTTGCTTGATCACTTCCACGCGGCTCTCGGCATTGGAAACCGTCAGCAGGCGCTGCAGCAGATTCATGCGTTTTTGCTGCTCGTCCAGCATTTCTTTGGTGATCCCATCCGCTTCCAGGATGCGCTCAACCATTGTCTGCATGGTGAGCATCATCTGCGGACGGAAGAGGTAGGCTTTGCGTTTTTCGTTGGGCAGACGGTTGACCACCTGATTGATCATCGGGCCAACCAGGCGTTCTTGTTCGTTGACCGGCAGCCCCAACTCGGGTGGGAAGTAGGTCAGCAGCAGTTCTTTGTCCGCGTCGTGGTACACCAGCGGAGTGGGCAGGCTGCCCTGGTACCCGCAGTTCTGGCACTGGATCAGGTTAATATTCCCGGAAAGCAGGCGCTGCTTTGCCTGGGGATCGGAACTGGCATCGAACAACTGCTCCACGTCAACCACAACGGGTTGGCGGCAGCGCGGACAAGAGGTGGCGGTTTTCGGCATTTTCGGTTTACTCGCGGCCTTCCAAAAATATCTCGCCTGCGGCGAGGGTCATTCAACAAATGGCAATTATATCATCACTGCCGCGCGTAAACCCGCTCAGGAGCCCGCGGATTCGAGCGCGCGGCGCACCGCGTCGATGGCTTGCAGCGCGGTGAGATTGCGCATGTGCCAGCCCGAAAGCTGGCGCGGCGTTCCGGTGAAGTCGAAAATATCGCCAAACTGGGTCAGGTGGAAACCGTCCACAATGCCGCGGCGGTTGAGCGGCTGCAGCGCGGCCCACAGGTTCCACACCGGCAGTTCGTATTTGACCGCCAGCTCGGCGATGATCTGATTGGCGGCTGCGTTGTTGCCGGTCATGCCCAATATCGGAACGGTTTTCTGTTCCAGCAGGTACAGAATCATGTTTTCGTAATGGCGGGTGAACTTTTCCGTGTCGCCGTCCCACAATTCCTCGTAGGAAACCAGCACCACCGCGGGCGTGTTCAGGCGCAGTTCACATGCCAGGGAATTTTCACCCTTCTCGCACTCTTTGGAGCGCGTAAACAGGCTGTTCTGTACCGCTGCCACGTTCAACCCGCCGCGCACGGCCACGCTCTCGCGCTGGAATGAGCCGGAATAAAAATCGATGGTTTCTTGCAGGCTGCTGTAATCCCCCAGGGTATACCGCCCGGGCTTGTCAAAGTTCGCCAGAAAATAGGTGGTGATATTCTGGCAGTCGCCCACCTTGCTGAAGCGCTGTTTCAGGTTGCCATTGGCAATCCCTTCCCGGTACAATACGATCATAGCGGGCGACACGCCTTCAGGCACAATCGGCCAGTTTTTCCAATCGTCCGGGTCGCGCGCGGGCAGCGGCGTCACCGTGGCGGACGGGCGCGGCGTGCGCGTGGGCGTATCGATCGGGGTGCTGGTATCTTCTGGGGTCAGCGTCAGGGTGGGCGGCGGCGTGGCGGTAATTGTGCGCGTAGCTGAGGGGGCCGCGGTGGCAGCCGCCTGGGTAGGCGTCGGGTTTTGCGCGGCAGCCGATTGGGCGCAGCCGGTCATCAGGGTGACCGCGATGAAGAGGAGCAGGCTCAGGCGAAGTGTTTTCATAGCATAGCGCTTTCCAGGTTGCAAAACGTTGTTCGATTATACCTGGAAATTGCCGCGTCTGAAACTCACGCCGGGTTGTCGAGGTTGCGCGGCAGGGTGAAGCAGAATCGCGCGCCCTGATCCGGGGCCGGGTCGAGCCAGATGTTCCCACCGTGAGCCTCGATGATGGCCCGCGAGAGATACAGCCCCAGCCCCGCGCCCTTGGTGATCCGCGCCATGTCCGGCCCGCGGTAGAAGCGGTCGAATACGTGCGGAATGTCGTCGGGTGGGATGCCCGGCCCCTGGTCGCTGACGCACACCATCACCGTATCCGGCAGCACCTTGCCGGTAATGGCAATTTCGCCGCCGGGGGCGTATTTAATCGCGTTGTTGAGCAGGTTGGAAACCACCTGCTCCAGCCGGGTCTCATCCGCCAGGATCACCGGAAAATTGACCGGGAAATCCACCCGGAAGGTGTGCCGGGTGGTCTGCGTGCGGAAGCGTTCGGCCATGCGCCGCGCAAGGTCGGGCAGGTTGACGTCGGAGCGCTTGATCGCCATGCCGCCGGCCTGCAGCCGCGAGGCATCCAGCAAGTTTTCGATCAGAAACGTCAGCCGGTCGGCTTCTTCTTCAATCACCTGCAGGCTGTCATTGATGATTGCCGGGTCCCAGTGCGCGTCATCCCGGCGCAGCGTGCTCACATAGCCCTTGATCAACGCGACCGGCGTTTTGAGTTCGTGACTGATGATCGAGATAAACGTGCTTTTTAGCTCATCCGCTTGCCGAAAACGGGTGATATCACGCACCGTGGCGATGATATTGATCAGGTGGCCTTCGTTGGAAAGCAGCGGCGCATAGGTTATGCCCACCGGCAGCGGCGCCTGGCGGTTGGGGCGCAGCATGTCGCCTTCCACATACAGCGTGGCATGTTCGGTCAGCGGCCAGCCGCCCGCCTCGGCTTTTTCCAGCGTCTGGTCTTGTGGGGCGCTCGCCCAGCGCACTAACTGCTCGTGCGGCTGGCCGATCAGGTTGTGGTGCGGCACGCCGTACATGCGCCCAAAAGCTGCGTTGGCGCTTTCCACCGTCTTGCTCGCCGAAAGGATCAGGATGCCGTCCGCGGCGTTATCCAGCAAGGCTTCGATGCGCTGCTTTTCGACGCTCAGGCTGGTGTACACCTGCGCGTTTTGCACGGCAATGGCGGCCTGGTTGGCAAAGCTGCTCAGCAGGGCGCGGTCATTGGCCGAAAACACGTCGGGGTAGCCGCGGAAAATAAAAATCACGCCTACCATGCGGCGGCGCGCGATCAGCGGCAGGCCCACGCCGTTGAGCAGACCCATGCTGGCGTTGTACGTCAGTTCGGCCAGCATGCGGTTCAGCCCAGAAAGCTCCACCTTGTTCGGGTCGTCGCTTTCAGGCAGGTGCGAGAGATAAGCTTCGATATAGCGCAGTAATGCGGGGGGGATGCCGCTGGAAACGGGGATGCGCCATCCCCCCGCGCCGCTGCGCAAAGCGATCAGCCCGGCCTGGCCGGCCAGCATTTCCACCGAAATGGCGAGGATGCGCTCCAGGAGCTTATTGGCATCCAGCTCCTCGGTGAGCGCGCGCGCGATTTCAAGCAGGTAATCTCGCTGGCGAACGCGAAAGTCGGGCAACATGCAAGTATTATACGCTACAGCGCGCGTTCCGCCGCGGTGAGCGCATCTTCAAAAATCATCAGGCCCTCGTCGATCTCGGCTTTGCTGGTGTTGAGCGGCGGTGAGAAGCGGATGACACTCTTGCCGCAGCCGAGCAGCAGCAGGCCGCGCTCGAAGGCCAGGTCTACCACGCAGTCGCGCAGGTCACCGGCGTGTTCCCTGGTGACGCGGTCTTTAACAAACTCCACGCCGATCATGAGGCCCAGGCCGCGTACTTCACCAATGCTCGGGTGGCGCGCCATAATTTCGGTCAATGCGTCGAGGGTGTATTCGCCCACTTCCCGCGCGTTATCCATCAGCCCGTCCGAGATGACTTCGATGGTGGCCAGCGAGGCGGCGCAAGAAATGGGGTTGCCGCCGTAGGTGTTGCCGTGCGCGCCTTTCGGCCAGGTGACCACGCTTTTGCGCGCGATCATCGCGCCCAGCGGCATGCCCGAGGCAATGCCCTTGGCCGCGCAGATGATGTCGGGTTCCACGCCAAAGTTCTCAATCGACCACCATTTGCCGGTGCGACCCATGCCGGCCTGCACTTCGTCGGCAATGATCAAAATGCCGTGGCGATCGCACAGCTTGCGCAGAGCCGGGAAAAAGCCCACCGGCGGGATGATATAGCCGCCTTCGCCCTGGATCGGCTCAACCAAAACGGCAGCTACTTCATCCGGCGGAAGTATCTTGCCGAGAATTTCCTCTTCAATATAGCGCACCACCACTTCACCGTAGTCCTCGCCCGGCTCGGAGTGTAAAATGGGGCGGTAGGGGTATGGGAATGGGGCATGCACAACCCCGTTCATCAGGGGGAAAAAGCCTTTGTGATACGAGTTCTTGGAGGCCGTAAAGGTGACCGCGCCCATGGTGCGGCCGTGAAATCCCCCCAAAAAGCCGATGAAATTGCTGCGCCCGGTATGGTAGCGGGCCAGCTTGATCGCCGCTTCGACGCTTTCGGTGCCCGAGTTGGTCATAAATGAAATCGCCGGTTCGGAGAACGGGGCGATTTCATTAAATTTCTCGGCCAGTTCCACCCAGCGCGGGTGATAGAAATCGGACGAGATATGAATAAACTTTTCAGCCTGTTCCTGAATGGCCTTGACTACCTTGGGGTGACTGTGCCCCGTGGAATTGACAGCGATGCCGGCCGCGAAATCCAGATAGCGGTTGCCGTCTACATCCCACACTTCCGTCCCTTTGCCGTGATCCATGACAAACGGATATCCGCGTGGGTACGACGGGGAAATCACTGCGTGATCACGCTCGACAATACCCTGAGCCAATGGCCCTGGTAACTTCAGGGATCCCATACCTATCCTCCTTTGGTCAAACTGATGGTGATGATGTCAGACGCGAAGAAACGCAATGGAACGCATTCTTCCCACAGCGTTTATATTTAATGAAGATTATAGCATCCCCGGATATCGCCGGACAATTGCCGTACATCCTGTTGGCGGCTTACATTCAGCAGGATTTAGTCACCCTGACGGGCCAGCGCCAGCGCGCCCAGCAGCCCGGCGTCATCGCCCAGGGCTGCGTCGGTGATTACCAGCCGGTCGAGATATGCTTTTGAGAGTACATGCTGCTCGAGCGATACGCGCATTGGGTCGAACAGCAGCGCGCCGCTGCGCGATACGCCGCCGCCAAAAATGACAATCGACGGGTTGAAGATATGCAGGTAATTGGCCACGCCAATGCCCAGGTAATACCCCGCGCGGTCAAACGCCGCCTTGGCCAGCGGAT
>DATCUC010000356.1:0-6250 GCA_036567625.1 Anaerolineaceae bacterium | reverse complement strand
GGCGAGGATTTGACCCCGGCTGGCGCTTTTGCCCTCGACTTTTCCACCGCGCGCCTCGAGCCGGTCGATCCCGCGACCCTGCCCGCCGCCGGCCCTGCCCCGCAGTTGACTCTGCCGGACGGCTCCACCGTGCAGCCCGTCTACGCCCCGGACGCCAAAGCCTATGTCTACCGCCGCGTGACCAGCCCGGATGCCAGCACCCTCGTCTACAGCCCAGGTGACGGCAGCCAGCGCGACGTTACCCTTCCCGGAACCAACGTCCTCGACGCCGCCTGGTCGCCGGACGGCAAGCGCATCGCCGTGCTCACCGTCAACCGCTCCGATTACTCCGGCAAATGGGGCCGCCTCAATATCCTGCTCTTCACCCCGGCCAACTTCGACGTGCAGGTCATGCCCAGCCCGCAGGGCGCTCCGGGGGCTACCGCCAGCCTCAACGCTCGCGTCTGGTGGTCTCCCGACGGTCAGTGGTTGGCAACCACCGGCGCCGACCCGGTCGACGCCGGTTTTCGCATCAGCCTGCAACTGATTCACATTGCCAGCCGGGCCGCCGTCCACCTGAGCGAATCGCTCGGCCTCGAGCAGCCCCAGCCGCTTTTCATCACCCGCGCTGCCTGGCTCTCTGCGCCTTGAGCCTGGCGCCGTTCTGCAGCCGATCCCATCCATCTCTATTCAGGAGCATCCATGACCGACGAAATCACTTCCAACCTGGCCCAGAAAATTGCGGCCACCATCATCAACCAGCCCACCCGCAAAATCGGCCCCACCGATCCGCTGATCAGCACCGGCCTGATCGATTCCTTTGGCCTGGTTGACCTGGCCATGCTCGTCGAAGACGAATACAACGTCCGCATCGCCGATTCCGAGTTGAATCAGGACACCTTCGACACCCTCGACCAGCTCGCCGCCCTCATCCGCGCCCGCCAGTAACCCCCATCCTGCCGGTCGCGCTCCCTCAAGCTCTTGCCTCTCCCCTGCGCGGGAGAGGCATCTGCCCCCATCCTCACCTTACACATTTGTTAACTACCCTCAAAATTTCCCCCTGGGAATGCTAATATATATCCAGAGGAATTGTCTGAGGATATGCGCTTTGGCAACCTGATCCGCCGCCTTCCAACGCTGATGCTCGAACAGCCGGAAATACGTGATCGCGTGTTTCTGGTTTCTCTTTTCGCGTTCGTCATCATCCACACCGCGGTGCGCGAGCAGCTCCCCGAAAACACCTTTTTCTTCTCCGTCCTCGTCGTCGTCCTCGGCTCCGTCCTCTACGGCTCACGCCCCGGCGCGGTGATCGGCGCGATCATGGCCTTCGCCAACACCATGTTTTACTTTGGTGGGGGCGGGCGCGATTTCCTCGATTATCTCCGCCACGGCGCCGGCATTGGCTTTATCGCGCTGATCGTTTCCGGCTATGTCATTGGCCGCGTCCGCGAGCTGTGGATCGAGCGCCAGCGCGAGCTGGAACTCCGCATCCAGGCCGAGGCCGGTCTGCGCGAAACCCAGGAGCGCTACCGCAGCCTGGTCGCCACCGCCCAACAGGATGCCCGCGTCCTGGCGCTCTTAGAGCAGGTGCAAAACGCCCTGGCCCGCGAGCTTGACCGTGATTCCATCCTTCGCGTGGTAGTCGATATCACCGCCCAGGTGTTTTCCTACAAACTCGTTTCCGTCTATGCCGTCGAAGGCGACCATCTCCAGGCCGTTCACGAGGTCGGCTATGACCGCGTTTTACAGACCATTCCCATCAATCAGGGCGTGATGGCCCGCTGCGCGCGTACGCGCCAGCCCGTCTTGATCACCGATGTCACCGCCGACCCGGATTTCCTGCGCGCCGCCGGCGATATCTGCAGCGAGGTCTGCGTTCCGGTCTTCGAAAACGAGCAGCTTGTGGCCGTGCTCAACGTCGAAAGCGACTGCGGCCGCCAACTGGGCCAGGCCGATCTGCACGTCATGCTGCACCTGGCCGAGTACATCAAAATTGCCCTCGAGCGCGCCCGCCTGTTCGCTAACATTCAGGAACACGCGCGCCAGATGGCCCTGCTCAACGAGATCACCAGCACCGCCGTCCGCGCCCATTCCCCGGCAGATTTCTTATTCCAATCCCTCACCGACCGCCTGGCCGCGCTGATTGAATCCGACGCCGCCTACCTCACTCTCTGGGATGACCTGCGCGGCGTGCCCCTGGCCACCGCCGCCTTTGGCGAAATGCGCGAAACCTTCCCGCGCATCGTTTTCCCCGAAGGCGAAGTCACCGCCACGGAGACCGTGCTGCGCACCGGCCGCGCCCTGGTCATCAGCGACTATCCCAGCTCGCCCTTCGTCAGCCCGCGCGTGCGCACCATGTTCTCCATCAAGACCGCCCTGGTGCTGCCGCTCATCTCCAACCAGCAAAAACTCGGCGCGCTGCTTTTCGCTTACGCGCGGCCCCACGTTTTCAGCGGGGATGAAATTGCCCTGGCCGAGCAGGCCGCCGCCCAGGTGGCCCTGGTGCTGACCAAGTTGCTGCTCATCCAGCGCATCGAGCAAATGGCCATCACCGACGAGCTCACCGGCCTCTACAACCGTCACGGCCTGGCCGACCTGGGCCGCCGCGAATTTGATCGCGCTCTGCGCTACAACCGCCCGCTCAGCGTCTTGATGTTCGACATCGACCACTTCAAGCACATCAACGACACCTGCGGCCATGCCGGCGGGGATGAAGTCTTGCGCCGCCTGGCCGGCCTGTGCCGCGATATCCTGCGCGAAACCGACCTGGTTGTGCGCTACGGCGGCGAAGAAATCCTCGTGCTCATGCCCGAAAACCAGCTCCAATCCGCCCTCGAAACCGCCGAACGCCTGCGCGCTGCGATCGCTGCCATGCAGGTCGACCTTTGCGGCCAGCTTGTCACCATTACCGTCAGCATTGGCGTCGCGGAACTGCGCGAAAACCACGCCAGCCTCACCGACCTCATCACCTGCGCCGACCGCGCTCTCTACGCCGCCAAGCAAACTGGCCGCAACAAAGTTGCCATCTGCGGCTGAGCGCGCTGGCGTTCTTGCCCTGGCTCCGCTTCCGTCGACCGCTCTACGGCATCTCCCGCTGTAAGTCCGCGGTGATCTTTTCCGCGGCCTGGGCCGCCAGGTACTGCCAGTACCCGCGCAGCGAGATCAGCCCAAAACTCCGGTCCTTGAGCGTCAGCCGCCCTTCACCGTAGAAAGCATACTCCCCGGCCGGAAGCTGTACCGGCGCGTCTTCCTCAAAGTCAATTTCCGTCGTGTACGTCGAAAACCCGTACCGCACCAGCATATCCGCCTGCGCGTAGAACGGTGTCCAGCTCAGCCCCGGGCGCTCCACCCACACCCGCAGCAGCGGCGCATCGCCGCTCGCCGGCTTGGCGGTGGGCAGAATCTGTACGTCAAAGCGCCCGGTGGCTCGCAGCGCGCTCAGCAGTTCGTCGCGCAGCCCGGTGGAAAGCGAATCCTTCTCCTCAATCCACAGGTACACCGGCACAGCCGCGCCCGGCGCGGTGCCGTTCTTGGCGCTGGTGAAGACGCTTTCCGCGTTGGTGGTGCTTTTCGCCGCGCGAAAGTCGAGCACCAGGAAGGCCACCGCGGCGACGATGAAAATAAGCAGCGCCAGCAGCGCGCGGCGGATCATTCGACCGCCTCTAGCCACACCGAAGCATAGGCGGGCAGGTCAATTGCGCCACCCTGATACGCCGTGCCGCTCAGCCGGTCGACCATCTGCGCCGGCAGCCCGGCGGGCAGCGTCACGCGCTGCGCGTCTGCCGACAGGTTGTGCGCAAAGCAGGTCACCGGCTCAGCCGGGGCGCTGCGCTGGAAGGCCATCACTTCCTTCTTCCCCAGGTCCAGCCAGGTCAGGTCGCCGTTAGCCAGCACCGGCAGCTTTTTGCGCAGCGCAATCAGGCCGCGCAGGTAGTTCAGCAGCGAGCCCGGGTTGGCTTGCTGCGCCTCAACGTTGACCGTCTCCGGCCCGTACGGCGCGGCGCTGATCACCGGCGAATACAGCTTCTCAGCCGCTGCGGTTGAAAAACCGGCGTTGGGCGCATCGCTCCACTGCATGGGCGTGCGCACGCCGTTGCGGTCAAACAGGTGAATATTATCCCCCATGCCAATCTCATCCCCGTAATAAATGATCGGCGTGCCCGGCATGCTGAACAGGATCGAGTACGCCAGGCGGATCTTGCGCGGGTCATTGTCCAGCAGGGGGGCCAGGCGGCGGCGGATTCCCAGGTTCAGCCGCATCCGCGGCTCGGGGGCATACTGCTCCCACATCCACTGCCGCTCCTCGGGGGTCACCATTTCCAGGGTCAGCTCGTCATGGTTGCGCAGGAAGGTGCACCACTGGCACTGCTCCGGGATCGGCGGGGTCTTTTCCAGCACCCAGCGCACCGGGCTGTAATCGCCAGATTTAAGCGCCATAAAGATCCGCGGCATCAGCGGGAAGTGGAAATTCATGTGCAGCTCGTTATCCCCGTCGGCAAAGTACGGTCGCACATCCTCGGGCCACTGGTTGGCCTCGCCCAGCAGGATCGCGCCCGGGTAATGCTCGTTCAGGTAAGCGCGCACCTCTTGAATATAGACATGAGTCTCCGGCAGATTCTCGCAGTTCGTCCCCTCGCGCTCGATCAGGTAGGGGATCGCGTCGGCGCGAAAACCGTCGATGCCGCTGTCCATCCAGAATTTCAGCACGTCGATCATCGCCTGCCGTACCGCCGGCGAATCATAGTTCAGGTCGGGCTGAGTGGCATAAAAGCGATGCCAGAAGTACTGCCCGGCGGTTTCGTCCCAGGTCCAATTCGACGGTTCGGTGTCCAGGAAGATAATGCGCGCATCCTTGTACTTCTCGTCGCTGTCCGACCACACGTAATACTCGCGGAATGGCGAATTGCGGTCGGCGCGCGCGGCCTGAAACCACGCGTGCTGGTCTGAGGTATGGTTCAGCACCAGGTCGGCAATCACCCGAATGCCCCGGGCGTGGGCCGCCTGCACCAGCGCGCGGAAGTCTTCCAGCGTGCCGTATTCCTTAAGCACCCCGGTGAAATCGGCAATATCATACCCGTCATCGCGCAGCGGCGAAGGATAAATCGGCATCAGCCAGATGCAGTCGACGCCCAGCCACTGCAGATAATCCAGGCGGCTGGTGACGCCGGCCAAATCACCGTGACCGTCGCCGTTCGAATCGCGGTAGGCGCGCACGTACACTTCGTAGAAAATCGCGGATTTGTACCACAAAGGATCACTATTCATTTTGGCTCCTGAAGCATCGTCCTCTCCCACTCCCCACGGAGGGCAATCATCAATCTGGGGATCAGGCATATTGTAACCTTGCGCGGCCATTTGGGGTTGCAATTCCGGGGATTTTTCGGGAAAATAGGAATAGTGGAGGGAAAATGAATACGGAAACTGATGCGATATTGTTCCACCTGCTGACCGGAATCAGGACGGCCGCGCTGGGCACGCTGCGCGGCGGAATCCCCAACGTATCCATGGTATTGTTTGCCGCATCCCCGGATTTTCTCAGTTACTACCTGCACCTCAGCCGGCTGGCGCAGCACACCCAGGACCTCATCGCCGACGCCCGCGCCGGGCTCATGATCTGCGAACCCGATGACCATCAGCGCGACCCGCAAACCCTGGCGCGCATCTCGCTCTTGGGTGATGTAGAGCAGCTAGCCGCCGGCATCAACGGCTTTCCCGCCGCCCGCGACACCTACCTGCTCAAATTCCCCCAATCCCGCGCCAACTTCATGCTCGGCGACTTCGCCATCTACAAATTTCAAGTGCGCAGCGCCCGCTTCGTCGCCAACTTCGGAAAAATCTTCAACCTCAAACCCACCGACCTGCGCCGCGTCAGCGGATCATAACCCAATCCGCCCCCCCGCCCACCACCGCGCCAATGTAGTGCGCGCCTGCCCGAAGACCACCCTGCGGGTGGCGCACCAATGTAGTGCGCCTGCTCGAAGAGCACCCTGCGGGTGGCGCACCGAATTTCATCTTCGCCCACCAAATTGCCCCTGCTCGAAGACCACCCTGCGCCTTGACGCGCTACCCCCCCTCATCCCCCAACACCAACTCCGCCAAAACCGCCCCCAAATCCACCCGCTCCACCGCCGCGCCAAGCAAATTCACCGCCTCGCTCACCAACGCAAAATCCGCCACGCCCAACTCAATCGCAAAAACCACGTCCGCGTCCAACCCCGCGCGCTGCGCGGCCTCTTCCACCGTCAACCCGGCGCGGATGCGCGCCGCCGCT
>DATCUC010000355.1:0-2476 GCA_036567625.1 Anaerolineaceae bacterium | reverse complement strand
AGCGGTGGTGAAACACGTCAAAGATCACCGGGCAGCCGGTGCGCTCGGCGGCCCACAATGCATCTTCCAGCGTGTACGAGCGCTCATCATTTTCCAGCACCAGCCGCGCGCGGGCGCCGGCGCTCAGCAGCCCGCTGTGCTCCACAAAGCGCCGCAGGCTGGCGGGCTTATCGCCGTACACCCCGCCCAGGTGCAGCACGATCTTGTGATCTGGGTCAAGGCCCAGGCTGTCGAGAAAGCGGGCGTGATATTCCAGTTCCACCACGCTGCTGTGCACCACCTCGGGTCGCAGCGCGTTCAGCACGGTGTACTGGCCGGGGTGCATCGAAACGCGCATCCGGTTCTCGCGGATGATCGCCCCTAGCCGCTCGAACTGCGCGGCCAGCAGTTCCCACCAGCGCAGCGTATTCACCGGATGCGAGCCAAAGGGGATCACCTCGGAAGAAATGCGGAACATGCGGATGCCGTGCGCCGCGTTCCAGCGCAAGATGCTCTCCAGCGCAGAAAGATTGGCCGCCGCCAGCTCCAGCAGCCGTTCTGGGGTGGCGCGCTCCAGCCGCGTGGTGCGGTTAGATGACGGCAGCGCCGTGTTGATGCAGGCATACCCGATGCGTACGCTCATGCGCCGAATTGTAGCAGCGGACCGTAGCGCAGACAAGGAGAGTTGTAGAAGGTTGGCGCGCGGTATGACCCCACCCTCCCGGAGAATATGACTTTGGTTACAGCCAATCTCGGGTGGCATTTTTTAAAATGATACCAACCGGTCGGTTTTTCTTGAGGAAACCCATGCAGCAGCGCAGCGAAGAAACCCGCGAGCATATCCTCCAGGCAGCAGAGCAGCTTTTTGCCCAGAACGGCTACGATGCCACCGGCGTGGCGCAAATCTGCGCTGCCGCCGACGTGAGCAAGGGCGCGTTCTACCACCACTTCCCCAGCAAGCAGGCCGTATTTCTCACGCTGCTGGAAAACTGGCTGGCCGGGCTGGAGCCGCAGATCGAGGCTTTTGTGCGCCAGGAAGAGAGTATCCCCGGCGCGCTGCTGGAAATGACTGCTATCTTTGAGCAGGTTTTCACAGCCGGTCACGGGCAGCTGCCCATGTTTCTTGAATTTTGGGTGCAGGCCAGCCGGGACCCGGCAGTATGGCAGATAACCATTGCGCCGTACTACCGCTACGTCGAACGCTTTTCCGCCATTCTCCAGCGTGGGATGCAGGCCGGTTCGCTGCGCAGCGCCGAACCCGGCGCGGCGGCGCGCATGGTGATGGCGCTGGCAATCGGGTTGATCGTCCAGGGATTATTTGATCCTGAGGGGGCGAACTGGCAGCAGGTATCCAGGCAGGGCTTTGCCACGCTGATCGCGGGCATGCAAGGAGGAGTGCAATGATCCTGGTAACCGGGGCTACCGGGCATATCGGCAATGTTTTGGTGCGCGAGCTGGTTGCGCGCGGCGAGCAGGTGCGGATTTTTGTCCTGCCCGGCGAACCGCTCGATATTCTACAGGGCGTGGAGCTGGAAGTCGTCACTGGCAACATCCTCGACCCCGAAGCGCTCGACCGCGCGGTGTGCGGCACGGACATGGTCTATCACCTGGCCGGGATGATCTCGATCAATACTGGCTCCGACCCGCTGGTGTGGCTGGTCAACGTGCAGGGCACGCGCAACATGATCGCCGCCTGCCGCCGGGCCGGGGTGCGCCGCCTGGTGTACACCAGTTCGATCCACGCGATCCAGCACGTGGATAAAGGCGTGCTGGTCGATGAGTGCATCCCCTTTGACCCGAACAACAACATGGGTGAGTACGACCGCTCGAAGGCCCAGGCTTCGCTGGCGGTGCTGGAGGCAGTTCGCGGCGGGCTGGACGCGGTCATCGTCTGTCCCACCGGGGTGATCGGCCCGTACGATCACCGCCTGTCTGAGGTAGGGCGCATGCTGCTCAATGCCATGCGCGCGCGGGTGCAGTTCATCATCAACGGCGCGTATGATTTTGTCGACGTGCGTGACGTGGTCACCGGGATGATCCTGGCCGCCGAGCAGGGGAAGACCGGCGAGGTCTACATCCTGTCGGGTGAAGAAATCAGCGTGGAGCGCATCATGCGCCTGACGCAAAAAGTCACCGGCAAGCACGCCGTGGCCGTGCGCGTTCCGCTGCGGCTGGCCGAATTCGCGGCCCGTATTGCGCCGACATTTTACAAGATCACCGGTACGCGCCCGGTAGTGACCCCCTATTCGCTGCAGGTTGTCACCGGCAACAGCACCATTAGCTGCGCCAAGGCGCGCCGCGAGCTTGGATACCAGCCGCGCCCCCTGGAACAGTCGATTGCCGATACCGTCCGCTGGCTGCAGGCCAACCGCCATGTGTGGAGGTTGAAAAATTGAGCCGCGCCAATGCTGGCTGGCAGGGACGCGTAGCGCTGATTACCGGCGCTTCGTCGGGGATTGGCGCCGACGTAGCGCGCAGGTTGGCCCGCGAAGGGCTG
>DATCUC010000354.1:0-16907 GCA_036567625.1 Anaerolineaceae bacterium | reverse complement strand
GGAAGCCGCGGGCAGCGTGCGCGGGCGGGCTGCCATCATCCAGATTTGAAATCGCGTGGGTTGTGCGGAAGAGTTGGTCATGAGATGCCCCTGGGTGGTATGATCAGCATGAGTATACCGGAAAATACCCGGCTGGAAGGCAGGCATTGCCATCTTGATCAAAATCGTATTACAATAGCAGCCGAAGGAGTTCTTTGACGCTATGAAACGAAGCTTAATGGTTGTGGCCGTGTGCGCGGTCATCTGCTCTCTGCTCGTTCCGGCCCGGCCGGTATCTGCTCAGGATACCCCGCCGCCTGCCACCCAAGAACGGTCAACTGGCACGGCGCTGTGCCTGCCGGATGTGTACCTGCAAACCCCCGAAGACTGCCTGCCGCTCGGCCCATCCGGTTTTCTTACCGATATGGCCCGCAAAGGCTTGACCTTCCCGCTGCGGCCGCTGCCTGCTACCACCCCCGCGGACGCGTACAATGTGGTGGATGTGAATTATGCCCGCATCAGTCTTCCCGCGGAAGAACAGGCGCCGGTTTACGGCTCGCTCGAGGCAGCATCGGCCGGGGAAAGCCCCAGCCGCTTTATCTCTGGCGGCCAGCTGCGCTACATCTCCTTCACCAGTCAGGTAGACGTGGACGGCCGGCATTATGTGATGCTCAAATCCGGCGAATGGATGCGCGCCTCACCCGCGGGCTACACCACCTACCAGGGCCTGCAGTTCCGCGAAATGCCAGGCAACGACTTTGGCTGGATCGTCGATACGGCGGAGATCCGCGCCGCGCCGGGTTATGCCGCGCCGCTGCTGACCAAGACCCTGCCGCGCGAGTCGACCGTCCAGATTTTTGACACCCAGGTGGCTGGCGGTACCGAATGGTACATGATCGGCCTGAACGAATGGGTGGAATACCGCTACGCGCGCAAGGTTGCCGTCAGCCGCACGCCGCCCGAGGGCGTTGACAACAACCGCTGGATCGAGATTAACCTGTACCAGCAGACGCTGGCTGCTTATGATCAGGGTAAGCTGGTCTTCGCCACGCTGATCGCCAGCGGGCTGGACCCGTTCTGGACGCGCCCAGGGCTGTTCAAGATTTATCAGAAAAAGCCGCTGGAGACCATGTCCGGGGCGTTTGAAGCCGATAAGTCCGACTATTACTACCTGGAAGACGTGCCCTGGACGATGTATTTCGACGAGGCGCGTGCTATTCACGGCGCGTACTGGCGCACTATGTTTGGCTATCCCCAGTCGCACGGCTGCGTCAACATGTCCGTCGGCGACTCGGCCTGGTTGTATGAATGGGCACAGGAGGGCGATTGGGTCTACGTCCACGATCCCTCCGGCCTGACCCCCACCGACCCGAAGCTGTACGGCAAGGGTGGGGCATAATAATAAGCGAACAAAAAATCTTCCCGTTCGAGAAGATTTTTTGTTCGCTTTTGCTTAAGGCACCAGGATCAACTCCAGGCTTGCCAGTTCTACCGGGCCGGGGATGCGGCTGGTGCTTTCCTGATGCATTGTCAGGCGCACCGGGGTCGGTTCGCTGACATTGTAAGGGATATCCACAGTGAAGGGTGTATGGCTCAGGTCGCCGCTGGGCGGTTCAACGCTGATGAGCTTCTCGCCGACCACTTTGCCGGTTTCATCAATCAGTTCGAAGATCAGCGGGCTGTCGTTGACCGGCCGGGCCAGGCCGGTGAGGTGTACCACTCCGCCGGTGATCACATCGCTGGCCTTGGGTGAACGCACGATGTACGCCTCGCGTTGGCCGCTGGTGGGAACCATCTCATTTTCGCCAATAGAGAGCAAGATGATGTCGGTTGAAGTCAGGTGGCGAACCCGGCCAAATTCATCGTAGATCGTCACCACCAGCCGCGCCAGTTCAGACACGGCGTCAATATCAAATGTAATCTCTGGCGTGATGCCGATGCTCTTGCCCTGGTAATTGCCGTACGAAAGCACCTGGCGGAAGATATAACGCCCATCCTCGCCAATCAGGTCCAGATGAACCTTACCGTCCGCGCCTGGCGTGACGCCCAACTCCGTTTTCAGCGGGGAAACCACTTTTGACATGCGCCCCGGGCGATCGATGCGCAGCACGGCGAACGGCGGCAGCGGGGTGGGGGTGATGGTTGGCGTAGGCGTTGGGGTGCGCGTGCGGGTTGGCGCGCGCTGGCCTTTGAGCGGGGTTCCCGCGGCGGTGGCGGTTTGCGTGGCTTCAGCGTAGAACGTTGCCAGTTGATCTTCCGGGGAAGGCGGCGTGTAGGTGCTGGAAGGAGTGCGCGTGGGTGCCGGCGTGCGCGTAGCGCGAGATGCCCTAGCGGGCGTATCGGTCATAGCCACCGGCAGGGTATCGGCGATCACCGGCGTTTCATCCAGGGGCAGCGTGGCGGTCAGCGATGGCGTGGCCGCGAGTTCATCCGCTGGGGTGGCAGCCTGGCCGGCAGGCACCCAGGCCGACTGGCAGGCCGACAGCAGCAAAAGCAGCAGGCAGCCCGCACCACGAAAAATCCGGCGGCAATGTGAGCGTGTCATTTCAATCACCTGTGGCGGGCAGGGCGCAGCGCGGGGAGCACTTCTTGGGCGAATTTCTTTAAGGCGCGCTCGCGCTCTGCCTGGGATTCGGTTGGAATGGAAAAAATGAGATAGTCCAGGCCAGCGTCCCCCAGGTCTTGCAACTGGCGAATGATCTGCTCGGCGTCTCCGCTGATCGTATCGGGCTGCGCGGCGGAATGAAAACTGAGCTGCGCGCGCATGCTCACCGTGAACGGGCGGAGGGCGATCATCGAGCGCGCGCCAGACAGCATCTCTGTCAGGTCGGCAGCGCTCAGGCTGTCGGCGTGCCAGCCGTCAGCCAGCAGAATGCCGCGGCGCAGCGTGGCCGGAGAATTCCCCGCTACCCACAGCGGCGGTCCGCCCAACTGCACCGTCACCGGCGAGAAAACCACTTGATCGAACGCATAATACTTACCCTGGAAGGATAGCGGGGCGCTGCCGCCGCGCCACAGCGTGCGCAGAACTTTGAGCGCTTCGTCCATGCGTTCGCCGCGGTCGTGGAAGCTGCTGCCCAGGTTGCGATACTCGCCTTCCGACCAGCCGATCCCGGCTGCCAGGATCACCCGCCCGCCGGAAAGCACATCGGCGGTTGCGATCTGTTTGGCAACTTCGACCGGGTTCCGCTGAGGCAGCACCAAACTGGAAATGCCCAGTTGGACCTTCGAGGTGCTGCCGGCCAGGTAAGCCAGCGTGGTGATCGATTCGAACAAGTGGCCGAATGGGTCCGCGTCGGGCAGCGACAGCGCCAGGTGATCCGTCAGCCAGACCGATTCAAAGCCAAGCTGTTCGGCAGCGATGGCAGTATCGAGGATGCCTAATCGGCCGGCCTTTGGCCCATAGGAGGGCAGTACCACGCCAAATTTCATGCATTCCTCTGTACTTTGCGGGATGTGTTTCGCATTCTGCTGTGATTGTAATGGAAATGCGCGCGGCGTGGCAAGTGCTATCCGGCGCGAGCGGGCCTTCTTGACATAATTGAAAAGCCGCCCGGCGCACAAAGAAACAAGGCCGCAGTTCATCAACCGCGGCCCTGTTTCTTTGTAGCATGAGTGAAAGCGCTTATTTGAGATTGTATACGCCGCTGTACTTGCTGCGCAGGTAGCGCAGGTACGGCTGCGGGTTGATCTTTTCGCCGGTGACCATTTGCACCAGTTCCTGCGGTTCGCACTTCGAGCCGCGCATGTGAATGTTGGCGCGCAGCCAGTCGAGCAGGCAGTCGAACTTGCCAGCTTCAATCTGCTGGTCAAGATCGGGGATCGCGGCATTGATTTTTTCCCACAACTGCGCGGAAACCAGGTTGCCCAGCGCGTAGGTGGGGAAATAGCCGAACATGCCGCCCGACCAGTGCACATCCTGCAGCACGCCCAGTGTGTCGTTGGGAGGGGTAACGCCCAGGTATTCCTGCATGCGCGTATTCCACACTTCGGGCAGATCGCGCACCTGCAGGCTGCCTTCCATGAGCGCGATTTCGATTTCCATGCGCAGCATGATGTGCAGGTTATAGGTGGCTTCGTCGGCTTCCACGCGGATCAGGGACGGCTCGACGCGGTTGACAGCGCGGTAGAAGTCCTGCAGGCTCACGTTGCCCAACTGCGCCGGGAAATACTGCTGCATGCGCGGGAAGTAGTGCTTCCAGAAGGGCAGCGAACGTCCAACCAGGTTTTCCCACATGCGCGACTGCGACTCGTGCAGCGCCATGGAGGCGGCATTGGCCAGGGGTGTATCAACGAACTGCGGGTTCAGTCCCTGCTCATAGAGCGCGTGGCCGCACTCGTGCATCGAGCTCATCAGCGCGGAAAGCGGCATGTTGGGGATAATGCGCGTCGTCAGGCGCACGTCGCCAGTGCCAAAACCGCTGGTGAAGGGATGCGCCGAGCGATCCTGCCGACCGCGTTTCCAGTCGTAGCCGAAGGCGGTCATCACTTCAACGCCAAAATCCCACTGCGCCTGTTCGGTATATTCTTGCTGGAGGAAGCTGTTATCCACCTGGGGCTGGGCGGCGATTTCGCGAATGAGGGCTACCTGTTCCTTGCGCAGCGCGCCAAAGATTTCCTTGACTTCGGCGGTCTTCATCCCCGGCTCGTAATCATCGAGCAGCGGGTCGTAGATATGATCGCTGGGAGCGAACAGAGCGGCATAATGGCGCGCCAGGTCGACCAGTTTTTCCAACTGCGGCTGGAAGGAGGCAAAGTCGTTGTTGGCGCGGGCTCGCTGCCAGATTTCATGCCCGATGGATGAAGCTTCGGCCATTTCTACCACCAATTGCGGTGGCACCAGGGTGCGCTTGCGGTAATGCCGCGCGGTGACTTTGACCAGGCGGGCTTCATCCGAATCGGGATCGAAACCGGCTTTCTCCAGGTCTTCCAACAGGCGGCCGATTTCTTCCGAAGTCGATTTTTGGTGGACGATCGTTTCGAGCGCGGCCAACTGCTTACCGCGGCCTTCAAAGCCGCCCGGCGGCAGGTTGACCTGCAAATCCCAGCCCAATACGCCAATCGCATTGTTCAATGCGGTAATTTCGGCCAGGCGAGCTTTCAGTTGATTGAGTTTTTCTTCCATATGCCTCCATTGAAAATCAGCCCTGCGAAGATTTTCCTCGCAAGGCTGAAGGTAAAAAAACTAGATCAGGCAACTTTCCAGCGTAAGGGCTTACCTTCGAGGGCTGCCAGAACTTCGGTGGCAATATCATCCGCGGCGCGCGCCTGGGCTTCCACGGTTTGCGCCCCAATATGCGGAACAGCGATCACTTTGGGGTGCTTGACCAGAGCGGTTTCGCCCGGCGGTTCGGCGGCGAACACGTCCAGCGCCGCGCCGGCAACCTTGCCCGATTCCAGGGCGGCCAGGAGCGCTTCTTCGTCAATAACGCCGCCGCGGGCAGCGCAGACAATGTAAACGCCCTGTTTCATCTTGCCGAAGGCATCGGCATTGAGAATGCCACGCGTGCCGGCGGTCAGCGGAATATGCATGGTGATCATGTCCGCCTGAGCGAAGAGGTCATCCAGCGAGAGCGGTTCGGCGCCATTTTTGGCGATTGTTTCGGCATCGATGAGAGGATCGTAAGCTACGATCTTCATGCCGAAGGCAGCAGCGCGGTGCGCCACGGCCTGTCCGATGCGCCCGTAACCAATAACGCCCAGGGTCTTCTTATACAGTTCCGCGCCTTCCAATTCTTTCTTCAGCCATTTCCCAGCCTTCATCGCCGCATCGGCGCGGGCAATCTCGCGCACCGCGGACAGCATCAGGCCCAGGGTAAGCTCAGCCACCGCCAGGGTGGTGGCGGTGGGGGAATTGACCACGGTGATCCCGTGCTCTTTCGCGGCGGCCAGGTCGATATTGTCAACGCCAACGCCGGCGCGGCCAACGACCTTGAGGTTCTTGGCAGCTTCCATGACGGCCGGGGTCACTTTCGTGCGCCCGCGGACGATCAGCGCATCGTACTCGCCGATCACCTGGAGCAATTCGTCGGCACTGATGCCGGAACGATTGCTTACTTCAGAGCATTCACGCAGAATTACTTGCCCGTTCTCTTCCAGGCCATCTGTCAGCAAAACTTTCCAAGCAGCCATTGATACAATCTCCTTTTCGCAAAATAGGTTTTACGAGGGAAGCCCGATCATTTTCATTGTACCTTAATCCCCTCAAAACCAAGCCGGCCAAAGGCCCGCCGCGGCAAGGTCAAGAGGAAGGTCACGCGCCAGCATGACAGAAAGCATAGTTGGCTGTGATACAATCTGGGCCATGCTGCGAAAAATCGCCCCGCGAATGCTTGACTCCGAGCCAATGCGCCGCTGCCGGTTGGAAGAATGCCGCGCTGCCTGCTGCCTGTACGGTGTGTGGATCGACGGGCAAGAGGCTGAGGATATCCTGGCCCATGCCGAGTTGATCCGCCCACACATGCCGGCCGGTCAGGAAGACCCTGCGGGCTGGTTTGACGGCACGCGTGATGCGGATCCATTCTCCAAGAGCGGCGCGGTGGTGCACAGCACCATACTGCCAGACCCCAATCATTACGGCGGCACAGCCTGCGTGTTCTTGCGGCCGGATCATAAATGCGCGCTGCAGGTGGCGAGCGCTGCCGCCGGGATGCACCCGTGGCGCTTGAAGCCGTTCTACTGCGTGCTGCACCCGCTCGACCTGGATGAGGACGGCCGTATCACCCTGGATGACACCGAACTGCTGCTGGACGAGCCCGGTTCGTGCCTGCGCCCGGCGGAGGAGAATATTCCCCTGGCGGAGACGTTCGAACCGGAGATCCGTTATTTGCTGGGTGATGAAACCTACGCCGAGCTGCTGAAGCAGGCGAAGGTCTCGCGAGAGTAATCCGCCGCAGGGAGGTTGTTTACGGGTTTTGCGGTGAGAATGGGCGAGCTCGCTCCCGCATTCGTCAAAGGTTGAACTCAGACTACACACCGGGCTCTTCTTCACAATTTCTTCTCATGATCTTCGAAAAAAATCCATACTGCAGCAGTAAGATGGTCTCAGAACGAGCAAATCGGACAAAAGACAACGGAGACCTAAACCAATGACGAAGAAACTGTTTCGGATCGTATCGATGATCGCTATCGTAGCGGTCGGTATCGCACTTTTTAGCCCGACAAGTTCTGTGTTTGCTGCCAGTGTTGCAAAGCACGGGCCGGGGGGCCGTGGTGGAAATGGACAAGGCGGCATTCAAGCTGGCGGGGGTGATACCATCACGCCCCTATCGGCTGAGGAAGCGACTGCATTGCAAGAAGCTATCCTTGAAGAATACGGCGCATGGAACCTGTACCAGAGCGTCGTTGCACGGCTTGGCGATGTATATCCATTCAGCCAGATTATCCGCTCAGAAGAGCAGCATACCAACGCATTGATCCGCCAGGCAGAAAAGTATGGCGTGGAAGTGCCCGCTAACCCTGGACTTCCGAACGCACCTGTATTCAAAACACTGGCAGAGGCCTGCCAGGCTGGGGTAACCGCCGAAATCGCTGACGCGCATCTGTATGACACGCTGAAGCTGGTCACCACTCATGCGGATCTGCAGCGGGTGTACAACAACTTGCAATCCGCCTCGCTCAATAACCACCTGACGGCTTTTCAGATCTGCGACTGATTGATGCGGACTACGGTCCGTGGGAGTACAAAAAGCCGGTCACTACGGTGGTTTGTGGTGACCGGCGACGTTTTACTATATACGTGCTTTTTAATAACGCGATGGCTATTCTTTCTTGCTTGCGCGGATCAGTTCTTCCAGCGTGGAGCGATCCAGAAATGGAGCAAGTTCCACGATGGTGTGCGCGTCGAGCTGGCCGGCGGCAGTCATGCGCACCACTTTTGTCAGAGCTTCGCGGCCCAAGAAAGGCGCCAGTTCTTGCAGGTGATCGGCCTGAATTTCCCCGGCTGCCATGCGGTCGACCATGCGCTCCAGCGCTTCGCGCGGCAGGAAGGGGCCCAGCGTAACCATGTGCTCCACCGTCAGCGCGCCTTCGCCAACCTTCTCCACTAATTTGGATAGGCTGCTGCGGCTGAGGAACGGCGCCAGGTCATCCAGGTAGTTGGCATCTATCTTGCCTTCGCTGATGCGGTCGACCAGCATATCCAGTGTTTCGCGGCTGAGGAACGGCGCCAGTTCCACCACGTACTGAGCTTCGACTTCGCTGTCCAGCGCGCGGCGTACCAGGCTGTCCATTGTTTCGCGGTCGAGAAACGGCGCCAGGTCAGACAGCAAGCCTTGGTCCAAATCCTCGGGCGTCAAATTGTCCACCATTTCGCGCAAGACGTCCTTGCCGACGAAAGGGAGCAGTTCAACAATCTGTTCCCGGTTCAGATGCAAGCCGCTCAGGTCGTGCATCACCTGGTTTACCTGGCTGGGGCGCGCCAGTTTGGCCGCGTCGATCAGGCTTTCGATATCCGCTTCTTCATTCTGGATCTGCCGCGCCACGGTTTGCGTTTGCCCTTTGGAGAGTTCTTCCAGCAGGTCACCGGTGGTGGCTTTACCCGGCTGGCGCGGCGCGCCAGGGCCGCCGTTGAGCAGATCATCGACGCTGACGCCGAACAGGGTTGCCATGCTCGACAGAGTGGCGATATCGGGGAACGAGTCACCTTTTTCCCAGCGCGACACAGCCTGGTGGGTGACGTTGAGCTTATCCGCCAGTTCAAGCTGGGTCCAGTCTTTCTGGTGGCGCAGGTGAGCGATATAAACGCCGGTGATGCGTGAGTCAATCATTTTTGAATTCCTTTCCGTTGGTAACTTGCGGTAGATAGCCTGGCCGGGCGGTCCCATTCGCGAATACGTCCCGAATGTAACACGCCCGGCGCGGAAAGGCAATCAATGGTTAATTGAATCGTGGATTCAAGCGCGCGTTGAATGCTTATTCGTAGCGCAGGGCCTCCACAGGTTCCAGGCTGGCGGCGCGGTTGGCCGGGTACAGCCCAAAGAACAGCCCCACAGCGGTGGAGAAGATCGTCGCCAGCAGGATGGCATCCAGGCCAACCGCGGGGTTGAGATCGGTGCCGCTGGCGGCTGCAATGCGCCCAACCACAAAGGCGATCAGCCAGCCCAGGCCAATCCCAATCAACCCTCCAATCAGGCTGAGCAGCGAGGACTCCGACAGGAACTGGATAAGGATATCCCGGCGGCGCGCGCCCAGCGCTTTGCGCAGCCCAATCTCGCGTGTGCGCTCGGTAACCGACACCAGCATAATGTTCATAATGCCGATCCCACCCACCAGCAGCGAGATGGCGGCGATACCCCCCAGGAAGACGGTCAGCACGTTGGTAATCGTTTGCGCGGTGGCCACAAAGTCCTGCTGGGTGAATACGGTGAAGTCATCTTCCCCCAGAGTAATGCGGTGGCGCTGGCGCAAAATTTCGGAAGCTTGCTGGCTGGCGCGGTCAACCGCGTCGGCGGAAACGGCCTGGATGAAGATCACATCCACGCGCTCGCGCGAGCGGCGGATCAGGCGAGTTTGCGCGGTGGAGAACGGCAGCAGGATGACGTTATCCTGGCTGCCAAAGGACGAACCGCCTTTGGGGGCCAGCACGCCCAGCACGCGGAACGGCTGCCCCTCAATGCGGATCGTTTCACCGGTCACGCCTTCGCGCCGGTCAAACAGCGCATCGGCCACGTCCGGCCCGATCAATGCCACAGACGAGCGCCCGAGGATATGCTCACTGTTAATCAGTTCCCCTTCGATCAGTTCGTAGCTGCGCACGGTGGCGTATTCCGGAGTGACGCCGAAGATCTGGGTCTGGGTAGCTTCGCGGTTGTAGGTGATCTCGGCGTTGCCCTGGATCACCGGGGCAACGGCTTCGATATCCGGCGCAGCAAATACATCGCGTAGAGCTTCTGCATCGTTGACGGTGAGCGGTTTGGGGTTACGCACCGAATCGGACATGCCGCCCTGGAAAACGAAGATCAGGTTGGAGCCAATGCCGCTGATCGAGCCGGTGATCGTATTTTGCGCGCCGGCGCCCACCGCCAGCATGGCGATCACCGCCGCGACGCCAATGACGATGCCCAGGATCGTCAACCCGGAGCGTAGTTTGTTCGCGCCCAGCGATTCTAACGCTTCAAGAATTGCCTGTCCGATATTCATGCGTCCTCCAGTAAACCATCCCGCAGGCGCAGCACGCGCCCGGTTTGGGCTGCCACGCCGGGATCATGCGTGACGATGATCACCGTGCGGCCAAGGTCTTTGTTGAGCCGTAGGATCAATTCCATGATCTCTTTTCCCGAACGCGAGTCGAGGTTTCCGGTGGGTTCATCGGCCATGATGATGGCAGGGTCGTTGACCAGCGCGCGGGCGATTGCCACGCGCTGCTGTTGGCCGCCGGAGAGCTCGGTAGGTTTGTGATATACACGTTCCGCAAGCCCCACCGCTTCGAGGGCGGATTTCGCCTTGTCGGTGCGCCCGCGGGTGATGCCCGCGTAGCGCAGGGGCAGTTCCACATTGGCCAGGGCCGTAGCACGCGGCAGCAGGTTAAAGTTCTGGAAGACGAAACCAACTTTGCGGTTGCGGATCATGGCGAGTTGATCGTCGCGCAGGTCTGATACCTGTTCGCCATCCAGGAGATAACTGCCGCGGGTGGGGTGATCCAGGCAGCCCAGCAGGTTCATCAGTGTGGATTTGCCCGACCCGGATGGGCCCATAATCGAGATGATCTCGCCGCGGTCGATGGTGAAGGACACGCCGGCCAGCGCTTTTACCTCGATCTCGCCCATCTTATAGATCTTCGCCAGATCCGTGACTTCGATTACATGTTCAGCCATTCGATTCCCTTTTCTTAAGTCACGGGTGGTTTAGCGCCCCATTGGGCCCATAAAGCCCGGATTGTTAAAGTCCATTGTCGGCGGATTGAGAACGACCTGATCTCCGGCCTTCAGTTCGGTCGTCAGCAGTTCGGAATATGTTTCCGAGGTCGATCCAAGCTCCACCTCAATTGTTTCCAGCACGCCGTTGCGCAACACGTACACGATCCGCTGGCCATCGCGCAGGCGCACCGCGCGATTGGGGACCAGCAGCACATCATTCAACTGCTCGACGACAATATTCACCGCGGCGGTCATGCCGGGCAGCACGCTTACGTCAGCGTCGCTCAGTTCAATGGTGACATTAAAATTGACCACGCCGGCCAGCGCCGTTCCCACCCGGCCAACTTCCGTTACTTTGCCGGTGTATTCCTTATCCAGAATAGCATCAAAGCTCAACGTGACATCTTGCCCAACTTTCACGCGGTTGATGTCGATTTCGGTGATCTGCACATCCACCAGCAGGTGCGAGAGATCGTCCAGGCGGAAGGCGCTGACGGTGGGCGCGGCCTGGTCGCCTGGGCTGACGTTGACCTCGGTCACCGTGCCGCTGAAGGGGGCTTTAACATTCGCCAGTCCCAGGGTCGCTTCCAGGGCCTCGACGCGCGCCTGCGCCGCGGCCAGATCGTTGGGGTCGACGCCATCCTTCACGCGCTCCCATTCGCGCTGCATGTCGGCCAGGTTGGCTTTGGCAATGGCCAGGTTGGCCTCTGCCAGGTTGACATCAAGCTCGTCGGGTTTGCTTTTTGCGCGGTTGTAATTGGCCAGCGAGGTGTCGCGGCGCTGCTTGGCGGCCGCCAGCTTGCTGAGCGCGGCGGCGCGGTTGGGGTTGTCATCCGCCAGGTAGGCCATGCCGTCATATTCTTGCTGGAGCCGGTCGACTTCGTTTTGCGCGAGGATGTAATTCGCATAGGCAACGTCGATTACATCCTGGCTGGCCAGCGTGTAGCTCTTACTGTCGACTTTTTCCTGCGCATCTTCCACAGCCTGTTCCGCGTTGACCAGATTCTGCTGCGCCCTGGCGCGCGCCAGGTTAGAGTTTTGCAGGTCTTCCAGGTTCTTTTTTGCGGTGATCAGATCCGATTCGGCCATGATCACCGTTTGGGGCAGAGAAGAGCGCTGTAGTTCAGCCAGGATCTCATCCGTTTGCACCATATCGCCGACGGCGACGTTGATTTTTCCCACTGTGCCGCTGGTTTGCCAGCCAAGCAGCGCTGTCTGGTTTGCGCGCACCGTGCCGGTCGCGCCAACGGTGGCCGTCAGGCTGCCCTGTTCGAGGGTCACTGTCTGATAGTTGGTCGCGGCTGCCGCAGCCTGCTGCTGCCGGTTGCGCCAGAAGAAGAACCCCCCGACGGCCAGGGCCAGGATGACAATGATGATAATTGTGCGACGTTTCATTTCTACCTTCCTCAATTCCAAAACGGATTCGACAAGCCGCGGTTCTATTCGTCTTCCACGCTGATCAACACAGCTCGCACCAGCAGACGGGCGCGGTACTCGTTTGTTTGTTCGTCAAAGTCCTGGCAGGTGACCAGGGTCAGCCACGAGAGGTCTTCATGCGCGAAGACCGATTCGACATCGCTTGAGTCAATTTGCGTCACGCTGCGCACCGCGTAGGTGTACCGCTGCCCGTAACTGTGCAGCACCACTTTTTCATCGTAGCGCAAATTCTTTAACCCAGCAAACGGCCCGGGCGAACCATCGGGCAGGTAGACATGCCCGGTGAGCACCGAGTTCCCCGCCCAGCCCGGGAAGGCCGTGCCCTGCAAGTAGCCCAGGTCGCGCCCAAGCCAATCCAGCGCCCAGCCGTCAGCGGAAACCGGTACGCCCACAATGCTGGCGTCCAGCCGCAGGGCGGGGATCTCCAGGCGCAGGTCGCTCATGGCGCGGTAGGCTTTCTCCGCAGGCTGCGCCGCCAGGCTGGTGATCCGCCCGGGCGCAAAGCCGGTATCCGGCATGGCATACGCGCCGCCAAAGCGGAATAATTCGATTCCCAGGTGGGCGCTCGTCGCGCCAAAGAACAGGGTGCGGTCGATAGCCGTGATTCCGTACGGGTCTGAACCCGCATCCCCTTCGATCAGGTCATACACCAGACTGGTAGTGCTTTGGGTATACGGGGGTTCGCTCTTCCATAATTCCCAACCGCTGCGCGGCTGGTAGGCGGTGAAGAACAGGGTAGTGCCCACCGGGGTGAGATATTGGGGCGATGACCCGGCAGCGCCGGGGTTAATATCTGCCACGATATCGGTTGTATCCGGTACATAGGGCGGCGTGGTCTTGAAGAGTTCATCGCCATCATCGCCTTCGGCGACAAAAAACAGCGTCGATCCAATAGCCGTTTTGTAATCCGGAAACGATCCAAAAATATTATCGGTCAGGTCTTCCACAAGGTAGGTATGCTGTGGATCGTAGGGCGGTTCGGTGCGGTACAGTTCATAACCGCCGCCGTACACCCAGGCATTGAAGAACAGGCTGTCGCCCAGCGCGTAGAAGCGGTTAGGGTTGGTGCTGAGGGGGTCGCCCAAAATATCATTCACGCGCCGGGCTTCATGGTACGGCGATTCGATTACCCACAAATCCTGCCCGCTTTCGCCGTTGGTGGCACTGAAAAACAGTTTCAAGTCAATCGGGGTCAGCCAGCTTATTTCTGCGCTGCCGTTTGGGTTCAGGTCGACGACGCGCTGCGTGCTCAGGCTGGAGTAGGGCGGGTCGGAGCGCCACAATTCCACCCCAGAATCATCTTCGGCGGTGAAGAACAGCATCCAGCCGATGCGAGTCAGTTCGCTGGGCCAGGAGCTATCAGCACCCGCATAAATATCTTTCACCTGGTATGCAGATTGATAAGGTTCGTCTGACCGCCATAATTCCCGTCCGGTTATTCCATCATTGGCTCGAAAAAAAACGGAATTTCCGATTGGCGTAACTGGCCCGGGCGATGAACTTCCATTCACGTTAATATCCGCCGCCATCCGGGTACTGGTCGAGTTATAGGGTGGCTCAGAACGCCACAACTCGTAGCCATGTTCATCATCTTTGGCGGTAAAAAATAGCGTATCGCCCGAAGCAGTCAGCCAGATAGGCTCGGACGAACAGCCTCCGGGACAGATATCCGCAACTAGCTGTATCGTATTGTAGGGGGGCGATGTATGATAAAGTTCTCTGCCAACAATGCCGTTTTTCGCGCTAAAAAACAAGGTTGATCCGATGGCGAGCATTTCTTCTGGGGCGGAGCTACTGCTCCCTTCGCGCAGGTCGGCCACCATTTGCGGTGGGTTGCCTACCGGCGTTCCCGCGTTGACGGTTTGCGCGTGGGCCGGTAGGAGCCCGCTCAGTAGCAGCAGCACGCTCAACAGCGCAAAAGCGCGGCGTTGCTTGGTCTTTGACTGTATTGCATCCATCCCTGATACCCCTTATTATCTCGTCCCGGCGGCCGGGAACGGAATTACCTGAATTAATCTTGCGCGCTGGTCTGCGTGGCGCTGGCCGGTGGGTTGAGCACAATCATATCGCCGGGCTGCACATCTCCGCTCAGCAGTTCCGTATTACTCTCGTCACTTAACCCGGTGGTGACCGGCACGCTCACCAGCGCGCCGCTGCGGATTAAGTACACAATATGCTGGCCGTTGGCGCGGCGCAGCGCGCGGTTGGGGATGCGAACCACATCCGTGCGCTGATCCACAATGACGTTGACCGCGGCGGTCAGACCGGGCTGCACGCGGTCGTCGGCGTCGGTAATGCGCACTTCTACCTCAAACTCGATCCTCCCCGCTTCCAGCTTGCCCACCCGGCTGACGGTGATCACCTCGCCGTGATATTGCGTTTCCGGCAGGGCGTCAAACGTAATCAGCGCGGGCTGCCCCAGGCGCACGCGCACAATATCAATTTCCGGCACCTGCACGATGATATGGCGCTCAGAAAAATCATCAATGCGCACCGCCTGCGTACCCGCTTCAACCACATCGCCGTTCTTGATATACACCTCGGTGGCGGTGCCGGAGATGGGCGCAAGCAGGCTGGCCTGGGCCAGGGTCATTTCCAGCGATTCGACGCGCAGCTCCGCGGCGCGCACCTGCTCCGCGGACGCCCCGTCTTTCACTTCTTCCCAGCGGCGCTGCGCCTCCTCGAGATTGGCCTGCGCCAGGGCCAGGTTTGCGTGAACCTGACGGGCCGTCGAGTCGTCGGGTTTGCCCTGCGCGTACTGCAAATTGATCAGGGCAATATCGCGCTCGCGGTATGACCTTTCCAGGCTGGCCGCGGCATTCAGCCGGGCCGGGTCGTCAAGCGGCAGCCCCTGCACGAATGCGTACATCTGCTCCGCCGAATCAACCTGGGCCAGGGCCAGGTTATACGCCGCCTGGGCAGCTTCCAGGTTGCTCGGGCTGGCATTGGGCTGGTCCAGCATCGATTCCGCCACCAGGGCGTCATTCAGCGCTTTTTGCGCGGTAAGCACCGCATTCCACGTTTCAGCGCGGGTCGTTTGGGTTTCTCGCAGTTCGCGCAAAGCATCCTGCGCGGCCGCGAGTTGGGTCTTGACCTGGATCATATTGCTGGAAAGGCTGGACGGTTCCAGGCCGGCCAGAAGCTGGTTCTGTTCAACGTGATCACCGGGCTGTACGGCCAGTCCGGCAACGTTTCCACTGGTTCGCCAGGTGAGAATGGCGGTCTGGCGCGCGTGGGCGTTCCCGCTCGAACCGACCTTCGCGGCAATATCGCCGCGCTCGACCGCCGCGGTTTGATACTGCTGCTCAATATCTTTGGCAAACAGGCTTAACCCGCCCAGGGCCACGAAAACGCCGGCGATGCCGAGCCCGGCAAGGACGGTGAAAACAATAATGGTATTTCTGACCCTTCTCACTACGGTCTACTCCACGACGGTGATGGTTGCATGGTTGATTTAATCACTTTTCAGTGTTTTCTGGTAGTGCCAGAGCCGTAATTGCATCAGGTATAATTGCCTTTACTATGGCCCACTTTGTTAACGCAGTCTGGCGCAATTTATTCGTATCCATTCTGATATTCACTCTCCTGGTGGGCAGCAACGGCCGACCCCTCGACCGGGTGGACCAGGTGCGCATGTTCACCCAGGATGTCGAATTTGACTATGTAACCTGGACACTGGACGCGCTGCTGGTTAAGCTGAGCAGCACCGCGGTTGGCACAGCCAGCTATCTTAACCAGGACGAGCAGAAGGGCATGGTCATCACCCAACTGCAACTGGTGCAGGAGATCAACCGCACCAATGATCTCATCGCTACGCTGTATGGCAACCCGGAAGTGACCAACCCGGAGCAGGCTGCGCAGGCTGAAATTGAACACCTGGACGCGCTCAAAGCCATGCAGTCGAATGTTCAGCCGGTGAGCGAAGATGTGCTGCAGCAGCAGGTCTCCACGATCCTGGCTGAAAACGGTCTGACGCTGGGCGGCCAGCCGATTCCCCCGGTGATGTTTCACATCACGCCGCTGCCGATGGCGTTGATCGTTTCGCCGCGCGACGTGATCCGTCAGGATGCCAACATCTCGCTGGTGGCCGGAATGACCCTTCCGGAAATGGTGGCGCTGGAAGAGCAGGTTGAACAGGAATTGAACGTTTCAGCGCTGGTCGTGCCGGTGGGTGGGGTGGGAATTTATCCCACGATGGTGATGAGCACCACCAACCTGCCCTGGCTGGCCGAAACCGTGGCCCACGAGTGGGTGCATAACTTCCTCACCCTGCGCCCGCTGGGGATCAATTACGAAACCACGCCGCAGCTGCGCACGATGAATGAAACCGCGGCATCCATCGCCGGAACAGAGATCGGCCAGGAAGTGATCCGCCGCTATTATTCCGATCTCTTTCCGCCGCCCGCGCCAACCCCGGTGGCGACTGCCACCCCCCCGGCGCAAGAAACCCAGCCCACGCCGGAACCGACGCCCGACCCCAGCGTGCCCCCACCGTTTGATTTCCGCGCGGAGATGCACACCACGCGCATCACCGCCGATGAACTGCTGGCCGCGGGCAAGATTGAGGAAGCTGAACAATATATGGAAGCCCGGCGCGTGTTCTTCTGGGAAAACGGCTACCAGATCCGCAAGCTC
>DATCUC010000353.1:0-9624 GCA_036567625.1 Anaerolineaceae bacterium | reverse complement strand
TCCGGCGTTCCAGTAGTGGATGGTCCGCCGCCGCCCGCATCCGCGGTTTCGGTAGTGGAAGGCCCGCCGCCGCCCATATCGGCAGCCTGGGTTGAATCGGGGCCGCCGCCGCCGGCATCGCCGGTCAATTGGACGGTTGGCTCCAGCGTCGGCGTTTCGCTGGGGATCAGCGTAGCCGTCGGCTGCGGGGCTTCGGTGGGAGGCACCGGCGTGTCGGTGGGAGGCGGTGTATTCGAAGGCAGCGCTTCGGCCTGCGTGGCGCTGGGCATAGCGGTTAGCACCTGGGCCACGCGGGTTGCCAGTTGATCGTCGGAGGGCGTGGGCTCGGCAGGAGCCGGGTTGAGCACGCCGCAGGCTGAAAGCAGCATGGCGGCGGCGACGAGCACGGGTACGATACGTTTCATGATGACTTCTCCTTGCCTTGATCGAGAATGCGCTGCTGCCGGGGTCAGCCGGCCTTATAGCCAATGCGGCGTAAGAAACCTTTGCGCCAGGCGATATCCTCTTCGCCTTCAATTCCCTTTGGCGTTTCGCCGTCAGCCACGCCGAGGATGGCGCGCCCGCGGCCGGTATCCGCCAGGATCACGTCGGTGGGGTTGGCGGTGGCGCAAAAGACATGCGCGACTTCCGGAAGATTCTTGATTACATTGAGCACGTTGATGGGGAAGAATCCCTGGCCGAGGAAGAGAATGAAACTGTGTCCCGCGCCAATGTTAAACGCATTTTGCTGCGCCAGGGCGATCATCTCCTCATCGGTGCCAGTCCAGCGCACCAGGCATTTCCCCGACGCCTCGCAAAAGGCCAGCCCAAAGCGAATGCCGGGAACGGCGCCCACCAGGGCCTCGTGCATATCTTCCACAGTTTTAATAAAATGCGACTGCCCAAGGATAAAGTTGGTATCCTCGGGTTTGATCACCGGAATGGTGTACAGTTCCATGCAGCCCTCCAGAGAAAAACATGTGCACGCCGGGTGCGATACTACCCCATTATGGTCAGTATAGCATAAAGCGTGCCGATTCTGGCTGGCCGGCGAGGAAATTTTCGAGAAGCCTCAATTGGCTGTCGGCGAATCAAAAGCTCCCACAAGATTGTGGGAGCCTGTGTTGTTTTTTAGATATTGTCGCCGTCAGCCGGGGGAATGGTATCCTGCGGGGGCTGCGGAGCGGTGGGTTCCGCCGGGGGCGTATAGCGCTGCACGGGCGGTTCAACCGGGCCGCCGGCTTTCTCTTCCGGCATAACGATCCACAGGATCAGGTACAGCAGCAGGCCCTGTCCGTAGAGCACCACCAGCGCTACAAAGATCAGGCGGACGATGGTGGGGTCGATATTTAAATAATTGGCGAGACCGGCGCAAACGCCGCCGATCATTTTATTCGATTCACTGCGGGTCAAACGTTTGTTTTGCATCGTTCATTCTCCTTCATAAACATATACGCGCCGGGCGCAAAAAAGTTGCAAAACTGCTTGCGTCCGGCGCGATGCGATCAGCGGAATGCCCGTGGATCACGTGGTCTTGGGCGTGTCTTTCGAACCCACAAAGACCCGTCCCGGGCGCCAGGGCGTGCCCACCAGCGGCAGCAGCCAGCGGTCCAGGCCGAGCCAGCCGGCGGTTTTCCAGGCCATGATGATCAGGATGGTGATGACAAACATCAATGGGTTGATGCTGGCCGTGCCTGCCATCATAAAGTTCCAGTTCATAAACGCGCCGAAGAACGCGGCAATGCCAACAAATGCGCCCAGGATCAGGGCGATGCCAATCAGGGTTTCGGCATAGGGGATCAGCTTGCCAAACCAGGTGTAGGCCTGCGCATCGAGCATGGACTGGATGAATCCCCGGTACCAGTCGAAAGCGATTGCCGGGCGGGCCGGGGCTTCGGGGATGCGCACCGCGTTGGTCCAAAAGCCCTTTAACGCTTCGCCGGTCTGCATCCAGGCCGGGTTGCCAAACTTACCCAGGCCGGATTCCAGCCAGGTGTACCCGATGTACAGGCGGGCGATCAGCCACAGCCATGACCAGCGGGTGGATCCGAACAACCGGTCAACAAACGGCGGATCGGTAATCATATACTCTTGATTTGCACGTGCGGTTGTTTCTCCCATTCATCTCCCTCATTAAACGTAGAATATTTATAAAATACATAAATAATTTACCACACTCTCCGGAAGGGTGCAATTGACTTTATAGCGCAGAAACACTGCTGCAGCAACCTGGGCTACAATCAATCCATACCAATCACCGGCTTTGGAAAGGATACCATGCAACCCACGCAGCTTTCACATTTTCAGATCAATGTGCGCGGTGAAAATTTTGGTTTCTACCGCGATCTTTTCACGTTTTTAGGCTGGAAACTGATCTATGAGGATGCCGAAACCCTGGCCCTGGCGGAAAAGAACGGGGTCAGCTTCTGGTTTTTGAGCGGAGCCAAAGACGTGGTCAACGACTACGACGGCCCGGGCATCAACCACATTGGTATTGGCGTTGCCGCGCAAGAAGACGTTGACAGCGCTGCCGAATACCTGACCCGCGCCGGTGTACCGCACCTGTTTGATACGCCGCGCCACCGCCCAGACTTCAGCCGTGAGCCCAACACCTACTACCAGGTGATGTTCGAATCCCCCGACCGCATCCTGTGGGAAATCGTCTACATCGGGCTAAAGAGCTAAGCCGGCTATTCGTGTTCCAGAATATTCAGGAAGGTGTCGACCACGCGCGGGTCAAAATGCGTGCCGGAACAGCGGCGCAGCTCTTCGACAGCCTGCGCGTGGGTTTTGGCCGCGCGGTAGATACGACCATCCGTCATTGCGCAAAAAGCGTCCACCACCGAAAGGATGCGGGCTTCCAGCGGGATCTCATCCCCTTTTAGTCCATAGGGATAGCCGCTTCCATCAAAGTGCTCGTGGTGCGCCAGCACAAAGGGGGCCACGTGCGCCAGCGAAGAAACCGGGGTAATAATGTCGGCGCCAATTTGCGGGTGCTTCTTCATCGATTCCCATTCTTCCGAACTGAGCGGGCCGGGGCGGGTGAGAACATGATCAGGCACGCCGATCTTGCCGATATCATGCAGCAGGGCCGCCCAGCGCAGCGACTGCAGCCGCACCGGTCCGCAGCCCAGGCGTTTGCCCACCTTTTCTACCAGGTCTTCCAGGCGTTTCGAATGGCCGGCGGTATAGGGGTCGCGCGCTTCGAGGGTGCGGGTGAGGGCCAGGATGGTTTCCAGGTAGCTTTCTTCCAGGCGGTGGTACAGCCGCTCGCGGTGCACCACGCTGGCTACCAGGTCGGCAATGGTATTGGCCACGCGGATCTTATCGCTGGAGAAGTGCTGGTTCTGGCGCTCTTCGCCCAGCACCAGCAAACCGAGGATTTCGGTATCCAGGTGCAGCGGTATAAAGCACAGTGAGTGAGCCAGGTCCAGTTCGAGGGCCATGCGCAGCTCGTAGTTGAGGGTGATATCGGAGCGGTGCAGCACGAAGGGCGACCTGGTTGTGGCCACGCGCCGCAGCAGCAGCTCAACGCCCTGGTTGTCAGGTTGAATTGGCAGCCCGCTGGAGCGCTCAGGATAGACTGCCTGGCAACGATAGACTCCGTGGCTTTCCTGCACCAGAATACGGCAAAAGCTGACCTGCACGATCTCGACGGTCGATTGGGCAAAGCTCTGCAACTGCACTTCCAGGCTGTCGTTGGCCACTAACTGGCGGCTGAGATCGTACAGGCCATTCAGCACTACCGCCGGGCGCGGCTCGACGCGCGGCACGGCATTTTCCAGGTCGTTGGCAACCTGCGCCAGGTAAGCGGTGATGGCCTTGCTTTCGGTTTTGGTGGGTGTGTGCGGCTTGTTATAGTAACAACCCACGGCCGCTACAATGCTGCCTTTGATTTCTACCGGCCAGAAATGCACGGCGCGGTAACCTTCTTCGCGCGCCAGCGCGGAGAGTGCAGTGGTTACCAGCGATTTGCCCGTGTCGGTGATAATCAAAGGGCCGGGGCGGGAGAGGAAAAAATAGTCCTTGCCGAACGAATGCGCGGTTTCGGCAAGGATGGATTGCACATAGCCGGTTGACAGGCCGGTATACCAGGGGCAAGAATACGAACCGTCGCGCTGGCGCAGAAAGATGGCGCAGCGGCCGGTTTGCGCCAGGGCAAGAACGCGGCGGCCGATGGCATCGATCACGTCGTCAGTGGTGAGAGGCAGGTTCGTCTGACTGGCTGAGGCCAGGCTCAGATACGAACTATCACCGTTGCGGGGTTGGACGGTTCGAGCAGGCATACGAAATGGCAGGCTTTCCAGGCGTGAGGCTGCAGGGGATGGAGAAAACACTCACCTGGATGTTTCCCCCTACGGATTGTGCACCAGACAGGCAAGTACCACTAGTTTGTAATGAAAAATCGAAACACTCCAAAAACTGCGAGCAACTGGCTAGTCGCAAGCAGCGGCCATGCCAGCGCGCGAGGCGGGCGAGGCAAGCTGCGTGGCGAATTCGGCCAGGGAAGTGGCGCGGATCGAAGCCAGGTGATTGCGTTCTTCGCTGCCGAGCTGGAACTTTTCGCCCCAATACCCGGTAGTGACGGCCTGCACGGGGTTATTCAGCAGGGCCTGGCGGAAGCGCGCATTGATCACCGCGGCGGAAAGAATTCGGCTGTATTCTTGCGAAAACTGCGCTGTATTGCGGTTGTTGCGTTCCTGTTTCATCTTACTCTCTCCTAAAAATCACCGGCTACGATGATGTAACTGATTCGGTTGGGTTGGGGATGATTTTGGGGGAAGTTTCGGGGCCGCCCATGTTCCAGAGGACCCAGAACGCACCGAGGGCAATCAGCACGTCCCCTATGCTGAATGCCACTCGGTACGTCTCAGATAGCGAAAGTACGAAGGTGTCCGATAGAAACCATAGCGTTGTATCCCCCTTTTCGAGCACAATGTCCTTTCCTACTCCGAACCGCTTGCCTACGGACCATAGGCCGGGCGGTAAATCGGGAGGAACGATCCTGCGAACGGTCTCAGGACTGATGGGCATCATCCCGCGATTGGCCAGAATCACCAGGAAGTTGAGCGCCAGTCCCGCTCCCAGTACCCGCATGCCGGGTACAGCAATGTTCAGTGCGGTAAAGATCAGAAGTACGAGCTGCGAGCCTACCAGAACCAGGGGTACGTATTCATCTGGAAAGTAGTTTCTGGTGGCTGTGAGCCGAAAAGCAAAGAACTGAGGAAGAAATGCGATAAAGACAAGCCAGATATGGCGAATCTTTGGTGCCCGGTACTTTCTCTTCCCGATCAATGCTCTGGTCAGGCCTGCTGCGAAACCCGCGATGACGGCCCAGAGCAAGATCATGGCTGCTTATCCACCAATCCCGATGGTCATGGAAGGGGCGCCCGCAGCGAGGGCGAACAGTGCGACGGCCAGAATAAAGACGATGACGCGAACATCAACTTTGGCGGCTAACGACAGAAAGCTTTTCATTTGGGATCTCCTTGTGAAAAAATGAGAGTTTGTTGGGGTTTGCTTTTTGATTATGACCAACGGTAGGCTTCAAAACAGGCTTCAACGGGCTTCAAAAGAAGCTTTCACTCTTGCAAGGTGGAAATTGGTTTCTCCTTTCGGCGCCAAGGAGCAGCAATTGTTGGACCAGGCGAATCTTTAAATTCGCCTTCCCCTGTTCGGTTGTTCCTCGATTGTGATGCTGGCTGCGATGCGCTAGGCGTTCTTCATTAACGTTTCGTACAATTCCTGTGTTTTCAATGAAGGTTCAGCGTCAATCTCGTCGCGCAGGGCGCGACGGCATTCCTCATACTGGCGCGCGATCGCCGCGCGGCTGCCCATGTTGGCGTGAATGCACATCGCCAACCGGTGCGCGGCTTCGTGGCACGTGTCGGTTTTGAGAGCCATCTGGCAGTAGCTGAGGGCCTTGTCATAATGCTTGCCGGCCTGCTGCAGTTCAGCCACTTTGAGCAGCGTTTCCAGGTAGATGCGCTGCAGGCGTTCGCGCTCGGCCAGCACCCAGGTCTCGTCAATATCCGGCAGATAGGGGCCTTTGTAATACTTGAGGCCGGTTTTGTAGTGCTCCAGCTTGAGCGCGGTTTCTTCGGCCAATTCCGCCTGTTCCAGCTCGGTCAAGAAGGACTCGACGTCGTATTCATAATCCAGCCGGCGGTTGAAGAAATAGTAATCATCTTGCAGGGTGATGGTATCCTTGCCGACGGCGTGGCGCACGCGGTAGACATTATTCTTGAAGCGCAGTTTCAACTCCGCCGGAGAAGCGTCCGGCCAGAAGACCGCGCCAATATCTTCCTTGTTCATCCCTTCCGGATGGGTCATAATCAGGAAGAACAGGTCCCGGCAGCTTTGCGTTTGCCAGTCAGCGCTGGTGACGGCATGGTCGTTGATCTTCACCTGCATGCGCCCCAGGGCGCGGATGATCATGTGCGGTTGAGCCAGCGGCACGGCTTGCGCGCGGCGGCGCAGCACGCGGCGCACTTCCGGCACTTGTTGGTCGAAATCACGTACCTGCTCGACCAGGTTGCCCACCGGGCCGGAAAATTCCGGCTGCTGGGCCATGCGTTCCAGGGTGGAGATCACTTCGCGGCCGGCGGCGATGAGCGGGTGCAGGTTTTCGGGACCGGAAACCAGCGCGAACAGGCGCGTGCTGTACTCCACTGCGCGAGTAAGATTACCGCTGAGGAACAGCGCGCACATCATATACAGGTACGCGCGAATGGCTTCGACGCGGTGGCCTTCACTGCCAAAGAACGCGGCGGCTTCTTCCAGTTCGCGCACGGCGGCCGCGGCGTCCTGGCGGACGACTTTCATGCCGCCGTTCTCCAGCCGCACCAGGTAGCGCTCGTAAGGCGACTGGCCGTCGGCGGCGATTTCTTGCGCCGAGGCGATCAGGTCTACTGCCTGATAGAACTGGTTCTGCGAGCGCGCCAGCGCCGATTCCGCGAGGTCAAGATACAGCAGCAGAAAGCGGTCGGTGATCTGGCGGGCGATCAGCCGCGCCCAGCGGTAGGCGTCCAGCGCTTCGTGCGTGGCCTGCAGATCGCGGTACAGGTCGCCGATGCTGGTGAGGGCAAAAGCTTCCATACGCGGGTAGCCGCCTTCACGGGCATTGTTGACCGCCTCTTCCAACGTCGCCGCCGCGTTTTCGTATTCGCCCAGCAGGTGATACAGCACGCCCAGGTTGACCAGCAGCGTGCTTTGCCACATGGTGTTTTCAGAGCCCTTCCAGATCTCGCGCGCCAGCGAATAGGCATTCTTCGATGCCAGGTAATTCCCCAGGGCTTCATTCATCTTGCCGATTTCCAGCGAAACCTTGGCCACATTTTCGCGGTCTTTGAGCGCCTGGTACGCGTCTACCGAGCGGTTGAGCCAGGTAAGGGCTTCGAGCAGGCGGCCCTGGTGAAAACAGGTCGAGCCTTTTGAGCGCAGCGCCTCGGCTTCCACAAGCCCCAGTTCGGGCGCGCCGGCGGTCACCTGCAGCGCAGTTTCGATATCTTCCAGGGCGGTGTTATAGTCGCCCAACATGCGGTGGGTGGATGCGCGCCGCACCAGCGCCCAGGCCAGTTGTTCGCGGTTGGTCTGCGGGTCGAGCGCGGCGATGGCCTGATCGAACAGCTCCAGGCCCTGCTGCGAATCGCCGCGCATCACGGCAACGATGCCCATCAGCGAGATTAACCCCGGGCGGCGCGCGCGCATTTCGGCGGGCAGTGCGTTGAGCCAATCCTGAAGAGTGGTCAACCGGCCGCGCAAAAAGAGGCTGGGGCCGGCTTTTTCGGTCATCGCGGCGATGGCTTCGCTGTTGCCCAGGCTTTGGAACAGGGTAAAAGCCTGGTCCCAATCACCGCGCGCGGCATAAGTTTCGGCCAGCCGATTTTGGATCAGCGCGGCTTCCTCGGGGCGCTGGCGCAGCATGCGCTCGCGCAAAAAATCGCGGAACAGGTGGTGGTAGCGCAGCCAGATGCGTTCTTCGCCGACTTGCAGGATAAACAGGTTACCACTCAACAAGGTGTCGATGTACCTGTCCCAGTCGCAGCCAGTCAGGTTGAGCGCCTTGCCGATCACATCCTGGCAGTAGTCGGCGTCAAATTCATCCAGCAGCGCCGAACGCAGCAAGAAGGTTTGCATTTCGGCGTCTTGCTGCGCCAGCACCTGCTGCGCCAGGTACTCGTACAAGCCCACACCAGAAACCCGCGCCACGCGCATGCGGCTGTCAACTTCTTTGTTCAGCGCCTGGGTGGAAAGCAGCAGCCCGGTGATCCAACCTTCGGTCTGGTAAGCCATTTGCTCGGCTTCTTCGTCGCTCAGCCGGCGCCGAAAGTTCTGCGCCATAAAGTCCTGGATCTCGTTGGGGCGGAAAGCCAGTTCTTCAAAGCTCATGCCGCCCACCTGCGAGCGCGCCACCATCAGTGGCAGATCGGGCAGGGTGAGCAGGGTGCGCGAGGCGATGACGATGTGGCAGTTTTCGTCCACTTCCTGAATGAAGCGGCTGATGAACTGGTCGACCAGCTTGCTTTCGCGTACCAGGTGGTAATCATCCAGCACGATGGCAAAATGCTCGCGGATATTCTCGTAAGCATCGTTGGTGATAGTGGTCACCAGGGTTTCGATATTAATCTGATTTTGCAGCGAGTTATTGAGCGCATTCGCCGAACTCTGTCCAAACTTCGGAAAGCGCAGGTTGATCGAAGCAATGAGGTGGGCGATAAAACGTTCCGCGTCGCCATCGAGCGCGTCCAGCGCATACCAGCAAACCGGGATCTCATTTTGATAGAAGAAATCCACCAGCAGCGAGGTTTTCCCATACCCGGCCGGGGCTGCAATGATCATCAGCTTGTTATCCAGCAGCTCGTTGAGCGTTTCCAGGAGGCGCTGGCGCGAGATGATCTCCGCGCGGCGGCGAGGCGTGAGAATCTTGGTGCGGGAGACGGGAAAGGTGAGTTGCATAGAGCAATCAAAGAGAACCAGGAGCGGGCCAGGGCCTGACCCCTTCCGGGTGACTGCGCGTGAAAAGTATGCGTTTCCTTACGGTCTGGTCGTACGGATTTAGGACCGGGGCGAATTTACCGGCTGGTAGCGCGATGGATCAGGGAACCCAGCCGCCGATTTCATTCCACGCGTATTCCAGATGCGTGGCCAGTTGGGCGCCGAGCCGGCGCCGGACTTTTTTGGCCACCCAGTGCATTAAGTCTTGCCCGCCAATTTCGTGCAGGCGCTGGCCGATTTGCCGGGCGCGGATATTCTGGCACTGGCCATTGAACGAACCGCCCGGCCGCTCAGAGAGGAAATCATCCACTTTGCCGATGCGCGCCAGTTCATCCACGAGCTTTTCTACCTCTTGCTTATTCTGGCGCGGGTAGGGCGGGGGACGAAACAGGTTGAGGATGAAATCCATGGCGACTCCTTACAATTCTGTTAAACGCGCGTACTATGCGATTTTATCACAGCCTGGAATAGGGCGTAGCGCTTTCATAGTATAACTATCGCATGAACTGGATTTTCCTTTCTCCGCACTTCGATGACGCGGCGTATTCGTGCGGGGGGCTCATCTGGGAACTGGCCCAGGCCGGCGAACCGGTGGAGATCTGGACGGTGTGCGCCGGTGAACCCGGCGCGCGGCTTTCCCCCTTTGCG
>DATCUC010000352.1:0-7000 GCA_036567625.1 Anaerolineaceae bacterium | reverse complement strand
GGGTGAAGGCCTGCGCCATGCGCGCCGTAGCCGAAGCCACCATCTGCGTCGACTGGTCGGCCTCCATGGTTTGCTGCAGCCGCTCGCCCACGATCAGCGCTTCCGCGGTGCGCGTGGCTTCCCGGTCTGGAAATACCGGGGCGCAGTTCACCAGTGTCAGTGCCAGCAACCCCATCACGAGTACAACCCCGGCTGCCCCCCTCAACCTGCGGGTCCTGGTTGGCAGACCTCCCCGCATATGACCTCCAGCGACTTCGGTATCGATCGGTTTCCTCCGGCGGCGGTTAAGCCCGCTCTCCCCAAACGCGGATCAACTGCCCATAAAACTGCACCATGCGACCCAACCCCTCCACGCTGATGCGCTCATTCGTGCCGTGCATCAGCCCCAACTCGGCATCCGTCAGCCGCAGTGGGCAGAAGCGGTACACATTATCGCAGATCGCGGTGTAATAGCGCGCGTCCGTGGCGCCCATCACCAGGTACGGCGCAACCGCCGCATCGGGAAAAATCTGGCGGATCACGCGCGAAAGATCCTGGAAAGCCGGCGCCTCCACCGGCGAAACTGGCGAAGCCTCGCGCACGGTTTGCCCCGGCAGCGGTTGGAAGGTCACGCGCTCGTCGGCCAGCGCGCGGCGCACATGCTCGCACACGTTCGCTACGGTATCCCCCGGCATCAGGCGGAAGTTCACCACCGCTTTGGCCTCGCGCGGCAGCAGGTTATCCTTCACTCCGCCCGAAATCATCGTGATCGCCTGCGTGGTGCGCACCGTGGCATTGGTCATGGGCTTCGCCATCAGCCGCTTGAGGATGGCCCGCCCGAACAGCCAGCGGTTCGCCAGCAAAAACTGCATCGAAAACGGCATCAGCCCGCCCACCTCATCCAGCGTGGCTGCGATGGTGCGTAACTGCGCGGGCAGGGGGCTGGCCTCCAGCCGCGCCAGCGCCGCCCCCAAAATGCCGATGGCAGTGTGCTGCGGCGGCATCGAAGAATGCCCTGGTTCGCCCTGCGCGGTCAGTTCCAGGCTCAAGTAGCCTTTTTCCGTGGTGCCAACCATCGCCACCGAGCTTTTGACGCCCGGCAGCGATCCGCTGGTCAGCGCGCCGCCTTCATCCAGCACCGCCTCCAGCCGCAGCCCTTCTTCAGCCATCTGCGCCACAATGCTCCCCGCGCCCTTCGCCCCGCTCACCTCTTCGTCATGCCCAAAGGCCAGAATCACCGTGCGCTGCGGGCGATAACCGTCTTTCAACAGGTTTTCTACTGCTTCCAGCAGGGCGATGAGCTGGTTTTTGATATCCAGCGTGCCGCGGCCCCACACATAACCGTCCGCGATCTGCCCGGAAAACGGCGGATGCGTCCACTCGGCCAGCCCGGCGGCCTCCACCGGAACCACGTCCTGGTGCGCGGCGAACAGCACTGGCTCCAGTTCCGGTTTACGGCCCTTCCAGGTATACACCAGCCCAAAATCGTTGACTGTGCGTCGCTCCAGGGTGGCATGCACCCGCGGGTACATCGCTTCCAGGGCAGCATGCAGGTCGCGGAACGCCTGCGCGTCCACTTGCGCCGGGTCCAGCGAAGAAATCGTCGGCTTGCGAATTGCCGCCGCCAGGTGCTTGGCGATCACCGGCGGATCGACTTTGATACCCTCCACCGGGTCAACCTTTTGGATCGGCTTTCCGTACAGAGCCGCGCGTACCAGCATGAATGCCACCACGAACAGCAGTACGACAACGAGCACGATCAGGATCGTAATCAGCAGGTCCATGCAAACCTCATTGCGTTAGGGGATAATGCTCCAGCCAGAATGGAACCTGCGCCGCCGGACTACTGTGACTGCGCATCGCTAAATATTGTACATGAAAAGCCGGGTTCAGTCAGGTGAATCAGTCGTCGATCAGGTAATTTCCTTCGGGCACCAGCCGGTCCTGACCAACTTTCCGCCGTTCATCCTCATTCAGCAAATCCGCGCAGTCGCACGCCCGGCCGTGAGCGCAGTCTTCGCAGCAATACGACCGGTGGTGCAGTCGCACCGGCGCGCCCAGGATCTCGACGCCGCACCCGTCACACCACAGCGTATCCGTTATCCATACCATGCCAACCTCCTTACCGTTATTGCTGGTCCGCCTCGCCTGCGCGCTTTACCACCAGCACCGAACAGGTAGCAGCATTTACCAGCTTGCGCGACACGCTCCCCATCCACCAGCCTTTAATTTCCGATAATCCGCGCGACCCGGCCACAATCAGGTTGGGATGCCAGCGCCGCGCATAGCGCAAGATTTCCGTGGCCGCATCGCCTTCCAGCACCAGGCCTTCGGCGTCCAGCCCGGCAGCGCATAGGGCTGTGCTGGTTTCGGTCACCAGCTTGCGCGCCTGAACACGCTCTTCTTCGTGCATTTCATCCAGTTCCGCAAGCTCGCGGTCGCTCAGAATCGGCACAACCTCATGTCCCACCGGCCAGGTTCCCGTGGTGAACTGCGGCAGCGCCCCCGGCGGCACCACGTTGCACACGCGCACTTTAGTTTCCGCGGGCAGCGAGAAGTTGGCCAGGTATTCCGCCGCTGCCTGGCTCGAATCCGATCCATCCGTCACCAGCAGCACCTGCCCCAACCCCACGGAAGGCGCGCGCACCACCAGCACCGGGCAGCGCGCGTGTTCCACCACCTGCTGCGCCACACCGCCCAGCAGAATACCCAGCGTGGAGCGCAGCCCCTTGGCCCCCACCACAATCAGGTCGCAATCCATGTCGGTGGCAGTGCGCACGATCACCTCCGCCGCGTGGCCCTGGCACAATTCCGCGTGGACTTCCGCGCAGCCGCCGCGCAGTTTATCGCGCACTTCGTCCAGCGCTGCTTGCAGCCGCGCCCGGTCTACCGGCGAGCGCCCATTCCATACCGTGATGGCGTGAATGCGGCAGCGCGGCACGCACGGCAGTTCGCGTAGCAGGCTTACCCCCACCAGCGATTGGTCTGACCCGTCTACGCCTAACAAAATTTGCGCCGGGTGAATCTTATCCATAGGCTCGTTCATTGCGGCCTCCATGGAAGAAAGGGTGGCGTACGCGCCTTATAATCCAGGTACGGCTGTCCAAAACGGATTTCCAGCTCGCGCTCCTCCACCAGGGTCAAAAAAATAATAAATGCCGGGACCACCAGCAGCACAACGTACAGCAGGAACAACCCCGAACCCAGGTACAGCCCCAACCCCACCAGCCCCACCGTGCCGGCCAGCACCATCGGGTTGCGCGTCCAGGCGTAGAACCACTCCACCGCCACCAGCCGGGTGAGCGCCACAGCAAAGGGCGCGCCCTGGCCTTTGAGCGCCAGATTGGCCATCACCAGCAGCACTACCGCGCTGCTCACCACCATAATCACCATGCCCATCCACGGCGGAACGGGCAGGTGCAGCACGCCGGTAGTCAGCGTGTAACGCGTGGCCGCCACCAATGCCGAGGCCACCAGTACCCCAAACGCAAAGTGAAACCAGGTGATCACATCGCGCGCGCGTTCAACGGTTGGCTCGCGGTCCATCCTGCGCCGCGCCACGATCGCCAGCGGCACAGTCGCCAGCATTCCCAAAACTGCCACAAACACGAGCTGCGCGGGTGTGAACGGGGCGTTCACGATCCAGGCCACAAACGCGATCACCGCAGCCATCATCAACAGCACCAACGTTCTTCGGGCCATGCTGGTATCCTCCACAAAACACAAACCGCCCGCGGATAACGCGGGCAGGTGGATGGTTGAGGCGTACATGGCTCCACTTGACCGGGCGGTTTCCGCAGAGCAAAGTATTCTGTACTTTCAGTATAGCCCAGCCGGGGCGAGTGTCAAGTGGTCTGGAACGAGCAAATCAAAAGGCCGCCCCGCGCAAGGCGGGGCGGCCGGGCGCCCTGTGACCCACAGCTTACAGAGTCATCTCATACGGCAGGTTTTGTTCCGCGCTCGCGCGGCCAGAGCGTGGATAGTCTTCCTCTTCCATGCGCGAACCGCACGAACAGGCAAACCCATTCTTACAATCCTCGCAGCAGTAGTCGCGTTGATTGCCGCGCACCGGAGCCCAAAGCAGCTCGATGCCGCAGCCGTCACACCAGATGGTGTCTTTTCGTCTCATACGCACCTCCTCTGTGAAGAATATACTTTCCCCGGCCAGGGCAGCCAGGTACCCGTCAGGATAACGAGAGAACCAGGGAAGGAATTAGCGCTTCTCAGCGCCAGATTTAGTGTACCTTGCCCGCCAAACCGGCTCAACGGGGAAGAATCGGGCAGCGTATGGGGGAAATTCCTACTGCTGCCGGCGCCGTTCGCCAGCCAGCATCATCTACAATAGCAGTATCAACCTGCATCAGCGCATGATTTCCCAGATTCGCGTCTGGCACGAGCAGCTTTCCAGGAGGGAAAAATGGACTATCGCTATTTAGGCAGAACGGGGCTTCAGGTATCGGAACTGTGCCTGGGAACCATGCAGTTTGGCTGGACGGCGGATGAGCCAACTTCCTTTAGCGTACTTAACGCCGCCTGGGATGCCGGGGTCAACTTTATCGACACCGCCGATATTTACTCGCGCTGGGCGCCCAATAACCCCGGCGGCGTGGCCGAAACGATCATCGGTAAATGGCTGCGCCAGGAACATATTCCGCGCCACGAAGTGATCCTTGCCACCAAAGTGCGCGGCCCCATGGGCCAGGACCCCAACAGCCAGGGGCTGTCGCGCGCGCACATCCTCCACGCCGCGGAAGAATCGCTGCGCCGGCTGCAAACCGATTACCTCGACCTGTACCAATCCCACTACCCCGACGATCACACCCCGATCGAAGAAACCCTCAGCGCCTTTGACCGGCTGGTGCAGCAGGGTAAGGTACGCTATATCGGCTGCTCCAACATCCCGGCCTGGCGGCTGATGGAATCCCTGTGGGCCGCTGACCGGCTGCGACTGGCGCGCTACGACAGCCTGCAGCCGCACTACAATCTGGTGCACCGTTCCGAGTTTGAAACCGAACTGGCCGACGTGTGCGAAACCTACGGCCTGGGCGTCATCCCTTACAGCCCGCTGGCCGGGGGCTTTCTCACCGGCAAATACCGCCGCGACCATACCGATGTGGACAGCGCCCGGCAGGGCAGCGCGGCGCGCTATTTCAGCGACGAAGCCAACTGGCGCGCGCTCGACAACCTGGAAGAAATCGGGCAGCAGCGCGGGAAAAGCATCTCGCAGATCGCCCTGGCCTGGCTGCTTTCGCAGCCCGTCGTCACCAGCCCCATCATCGGCCCGCGCGACCTGGATCAACTGCGCGACAACCTGGGCGCCGCCGGTCTGCGCCTCAGCGAAGAAGAACTGGCCCGATTCAACCCGCCGGAAAAATAAGGCTGGCGCCTGCTGGATAAGCAGCCTGCAGGCCGCCCGCCGTGGAAACCAGCTACCCACCGGCGGATATATTGACATTCATACCCAATTCCGATGACTTAACCAGTGGAAAAACGGCCGCTGCGTTTGTATAATTTCTTTACCAAATCCGTTTTCTATTTCAGAAAGATATATCCTGACTTGTTGATGCGGGGGCACAGGCATGGGCGACGGTTGTGGGTCAATCCTGGCAAAGGTCATCGGAGTGGTCTCCGGCTTGATTGCTATTTTTGTCTTCATCTTTGGCCTCAACAATATCGGCGAGATCAAAGAATGGTTCGGCAAGAACATCAACCACGAAGAGGCCCCGCTGTACCAGGCTGACGGTCTGGTCTGGTCGATCGCCATTGATGATTCGCACCGCTTTGAAACCCGCTACCTGGTCAATGAAGATGTCGAGGATTTCACCGCCGAGGTCGTAGTCGAATTCAATGACAACATTGACGAGTACCACGGCCTGTTTTTTCGCGCCAATACAGACAAGAATTTCTACAGCTTTCGCGTGCGTCCCAACGGCGAATATGCCTTCCACTATTGGGAACCCGGTGATGAAGGCGCAACGCCGAACCTGCTGCTTGGCCCGGCGATTGCGACCAGCATGAACACCGGCTCTGGCGCGCGCAACACCCTGCGCGTGGAAGCTAACGGCCCGGTGTTCACTCTCTACATTAACGGCCAGACGGTCGGCACCGTCACCGATACGGCGCTCACCAAAGGAGAAATCGGCCTGATGGGCTGCACCTGCGACGGCAACACCAGCGCCAGCGCGTCATTCTACGACGCCCGCATCTCCAAATAAGCATCACCCAGGGGGAAGCATGAACGGCTGTTCATCACATCTGCTCCGGCTCGCGCGAATTTCGATCTTGTGGCTGCTGGCAGCCCTCCTTGCGGCAACTGCCGCTGGTTGTTCTCCTGCCGCTCTCCCCACTTTCGAAAGTGATGACCAACCCCCGGTCGGCCCTGCTATTGGCAACACCGCCCCCGGCTTTTCCCTCTCCACGCTCAATAACAACACGATTTCGCTGGAAGATTTCCGCGGCGGATACGTGCTGCTCAATTTCTTTGCCACCTGGTGCGGCCCCTGCCGCGAAGAAATGCCCGCCATCGAAGCCGCTTACGAACGCTACCGCAGCCAGGGTTTTACCGTGTTGGCCGTCACCTCCGCTGACCCGGCCAGCGACGTGGAGCAGTATGTTGACGAACTGGGGCTCACCTTCCCCATGCTGCTCGACCCCGAAGAACAGGCCTCGCGCGCTTACCAGATCACTGCCTATCCCACCAGCTTTTTCATCGGCCCAGACGGCATTATTCAGGACGTGGTCATCGGGCAAATGGAAAATGATGAGATCGTAGAAAAAATCTCCCGGCTGGTGACTGGCTCATCCGAGGCGGCCTCCACCAGCGCGGATCAATCCACGCAGCCCCCGGCTGATACGCAAGCGCCCACCGCCGCGATGCTGTCTGCCTGCGTGACCGCCAACATCCTCAACGTGCGCGCCGGCCCCGGCACGGGCTATGAGGTCGTGCGCGGGCTGGTCAACGGCGAGTGCGTCGACGTGGATGCTCGCTCGGCAAACGGGGAGTGGCTGCGGCTGGCCGAAG
>DATCUC010000351.1:0-9228 GCA_036567625.1 Anaerolineaceae bacterium | reverse complement strand
GTGACCAGCACCACCTGCCCAGAAAAATCTAATAACTTGTGTACCGGGATCATGTCAAGAATTATAGTACAAGCGCTGGCCGGCGCGGCCGCATCTGGCGGTATAATAGCAAACGATGGAGAAACTCAAACAGGATGTGCTCAATCTGCTCGGGGTGCAGCTCAGCGCAGCGCAATTGGCTGCGTTTGAGCGCTACTTGCGCGAACTGGTGGAATGGAACAGCCGTTTTAATCTGACGGCCATCCGCGACGAAGACGGCATTCGCACCAAGCATTTTCTCGATTCGCTTAGCTGTCATCTGGTGCTGCGCGATAAGCCTCCGCGCCGCCTGGTGGATATTGGCACCGGCGCTGGATTTCCCGGCATTCCGCTGAAGATCCTTTACCCGGCCATGCAGTTGACCCTGGTCGAATCGGTGGGCAAAAAGGTCGAGTTCTGCCGTCACGTAGTCGAAACGCTGAACCTGGAGCGCGTGGACGTGGTACAGGCCCGGGCCGAAGACCTGGGCCAGATGGCTGCGCACCGCGAGAAGTATGATTGGGCCGTGGCGCGTTCCGTGGCCAGCATGGCCATCCTGGCTGAGTACCTGCTGCCGCTGGTGCGCGTAAGCGGCGCGATTCTGGCGCAAAAAGGGCAAAACGGCCCTGCCGAAACCCAGCAAGCCGAAAAAGCCCTAACTCTACTGGGCGGCCACCTGCGCCACCTCAACCCGATCCACCTGCCGGGGGTAGCGGAAGATCGCTACCTGATCGTGGTCGATAAAATCGCGGCTACTCCACCGCGCTTCCCGCGCCGGGTCGGCATCCCATCCAAAACCCCGCTGGGATGATTACAACGTCGAAGTAACGCACCCGGCGTCAATATTCCACACCGTACTCTGCTGCACAAACTCGGGTTCAAACAGCTTAAGGTCGGTAGTGGTCATCAACACCTGCTCCGACTCGCGCAGGTAGCTTTGCAAGTCGGCGCGGCGCTGCGTGTCCAGTTCCGCCAGGATTTCATCCAGCAGCAGCACCGGCCACTGCCCGGTGCGCTCTTGCAGCCAGCCGACCTCAGCCAGCTTGAGCGCCAGCAGCGCGGTGCGCACTTGCCCGCGTGACCCAAAGTCGCCCAGGTCGATACCGTTGGCCAGGAAGCGCATTTCGTCGCGGTGCGGGCCAATGGTGGTTACGCCGCGAGCGATCTCCTCGCCGCGCACGGCCGCCAGCCGGGTTAAAAAGCCCTTTTGAATCTGCTCGCGGCTGAAGCCGCCGCGGTAGGCCTGCGCCTGAATCGGCAGGCTGTACTGCCCTTCAGGCGTACCCAGCGGATCATAGGACGGTTGGTAGACCATGCGCAGGATTTCTTCGCTGTGCGTCAGGCGGTGATGGACTCGCGCCGCCAGCCGCTCGAGTTCTTCCACGGCAGAGATGCGCGCGTGGATCAAAAATGCACCGCGCTGCGCCAGCAGTTCATCCCAATACGAAAGCTGCTCGCCGTCGGCGCTGCCGCGTTCCGCCATTTGCTTGAGCAGGGCATTGCGCTGCGTCACCACCTGGTTATACTCGCTCAGCGCCAGGGCATAGCCGGGAACAGCCTGCGACAGCGCCAGGTTGAGATAGCGGCGGCGCTCATCCGGCCCTTCTTCGATGATGCGCGTCATTTGCGGCAGGAAGATCACCGCGTTAAACGCGCCCATCGCCTCGTGCGCCGGGCGCTTGACGCCGTCTACCAGGATCTCCTTGCGCAGACGGCTGCCGTTGATGGCCGTAGAGTCCAGGATCAGGCGTACTTCCATCTTGTGGCGGCGCTCGCCGCGCATGTACTCGGCCACCAGGCGGGCCACGGCGGTGGGCTCGTCGCTGGCCATAAAATTGACCAGTTGGCGGTCTGCCTGCGCCTGCAGCGAGGTAAAGGTCGCCAGGTAGTAAACCGCTTCGAGAACGCTGGTTTTGCCCTGGGCATTGTCACCGACCAACAACAGAAGCCGCCGGGGCACGTCCATGTCCAGGCGGGTAAAGGCGCGAAAATTGGTCAATGACAGCCGCGTCAGGTGCATCGTCAGTCGGCCGGGATCGGCTCGCCCTCTTTGGGCTTCCAGACCTTGCTGGCCCGGTCAGTAAAGAGGACGCCGTCCAGGTGGTCGATCTCATGCTGGAAAATGCGCGCCAGCCAGCCTTCGGCTTTGATCTTCACCGGTTGACCGCGGCGGTTGTAGCCTTTTACCAGGATCTTCTCGTAGCGGTCCACTTCGCCCACCAGCCCGGGTACAGACAGGCAGGCTTCCGCGCCGTTTTCCATTTCATCCGATGCCTTGACGATCTCGGGGTTAGCGATGATATACAGCTTCTTGGGCGCGTTCTCATCCTCATCGTCGCCGTATTCCACCACAATTAGCCGGGTAGAAACGCCCACCTGCGGGGCAGCCAGACCCACGCCCGGAGCCTGGCGCATGGTTTCCACCATGTCGTCGATCAGGGTCTGCAAATCGTTATCAAAGGTTGTGATCTTATGCGCTTTGCGCCGCAAAACCGGGTCGGGCACAAAGACAATCTCGCGTAACGCCATTGTTTCTTCTCACTCGTGCAGATAGATACGGGCAAGCAGCCCGTTGAATTTCACTGCTCAATTATATTATGGAAAACCGCCTGTGACCGGGCAATCCGCGCCGGATATAGGGTTGAGGGAGATACAGCCGCCCGGGTGTGCGCTAATCCAACCCTACCCTTGCTGCTGCTGGCGCCATTTATCGTACTGTTCAATCCAATCAGCCATGCGCTTATGGTCGGCCTGTTCCTCGGCTTTTCGTTCACGCTCTTTCACCTCGCTGAAGCGGTTGAACAACTCACGCTGAACGCGCCGCGGATCGTGAACATAGTCAAACGTGAAGGTGGTTTCGCCGACTTTGATAAACACCGTGCCAAAGTTGAAGATGTTGCCAATAACCCCCTGGCGCTGGTATTCGATGCTGAGGATGTTTTTGAGCGGGGCCGCTTTGCGGGTTTCCGTACCCAACGGGCGCTTGTCCACATCAATCAACTGCTCATTGGTGATGATGTAGACATCGTTGGTCCAATCCCAATATTCGTAGCCCCACCACAAAAATATGATGAAGCCCACAAACAGCACCATCATCAACACTCCGCCAACCGTTGCCACCGGCAGCACATTGACTACGCGCATGATGAATATCACCAGCAAACCCAACAGGATTAGTGTCGGCGCCCAGGTTTGGCGCAGCAAGATAAACCAGTGCTTGCGGTAGATGATCGCCCCACCGTCTTCGATGCGCAGGTTGAGAAATGTGGCGATCTGCCGCTGCAGCGGCGTCACGCGCACCTGGGCCGGGGCTTCCGGCGGCGCGCTGGTTTTTGCTGCCGGCTGCTGCCGGCCTAACCGCCCGCGGATGGTTTGCGCGATCGTCCGCATCTCCTCGCTGGTTTTGCGCTGGCGCGCGCGCAGCAGCAGGTATTCGATCATTTGCTGCACTTCATTGGTCGCTTCGAGATAATTCATGCCGATCGTGCCGGTGAAGCTCTTGACGGTTACATCGCCGAACCCCAGGATGCGCCCCAGCCATGTGGTGCGCAGGTTGACCGCCAGCACCGCTTCCAGCGGCGTTTCCTGGCGGCTGTCGAACATCAAAATCACCTTTTCAAACACCAGCACGCGCCGGTCGGTGATGATAAAGTAATCGTTGGCCCAGTCAAAATATGACCAGGCGCCCCAGGCCAGGCCAACCAACAGCGCAATTGCGGAAAGGATCAGCGGCAGGAGCCAGCCCGGCATAGCAAATTGCCCCAACAGGAACAGGAACAGGGCGGTCAGAGCCAGGATAAATGGACCGATCATGCGCAGCAGCATCGAAACCAGATGCCGGCGCGTGAAGTAATATATCGCCTCTCCCGGCTCGCGCCAGTTGAGCGACACATTCCACATCAGGATGAAACTGCGCACCACCAGGTCTAACCGGTCGCGCAGATCGGGGATCTCGCGGCTGAGGATGTCAAGCTGCTCGCCAGTCAAGGAAACCACAATGCTGTCTTCTTCGGCCTGCGCATCGGTGATGTAATACGACTCGCCCGAGATCGATTCCATGCCGAAGAAATCTCCCGGGGCAATCAGCCCATCGTACTGGTCTTCCTCGGAAACATCGCGCTTAAGCCTGACCTTCCCCTGGTACAGAAAGAAAAACATGTTGGCGTCTGCGCCTAGCTCGTAGACGAACGCATCTTTGGCAACCGTGCGCGACTGCATTTGATCCGCCAGCAGTTGAAGCTGGGTATCATCGAGGCGGCCAAACAAGTGTATTTTTTTGAGAAATGCTGGGATCAACGCCGGGTCAACCGCATCCATATATCAAGTATAGCGCAAAATTCGCGCCAATCGCTATGGCAGCATCACCTGACCAATTTCACTGCCGTTGACGAGCAGGCTGTAACTCCCCTGCGGATAGGAACCCAGGTTGAGCGAAACCTCAAACGGCTGCAACACCTCCACGCAAACCACGTCCTTCTGCACCACCGAGTAGATCTCCACGCGGATGTTCTTTTCCGCGTCCGGCTCGCTGAATGCTACGCGCAGTTGGTGGCAGGGCGTGGGCAGGTTACCCACCAGGCGCAAGCCCACCTGGGGCGGAAAGCTCTCCATCAGGCTGATTTCGGTTGAATCCAGGTACGCGTTGCCGCGCTGCAAGGCGCCGTCTCCCGGCTGCGGCGCGTAAGGATTCGCGGTCGTATTCCCGGCGGGCGATTCGACGCTGCTGTCAGGGTCAGGCAGACGGGTTGGGTCGGGCGGCGGAACCATCTCGCCGCTGCCGCAGGCCGCCAACAACCAGGCCACCACAAATAATATCATCCAGCGCTTACAGGTCATTCCTTTATCTCCTCATCCATAAGACGCGCACAGCGCTCATGGGTTCCCGGTAAAAAATGGCCTTGAGAATGCCAGGACATTCTCAAGGCCATCGACCGATCTCTACACCGGCGGTTACACCTGGCTGGTTTGATCTTTTTTGTTCAGGGCCACGTTCGAAATGGCTTCGGCTTTGTGGAAAATCAAACCCTGCTTGCTTTCATCCAGGTCAACCACCACCGTATCACCCGTGGTGAACTGCCCGGAAAGCAGGCTGATCGACAGCGGGCTTTCCACGCTTTTTTGCAAGGCGCGGCGCAGCGGGCGGGCGCCAAACGCCGGGTCAAACCCGACCTTGGCCAGCCATTCGCGCGCCGGTTGAGTCAGTTCTACCGTCAGGCCATGCTCTTGCAAGCGTGTTTGAACTTCCTTCATCTGCAAGTCGACGATCTGGACCATTTGCTCCAGGGTCAGCGGCGAGAACATGATGATCTCGTCAATGCGGTTGAGGAACTCGGGGCGGAAAGTACTCTTGAGCGCTTTGCTAACCTTATCGTGGGCTTCGCGTTCCTCGTCCGATTCACTGCCGGGCAAGAAGCCCAGCGTGCCGCCCCGGCGCACAAACTCGGTACCGAGGTTGCTGGTCATGATCAGAACCGTGTTGCGGAAGTCCACCACGCGGCCCTGTCCGTCAGTCAGGCGGCCGTCGTCCAGAATTTGCAGCAGCGCATTCCACACTTCCGGGTGGGCTTTTTCGATTTCATCGAACAGGATCACCCGGTATGGGCGGCGGCGCACAGCTTCCGTCAACTGGCCGCCTTCTTCATAGCCCACATATCCCGGGGGCGCGCCAAACAGGCGCGAAACGGTGTGCTGCTCGCGGTATTCGCTCATGTCCAGGCGCACCATGGCTTCTTCGTCGCCGAACATAAACTCGGCCAGCGCTTTGGCCAGCTCGGTCTTACCCACGCCAGACGGACCGATGAAGATAAACGAACCAATCGGACGGCGCGGGTCTTTGAGGCCAGAACGCGCGCGGCGGATCGCGTCGGAAATTGCGCCAATGGCTTCTTCCTGGCCGATGATGCGCTCGTGCAGGCGGGATTCCATCTGCAGCAGCTTTTCGGCTTCGGTTTCCATCATCTGGTTGACCGGGATGCCGGTCCACTGGGCGATGACCTGGGCGATGTCATCGACATCGACAACTTCATCCAGCTTGTGTTCCGCCTCCCAGCGGTCGCGCAGCTCGGTGAACTCGGTGTCGAGGCGCAAGCGTTCAGCCTTTTTGCGGGCAGCACGCTCATAATCGCGTTCCAAACCGGCCTGCTCTTCTTCGGCCGAGAGGCGGTCGATCTCGCTCTTGCGCGCCTTGAGGTCCGGCGGCAGCGAGTACAGCGCCACGCGCAGCTTGGCCGCGGCCTCGTCGATCAGATCGATTGCCTTGTCGGGCAGGTGCCGGTCAGGTACATATTGCGATGACAGGCGCACAGCAGCTACCAGCGCATCATCGGCGAAATGGACTTTGTGGTGCGCCTCGTAGCGGTCGCGCAGGCCGTACAGCATTTTGATCGTGTCATCCACGCTGGGCTCATCCACGTAAACCGGGGCAAAACGCCGTTCCAGCGCGGAGTCTTTTTCGATGAATTTATGGTATTCGTCCAGCGTGGTCGCGCCGACGCACTGCAGTTCGCCGCGCGCGAGGGCCGGCTTAAGCATATTGGAAGCGTCCATCGCGCCCTGGGCCGCGCCCGCGCCAACCACCGTGTGCAGTTCATCAATAAAGAGGATGATCTCCCCTTCTGAACGCTGAACTTCTTCGATGGCGGCCTTCAAGCGCTCTTCAAACTCGCCGCGGAAGCGCGATCCGGCGATCATGGCGCCCAGGTCGAGCGACACCACGCGCTTGCCCATCAGGATCTCGGGTACATCGTTGGATGCGATCTTCTGCGCCAGGCCTTCGACGATGGCGGTTTTGCCAACGCCGGCTTCACCGATCAGCACCGGGTTGTTCTTGGTGCGGCGCGAGAGGATTTGCATCACGCGTGAAATCTCGATATCGCGGCCAATTACCGGGTCGAGCTTGCCTTCACGGGCCTGAGTCGTCAGATCGCGCGAGTATTTCTCCAGCGTGCGGTAGCGCGTTTCGGCCTGCGGGTCGGTGACGCGCTGGCCGCCGCGCAACTGCATGACGGCTTCATATACCCGCTCGCGGTTGAGCCCGGCGCCTTCCAGCAGCCGGGCGGCGGGCGTGTTGCGTTCGCTTAAGATCGCCAGAAACAGGTGCTCGGTGGAAATGTATTCATCCTTCAAGCGGCTGGCTTCTTCATTCGCCAGGTCGATGATCCGTTTGACCCGCGGGGTGATAAATATCTGGCCCGCGCCGCCGCCGAAAATGCTGGCTTTGGGGCTGGTGCGCAGAATATAGTCTAAGCGTTCCGACAGAGCATTTGCATCGATCTTCAGGATTTCCAGGATTTGCGGGATCACACCCTGCGGTTGTTCAATCAATGCCAGTAAGATATGCTCTGTATCTATCTGATTGTGTCCATAGCGCTGGATAATTTCCGCAGCGCGTTGAGCGGCTTCTTGGGCTCGCTCAGTAAACCGATCAAATCTCATCATAGGACAGTATCCATCCTTCTTGAACAGAGCCAGTAAAGGGAGTATGTAGGTGAATTATAGCATCTCCCCTGTTAAGGAAAAAGATGCGTTCTGTAAGAATCATCTTAGAATGTTTGTCCCCGCTTTTTTCATTTTACACGATTTTGATGCTTTTCAACCCTTTCAACCTAGTAAGCCGGTTGATCAACTCGTCGATTGGCGATTTCTCGAGGGTCTTGACCACCAGGTTATAGGACGCAAAATCATTGGCAAAATCGCGCGTGAGTTGGGTTTGAATAATGGAAGTATTTTCTTCGGTTATCAGGTGACGAATTTCGTCTAAAACACCCGGCCGTTCTTCCACCTCTATGGTGACATTCACGGTGCGGAAAGTTTTCATGAATCGTTTTTCGATGCGGTCCAGCAAGGTGAGCACTACCAACAGCAGCACAGTGGTCGACACTGCGGCGATGTAATGCCCTGCGCCAACCGCCAGGCCGATGATCGCCAGCGTCCACAGCGAGGTAGCCGTGGTGAGGCCGCGAATATTGTTGCCAAAGCGCAAGATAGCACCCGCGCCCAGAAAGCCGATGCCGGAAATCACCTGGGCCGCCAGCCGCGCCGGGTCGCCGTTGGGAACGACCTCGCGGAACTGCATAGCAATGTTGATGGAGAGCGTCATCGCCAGCGTGCAGCCCACCGCCAGGATGGTGTGCGTGCGCAGGCCGGCAGGCTGGTTCTGCCGCTCGCGTTCAAAGCCAATGACCGCGCCAAGGAAAGCACCAATCAATAACCGGATGAGGATTTGCCAGTCCGGTATGATAACAAACTCAGTTTGCATAGTTCGCCTCTTCTCCGTCCTTCATTATCCTGATTGTAGCAACAATTCCCGTTCCGTCAAATTTGTGTTACACGCCCGGATCTATCGGTGTCACCAGCCCAGAGCAGAGCATCGCATCCAGTTGTTTCAAAATTGCCTCTTGACATTGATAACGCATTGCGTTATAAATATCTCATAACGCGACGCGTCATAAGCGATCAGACAAACCATTTGCTGAAAGGATGGAAACTCCATGAATTCGACCACGCAAACAGACACGCAGCCCTCCCGCGCGTATGAAACTACCCGGCGCATCTTGCTGGCTTTTGTTGGCGCTGCCGCCATCGTCGCCGAAGAATTGACCGAGATCGTCAACCGGCTGGCCGTGCGCGGCGAGCAGGCTGACGCGGAATTCAAGCGCCGCAGCGCGGAGATCAAAGAAGGACGCGCCCAGGCCGCCCGCGCCAATGAGGTCGATGCATTGAATAACCGGCTGACCGAACTGCAAGCCGAACTGGAAATGCTGAAACGCGAGCAGCCGGCAGAAGGAGCCGATGGATCATGACGATTATCAAACGCTATTCCAATCGCAAGCTGTATGACAGCGCCGCCGCGCGCTATGTGACCCTCGACGAATTGGGCGACCGCATTCGCGCCGGCGAAGAGATCAATGTGGTGGACCACGAAAGCGGCGCCGATCTGACTGCCATGACGCTGATGCAGATCATGTTCGAGCGTGAGAAGAAAGTCGGCGGCATGCTGCCCAAGGCCATCCTCACCACGTTCATTCAGGCCGGGTCTACCGCGGTAGATGCACTGCGCAGCGGGTTGAACTCGCTGGTCGAAAACTCACCGGCGATGGAAGCCGAAATCCGCCGCCGGGCGAAGATCCTGGTGGAAGATGGGCAGGTAGCCGTGGAAGAAGCCCAGCGCTGGACGGATATGCTGCTGTCCAACCGCTGGAAACAGCGCGA
>DATCUC010000350.1:0-2036 GCA_036567625.1 Anaerolineaceae bacterium | reverse complement strand
GATTTTTCTGTCAAATTATCCGACGCGCTTATTGATCTCGGCCAGCACGGCTTCGACCTTGTCTTTGGTGATGCCGAACTGCGCTGCCTGGGGCATAGCCAGCAGCATATTCAACGACATGCCGCGCGCCATGGCCACCATAGGGTGGGTGGACATGCCGGGGAACTGCTGGTCCAGCAGCGCCTTGGCCTGCGGATGGTCTAATAACTGCCCTACGGTCGTATCAAGTGTGAAAGCCATTGGTTTCTCCTTTGAACGTTCAAATAATCGGATCCTGCGGCTGTTACTTGATGAACATTGTAGCATAGAGCCGCAAAGAGGTGCTGCCGGCGCGGTCAGTCCATGTGACTGGCGGTGCCGCGGTACAGTTCCAGCCCCTGGCTGAAGATGACGATTTGCGCGGCCAGCAGCCACAGGAAGAACAGGGTGAAGGCCAGCGCCGCGCCGTTGAGGATGCGCCCCAGGTTGGTTTGCAGGCTGGTCAGCACGCTGCGCAGATCTTCCATTGATTTTTGTGACTCACCCACCATGCTTTCGTACTCGCTCAGGCTGGCGGAAATTTTGACTACCGACTCGGACATGGTGGTCAGGTTTTCTTTGATTGCGTCCAGGTTGTCGTCGGCTTTGTCCAGGTTGGCAGACATTTCACTGAAGGTTTTGGGCATGTCCTGCAGGCTGACAGCCAGCTCGCCTAGCGAATCGGCCAGCGGTTTTTGCGGGTTGAACGGTTGATCGGGGGCATCCACCAGGCTGCCGATCAGCGGGGCCGAGGCCATCACCGTGCGAAACGCATCCAGCGACTTGATCGCGCCTTCCAGCGAGGCGGCCGCCTGCTGCGCGGTTTGCAGCGATTCGGTGGCGGTCTGCATCGTTTCGGGCAAGGTGACCCCCATCACTTCATTTAGCTGCACCAGCACCGGCTTGGTATCTTCCAACGAAGTGGCGGTGTTGCCGAGCATCGCCGAGAGCGCATCCACGCTCTTTACCGTGGCGTTCAGCGCCTGCCCGGTGACGGTCATAGCCTGCTGGCTGGTGTTGATGCTGGTATTCAGGGTGTTGATAGTGGCAGTCACGGAAGTCGTAATTACCGGACGCGCCATCCATACCCCAATCAGGCCCGAAAGGCTGAGCAGCAGGCCGATTATCCCGGCGATCATCACTAAAATCCCCATCAAACGACGGATGAATTTCATAGCTCCTCCAGGAAATATTTGGGAATCGAATTTCGTAAACGTATTATAGACTTTTCTCTCAAAGGACCACTGTCCCTGGCGCGCCATTTTGGCTATACTGGTGATATTCCATAGAAGAGAAGAGAGGAAACATGAAAGAGCCATCGAAAACCAGCGCGCTGGGCGGCAGCGCGCAAGGCGCGGCCGGAGAACAGCCAGCCTCCGAATCAGAAGATGCGCTGGTGGCCAGCCTGCAGGCTGCCGCGGATGCTTCCAGCGGCGAAGTGGAGAACGAGATTGGCGCGTTTTTGAATGGCGAAGGCGCGCTGCTTGAATCGACCCGCGCGGCGGTGCTCAAGAGCGGCGGAACCGCGGTTGGGGACGTGGCCGAAGTGCTGGCGAAGCAGTTTGGCCTATCGGCGGCAGTGGCGCGGGTGATCGCCGCGCTGGTGGTCAAGCTGCTGCCGGCAGCGGAGAAAAAAGCTGCCAAGAAGAAGAAAGCAAAGAAGAAGCCCGCTACCTCGAAACCCAAGCCCAGCGCTACCAGCAAGAAGAAACCGAAGAAAAAGCCCGCGAAGCCCAAGACTGCCGCGGCGAAGAAAAAACCCAAGCCGAAGAAAACGTCCGCCAAGAAGCCCAGGGCAAAGAAGTAAGCCTGGCCGGCTGAACAGGCGCTCCGTTTCCTTCGGACCCAGTCGTAACGTTTCTCGGACGCGCATCCGGTAAGCTACCAGGTAATTTGACCTGTGGAGATACCAGATGCGCGTTGTTGTTTTTACCCTATTGCTGCTTTCCAGCCTGCTGGCGGCCTGCGCTCCGGCGCATGTACCCGTCACCGGCGCGGAACCATCTGCTCCGGCTGCC
>DATCUC010000349.1:0-12605 GCA_036567625.1 Anaerolineaceae bacterium | reverse complement strand
CTACACCTGATCAGTGGATACCTGTTGGGCGGGCAGGTGATAGAGGTAGCCAAGCAGATGGGCCTGCCCGTAGTGCTCACCCTGACCGAATACTACTTTATGTGCCCGCGCCTGAATTTAATGCACGCCAATTATGAGCTGTGCGTTGGCCCAGAAGATGACGCGAAATGCAGCCGCTGCTTGCTGGAAGATATGCGCCGCTTTTATTACTTGCAAGAAGCCGCCCCTGCCATGGCAGATGCCTTTTGGAGCGTGGCGCAAAACGCAGGTTTTGCCCGGCGCAAAGGCGACGAAGTGTCTGCGCGGCGCGATTACCTGATGGAAAGATTGCAGCAGGCGGATATAGTCATTGCGCCGTCGCGGTTTATTCTGGAGAAGTATGCCGAATACGGCTACGTGCACCCAGACAGCGTGTTCATCCAGCATGGAGTCAACCGTCCGCAGCAATACCATTCCAAAGATCACAGCCACGACGCGGAGCCCGTTCGCTTTGGATTTATCGGGCAGATCAAATCGCATAAAGGCGTTGATCTGCTGACCAGGGCAGCGAAAGAACTACTGGATGAAGGTCTGCCAATTTCGGTGGACATTTGGGGACGCACGCACGATTCTCCGGGGTACTACAGCCGGCTGAAGAAGCAAGTTGCCGAGTATTCCAGTATCAGCTTTTGCGGTTCGTTTGAAGGCCCGCGCGTGTGGGATGTGCTGGAGGCAATTGACGTGCTGGTGGTGCCTTCTCGCTGGTACGAGAACTGCCCCACCGTGATCCTCGAAGCGTTCAAGATGAACATACCGGTCATCGCCACCAATATTGGTGGGATGGCCGAACTAGTGCAGCATGAAACCAACGGTCTGACTTTTGCGTTGAACAGCGTGAGCGACCTGAGCGCGCAGATGCGCCGTATCGTCACCGAGCCCGGGCTGCTGCAGCGGCTGCGCCAGGGCGTGCCGTATGTGAAGACCGCCGCGGAAGAAGTTAGGGAAATCTACGCGCAGTACGAACGCCTGTTGGCGAAAAAGCGCCTTCAGATTCCGCTCTAAGCCAGGGGCGGCCAATTCGCTCGACAGCGCGAACAGCCTTGCAATTTTATGCGTTGCCAGGGCGGCGATAATTTTTTATCATAGAGCCATCCCACTCTATCAACAAAGACTGCCCAGGCACAATGAAATCATCGCGGAAAACCCTGTTTCTTCTTACGCTTGTGATCGGGCTGTGCGGATACCTCGCGCTGGCCTATTTCTTCTATGGCAACTTTGACCAGGTCAGCTATGAAATGGTGGTCAAGATCATGCGCGCGGGCGGCAATGTTTACGCGGAAACCCACCGCTACAACTACTCACCGGTCTGGTCATTTTGCCTGTTGGGGTTCGATGCGCTGGCTCGCCTGAGCGGGCTGCCGCTGCATTTTGTCATCCGCGCATTTCTTACCCTGGTCAACCTGGCAAACTGCCTGCTGCTCTATCAAATCACCAACCGCTCGCTGGCAGTCTGGATCGTGACCTGGCTCAACCCGGTAATCATTTTCACCGTGGGCTTTCATGGGCAGTTCGAAGTTCTCTCGCTGCTGCCGCTATTGGTGGCGGCGCTGTTGCACCGCCAGGGCCGGTTGACCGACCTGGGGCTGCTGCTGCTTGGCACGGCAGCCGTCGTGCTCAAGCAAAATATTGCCTTCGCGGTATGGATGGCGTATTTTTTGCTGGTCAGGCGCCCGCTCAAAGCACTGGTCATGCTGGCGATTTCGGGGACGGTGTTCCTGGCAACCTTCTTGCCGTACTTGCCGGAAGGCGCGATGGGCATCCTGCGAAACGTGCTCTTGTATTCCAGCGTGCCGCGCGCCTATGGGCTGCGCCTGTTCCCCGCACCGGATGGCGCGCTCCTTTTCATGGCCCTGATGATGTTGACCCCCCTGGTCGCGAAAATCCGCAACAAGGATCTCCTCACCGGGCTGTTCTTCTCATACCTGGTGTTCTTAACGTTCATGCCTGGGTTCAGCATGCAGCATTTCCTGCCGCTATTTTTCTTTGGCAGCGTAAAGCTCTCACGGTTTCTGGCTGTCTTTACCGCGTTATTTGTCGCCTACATCCTTGCCAGCGTCGACGGGTTTGCGCTTCCCATGCGCGAGATTCCGCTCAACGTGTTATGGGCAGTGCTGGTAGCCTGGCTCGGCTGGTTTGCAGCGATTAATTTTCGACAAACTGCGCGGCAGGCAACTCCATCTGCGCAACTACCGGAATAGCAACTGGCACGTCACTTCCTGGCGCAACCCGCGGAAGGAATGCCGGGCTGCGCACCAATCCAGCTTTATGCAGCAGGAATTTTGCCATCACGCCCAGAATGCCAAACCCGTACTTCACGCTCCGCCGGAAGTTAATCGAGGAAGCTTCCGGGAAGTAGCGGGTGACAATAGGCACTTCCTGGAAATACAGGTTACAGGCCATACCTTGCGCAATGATTTCCGTGTCGAAAATGAAGTCATTGTTGTTCTCTTCAAAGCGCACCATTTCGAGGTAACGGCGTGAGTACGCGCGAAAACCGGAGTGGATTTCGGTCAGATAGCGCTGAAAAACGATATTGGCCAGCGCGGTGAGCAGTATATTGGCGGTGTATTTCCACCAGGGCATCCCACCCTGCATCGGCGCGCCGCCCAACATGCGCGAACCAAAGACAGCGTCGGCGCGACCCTGCAAAATCGGGCGCACCATTTCCGGAATCACCGTGGCGTCGTACTGGTGATCGGGGTGCACCATGACCACGAGGTCAGCACCCATTGCCAGAGCAGTTTTGTAACATGTTTTCTGATTGCCGCCGTAGCCCAGGTTCTTCTCATGGGCAATCACGATCAGACCGGCTTCGCGTGCCAGTTCTACCGTGTTATCTTTTGAGCAATCATCCACCAGAATGATGTTATCAACGTACTCTTGCGGAATTTCGGCAAGCGTTTTCATTAAGGTGCGAGCCGCATTATAAGCCGGCAAGACAATCATTACTTTTTGCGGGATGGGGGTGGTCGGATCAGTTATCATGATATCACCGTAGAGAGAGATGAAGGATGGATGGCGGTGAAGCGTCAGGCTGGAAATGGCATGAGCGTTCCGAACAGATAGGTGGCGATGGAAACGATGAGAGCAATGGTGATTGCAAAACGCGGCCAACGGCTCATGCCCATCGCGGTGAGCAGGAGCAGCGGCACGTGAAAATCGAGGGTATAGCGCGGCCCATAGGTCATCCAGCCAGTGCCCATCAACAACAGAATGGGAATATTGACCAGCATTACCGTGGCCAACAGGTACACCGCGGTGCTGCGGTGGGCCTTCTGGGCAAATGCCCAGAAAGCCGCCAGGAAGAGCGGGCTCATCAAGAACAGGCTGCCGCCATGATAGGATTCCATGGTGATGGGCAGCGGATAATAGATATACTGGTAGTACAGGTTGGTCGGCAGATAATGGATGTTGAACGCGCCATAGAGCTGATAATCGCTGGCAAAGTAGGCGTTCATGTTGTGGTATTGGTAGCCAATTTCCGTAAAACTTCCAAACCGCGCCCAGTTATAGCCCAGCAAGGCCAGGCCCAACAGCAGCACCGGGGCAATGCCCACCGCGCTGAACGCCAGCAGGCGTTTGCGATCGCCGGTCCAATGCTGCTGGAGCAGGTAGATCGCGGGCCACAGCCCGGCAAAAAGCAGATTGTTGCGCGTGAGCATGGCGCAGCCCATTGCCAGCCCGGCCAGCAAAAAGGCTTTCCAACCCTGCAACTGCAGCGCCGCCAGATACGCCAGCAGCACACAGGCCAGACCTACCAACTGCGAAGTAAACCAGACGCAGCCCCGCGGCGCAAGAGTTAGATGAACGGTGCCAAACGAAAAGAACATGACCAGGACAGCGCGCTGCACCGGGGTAAGCGGAAAAAGGCGCTGGCTGGCTGAGCGCAGCAGCACCGCCACAAGCACTACATTCAATGCGCCCAGCGCGAGCGTAAAGGCGATATCTGAAAAACCCACGCCGAAAATTGCCACAAAAGGCAGCAGCACCACCGCCGGAAAAGGCGGCCAGTATAAAAATAGCTGGCCGTTGTACTGTACCAGGTCGGCAATTTTCTCCGGAGTCAAGCGAAGAGCAAGCTGGCCGTGCAAAAAAGCGTCGGCCAGGTAATTGAAATATGGGGTCACAGAGGTGGCGAAGATACTGCCGTTCAGACTGGCGGCCAGGGCATACACAATCAGCGCCAGCAGCCCGGCGTTGAGTGGTTTCTCCCACAGCAGCAGCAGGGAGCGCGCAGCCAGCCCCAGCCCGCGCTGCGTGATTGGACTGGTGATGGAAGCGGATCGGTGAAGGTCGCTCGATTTGCCGTGAGTCATCTATAGTAGTATATCCAGTCTCACCCCATTCGGAGCTAACAAAGTCGTAAGCGTTAAAGTGAGGCGCGAAAGGCGTTCTATCAAGTTAATTGCACGATAAAAAGCCTGCTGGCGAAGCATCACCAGCAGGCAGACAGCTCGTTTGCTCTGGCCCGGGTTAGGGAACGAGGTTGAAGCGATAGATCGCGGGTTGGCGGGTAAAGCGCGTGGTGCCGCTGACGACCAGTACGGCATCCTCGAGGTCCCCATCAAAATCGAGCACGGCGCTCAGGTTTTCGCCGGGATTCAGTGTAAAGCTCTCCACGGTGGTTTGATTACCCTCGCGGATAATCGAAATGCGGTAGGTCTGCGGCAGCCGGTTCTGCAGGCGCACAAAGCCCGCGCCTTCCCAACCGCCGTTATCGGTTTCAAAATCGGTGAAGTAATTGAGCGCATCCACGCGCACGTCATCCAGCAGCAGCCCTTCGCCATTCACCGCGCCGTCGGTGACGTACTCAAACCGCAGCAGCACTTCCTGACCGGCAAACTGCGACAGATCGACGGTTTGCTCGATCCAGCCGGCGCTCTTGCCCGAATAACCGCAGCCGTAACTGTTGCCGGCCGGGTTGTCTTCGGTGCAGTCGGGGGTTTCGAGGATTTGCCAGCGGGTTCCATCCGTAGATGCGACGAGGTAGAGATAATCATAATCTTCCTCGATGTCATACCAGGTGCGGTAGGTCAGTTCCAGCGGCCCATTGACCTGGCGCAGGTCAAAGCGCCGCTCGAGCCAGATATCCGAGTCATCGCCCTTGTTCGACCAGAAGGCATAATTGCCCGAATAGGCATCCACCGGCACAACGCCGACTTCTTGCGTGCCTTCCAGGTTCAGGGTAACCGTACCGGCGCAGGACAGGCGAATATAATCGACGCCGTACTGGTTGACGGAGCGGTTAATCCAGTTCTCCGAGCAGGTGCTCACCTCTTCGGTATCGCGCGTGGAGGGGGCATTGGCGTAATTGCCGTAATGGTAGCGCCCGTCGCCAATGCGCTCATCCTGCACGTAGTTGGTGACCACCCAATCAGCGAAAACATCATCGGCGGTGAGTTGTTTTCCGGCTGCATCGCTGATCTGCAAATCCAGCAGCACCTGGTCGACGCTCTCCAGGCTGTTCTTGGATTCTGCAACCAGCGCCTTCGTGGCATCCTCGCCAAAGCGGTCGAGGAAATAGGTCAGGTAGAGGAACGCCGATCCGTAATACGGGGTGGTGGCGTTGGGATCGTTGGGCCAATCGTTCAGCGATTGGTCAGGCTGCGAGGTATACAGATAATCAAACCCACCGGTGTCATACCCGTTGAGCAGTTCGGCCAGCACCGCAAAACCCTCATTGATCCAGGAGGATTCATTCGCATCGGTATAATAGTGGATCATATGCTGGAATTCGTGCGCCAGAGTGGAATAGGCTTCTTCGTCCAACTCCATTGTGTCGGCATTGAGGAAGAAAGATTCATGCGCGTTCGAATAGGGGTGCGCCAGCGGATGGACCTCATCGCTGGAAGAAAAATAGCCCACGATGCGGTATCCCAACCCGGTCGTGTAAACGATATAAAGGTGCGGGTCGTTGTCGATGCCTGGTGACCATTCGCTGCCGAAAAAGGTGCGGTTCGTAGGGTAGATATGGTTTTCAAACGTTTCGGCCACCTTGCGCACGTCATCCGCATTGGTCCGGACGCCTTCTTCGACCCAGATGTAGGTGTGGTCGGTTTCATAGGCCAGCCGGGCGGTGATTTTGCGGGTCACGTTGGTGTCGGTGTTGGTTGCCCAGAAATCCAACTGGTCACCCGGGTCGTAATTCGGGGCGGTATCCACCGTTTCAGGAATAGGCCCGGTGCCTTTGAGCCGCTGCGCCAGATCGCTGGGGTCATTTGGCCCGATTTTTGCTTCCTGGAGCATCTGCATCGTCAATTCGGCTTCTGACAGATCCACGCTGCCGGAAGTGTTGGTTGGGATTGGGGTGGGAAACGTCACCGGAGTTTCTTTGACATCCGGCTCAAACGGCGGGATCAGCGTGATTTCCGGCAAGCCGGGTATATCAGAGGAATTGCTGTTCACGGCAAACAAACCAAACCCCAGCACCGCGCAGGCGATCATTATGCAGCAGCAGGCAAGCAGGATGGTAACGACCAGCGCGATAATCCAGACCGAATTTTTTGATTGCATGAGTCAAGTCTCCCTTACAAGTAATAACGTCTACGCACTGCGATAGTTAAGCCGGAAGGCAGCCGTGAGCAGACCCAGCGAAATCCACCAGTACGGCATTGCAAATGAGTCGATGCTGAAACCCTCAAAAATGAAGCCCAGCAGCACAAAGATCCCGGCGGTACCGGTCATCGCCAACAGCGGGCGAGGGCAGCGCAGCAGGCGGCGAGCCGCCACTGACATTAAGTATAGCCAGGAAAGAAAGAACGCCAAACCGGCGATGCCGGTTTCCGACAAGAGCCGCGCCCACAGATTTTTGGTGTTAAGCAGCGTTGTCGAGCGCAGCATCAGCCGGCGCACTTCGGTAAGCTGCCAGGCGCTGGAAGGCAGCGCATCCTGAAAATAGAAACCCGCATTCCCCAGGCCAACCCCCAGCAGCGGGCGGCTCTCAAAGATATTCCAGCCCGCCTGCCAGTACACCACCCGCTCACCAAACTGGAGCTTGTTGGCGTACACGGCGAACCCGCTGTCGCGCCAGAAAATCAGGTTGTACACCTCGGCCATGCGCGGGTCAACCCGGCTGAACACATATAACCCGCCAAAAAACGCGGCAGCGTAGATGGCCAGCAGCACGACGACAATGCTGGTAGTGATCAACCAGCGGCCGGCGGCGTTTTGAAGCCGGAGCGCGGAGCCGCGAGTGCTGAGCCATTCGAAAATGCGGCGCACCAGCCAAATGTTAAAGCGCAGCACCAGGTAACTTCCCGCGGCCAGCAGCGCCAGAAAACCCACGCGCGAAAGAGTGAGACCCAGGGTGACCACGCCGGCCGCCAGCAGCAAGTTCTCGGCGGAAAGGCGCAGCACGCGCCAGGAGTGCGCGCTGGTGCGGTGCACGCTGGCAGCCAGCCACAGAGGCAGGTAGAGCATGTTCAACTGGTGGGCCAGCCAGGAAGGTTCCAGCGCGAAACCGGTTACCCGCTGGCGGTAGAGCGGGCCGAGCGAAAGCAGGTCGTGAAAATCGCGCATCCAATCCGGGTAGCGGTTGGCGCTGAACCAGGCCGCGGCCTGCGCCGCCGACCAGAGGATGATCAGCAGCCCGGCCAGGTTAATCCATGCCAGGCTGGCGCGCAGCCGCTCTTCACTGGAAACCCAGGTGCTGGCAACCAGGTAATAGCACAGCCCAACGCCTAATGTAATGAAGGCCTGCGCTCCTTCAGAGAGCAAGCTGGCCTCTTTGAAAGACGGCGCGGGCCAGAACAGCGCCGCCGCCGAAGAAAGCAGCGCGACGAGGACGAACCCCAGCAGCGGCCAGACCGCGCCGGAGAGCTTGCCCCGGCGCAGCAGATAAGGCAGCAGCCAGCCGGCGACCATGACGGCCAGCAGAAACAGCGACGGGGCTGCTACCGTGCTGGAGCGCACCAATCTTTGCACCAACGGCATGCTGGTGATTGGCAGCAGCGCCAGCAGCAAAGCCCAGGCCGCGGCGAGCAGACGGTCACGCATGGCGCGGTTGGCCTGGGCGGCGTTCCAACAGACCCATTTCCAAAATGAGCACAGCGGCCAGCAGGCCAATGCCAGCCCCAGCCAGCACCAGCAGGCCGCGCCCCGCGTTAACGCGGCGGGCAGAAGCGGCCTCGCGCGTCCACTGATAGTTCATGCCGGGCAGGATGCCGCGACTTTGCTGCCGCGCGGCAGTAATGTTCTTGCCTGAAGCAGCAATTTCCGCCTGAATCTCAGCAAGATTGGCCTGATTGCAGTAAGCCTGGACTGGTTCCAACGCTGTAACCTGGCTCAGGCAGATTTCCAATGAATCAAGATACTGCTGTAAGGAACCGGCTTCGAGCGCTGCAACCGCAGCCGCATCCAGGGCGCGCGCGGCTGCCTGACCCCACAGCCCGGCCAGCCGGACTGCTCCGTCCGGGTCAGAGTAGCGCACGCGAAAGGTCCAGGTATTCAAGGTGCGCTCTTTGATGATGCTGCCCTGGAGCGCCGCCAGGTCGACAGGAAGACCTTCGGACTGCGCGGCACGGACGACTTCGGCGAGAACTTCGCTGGAAAAAATGACATCCGACATGGCCTCAAAGGCCTGATCTTCTTCCACATCGGTCAAAAAACCGGTACGAGCAAAGTCAATGCTAAAGGTATATTCGGCTTGCGCTTCATAGAGCGCCGGGCGCAGCGCGGAAATTGCAAAGCCCAACAGCCCGCCGAGGAGCGTGAATATCACTAGCAGCCACCACCCCCGGTATGCTCTTGCTACTACGCGGTCAAACGAAAAGTCAGTATCCATCATTCAGCGCCTGGCTGATAATTATACTCTATGCAAAACAGCGCGCAGGCGCGACTGCACCGCGCCAGTCCTGGCGATGGGGCAATTCCAGCGCGGGTTATGGCTGCAGCCGGAAGTTGACCAGCACCAGAGTGCGCTCGCACGCGGCAGGCGGATCGAACAGAACGGATTCGGAGAGTGGGGCGCCGTCCAGGTCAAACAACTGTACGTGGAGCTGGCTGGTAACGGCTAACTGCGCCGGAAGCTGGATCTCGAACCCGCCCGGCCCATACTGGCTGGCCGCGCCAGAAAGGCCAACCGCATCGACCACCTGATCATTTAGCGCTCCGGTGACAACCACTACCTGCCCGGGAAGGGCTTCTCCCTGCTCATCCAGCACCTGCCCGATCAGGCCGACCCAGGCACAGCCAAGGTCCGGGTGGGCGAAGTTCTCTTCCAACCGCGGCGTGCCAGGCTCGACCACGAAGGGCATCGCTATCCGCGGAGCGGCTCCCTCCGCGGCTGGGGCTACTTCGGTTGGCACAACCGGCGCGGGCTGGGTTTTCACCGGGGCGGGCGGTTCGGGGGTAGCGGGAACAGGGGTCGCGGCGACAACGATCATGGTCACAGCCGGCGGACAGGCAGGCTGAGTGGGGCAAGGGACTGCCGCCGGTGCGGCCCCCAGGTCCGGCAGGTAAGTACACGCGGCCAGCACAAGCAGGCAGAGCAGCCAGAGTTTCTTCCACATGACGATGTCCTCCCCTGATCGGTTTACAAAAATGTCGGTACAAATGATTATATCAGCACCGTGCTTTACAAGGGTGTAAGCCTGTCCATTTAAGTGAAGCGCTTATAATCTAACCATGCAAAAGATCAAGGGATGGTTTGAAAAACTCCCTCCTGCCTGGCGTTGGGGATTGACCATCTGGCCTGGCGCGCAATTGATTTTGAGCGCCTGGATCATCATGATGTATCTGGCAAATATTCCGCCAAGCCGGGAAATGGGCATTTATTACGATCAGGTTCCGATTGCGGGCGGGCTGGATGGTGTCTTTTGGGGCTTCTGGCAGCGTTGGGATGCGGTTCACTATCAGCGCATTTTGCTCAACGGATATAATGCGCCCGATCTCAGCGCATTCTTCCCCATGTTTCCGCTCCTGGGAAGGCTGGTCGCTTTTCTGACCGGCATCAATCCCATCGGCGCGCTGGCGCTCGTCAGCCAGACCGCTACGCTGCTGCTGTTGGTGGTGCTCTATGGGCTGGTGGAAGAAGATTACGGCGCCGGCGTAGCGCGAGCATCCACGCTGTGCCTGCTGCTGCTGCCCACAGGCTTCTTCCTTTTTGCTCCCTATCCCATCTCGCTGGCGTTGCTGCTGGCGCTGCTTGCTTACCGCGCCATGCGCGCCCGGCGCATATTCCTCAGCGCAGTGTTGGGGTTGTGCGCCGGCCTGACCCACGGCACGGGCACGCCGCTGGCGCTGCTGCTCGGTCTGACGCTGCTGCGATCCTTGCGCCACCCGGGGATGAAACCCTACGAATACCTCGGATTGCTTGCGCCGCTCACGCCGTTGATGGGCACAGCAGCCTTCCTTGCCTGGCGCAACGCGCAGGGGTTTCCCGACTACTCCGATCTGCTGATGCAGACCTGGGAGCGCGGATTCCAATGGCCGTGGGCTTTGATCCGGCTGCTGCCCAATTACCTGACGGATGGGCGCGCGTTTTCCAGCGGTTGGTCCGATCTGCTGATATTCGCGTTGAGTATGGCTGCACTGATCTGGGGCTGGAAGCATCTCAAGCGCGATCACTGGATCTACGCTTTCACCAGCGTGATCTTTCTGCTATCCGCGTCCCATCACGTTCTGCCACTACTTTCTTACGGACGCTATGCGCTGATGATCTTCCCCCTGTTCATCGCCCTGGGGACCTGGGTACGCGATTTCAAATTCAAGCAGCTGGTTCTGGTTCCGGCCCTGCTCGCGCAGTTCGTGCTGCTCAGCTTTTTTTACCTGTGGGTTTGGGTAGATTGAATCCATTGCACTGGGTTTGACAGCACTCTCATGATTTAGGGTAGAATCGCTATCATCTTCCGTCAGGATTCGCCCGTTATGAAACAACTGCTGCAAAACATGCGAGATGGCAAAACCACCGTGGCCGACGTGCCGCGTCCAATCCCCACGCGCGGCACAGTGCTGGTGCGCACCCAGGCTTCCCTGGTGAGCGCCGGAACCGAGCGCACGCTGGTATCGTTTGCTGAGAAGAACCTGGTCGGCAAGGCGCGCTCGCGCCCCGACCTGGTGCGCCAGGTGCTGGACAAGGCCCGCCGCGAGGGGCTGTGGGGAACGTTCCAGGCCGCGATGAACCGCCTGGATGCGCCCATGCCGCTGGGATACTCCTCGGCCGGGGTGGTTGTGGCGGTTGGCGAAGGCATGGAAGGCTTCAAGGTTGGCGACCGGGTAGCCTGCGCCGGCGGCGGACATGCCGTACACGCTGAGTACGAAGTGGTGCCGCGCAACCTCCTGGCGCTGCTGCCGCCGCAGGTCGATTTTGAATCGGCGGCGTTCACCACCCTGGGCGCGATTGCCCTGCACGGCTTTCGCCTGGCGCAGCCGCAGATCGGCGAGCGCGTGGCGGTGATCGGCCTGGGTCTGCTGGGACTGATCAGCGTGGGGATTGCCCGCGCCGCGGGATGCAGCGTTTTTGGCGTGGACATTGCCCCTGCCCGCGTGAAACTGGCCGAGCAGATGGGCGCAAACGCCGTCACCCGCGAGCAGGCAGAGAGCAGCGCTGCCGCCTTCACCCAGGGCCAGGGGTTTGATATAGTGCTGATCTGCGCCGACACGCCTTCGAATGACCCGCTGGCGCTGGCCGGAGCCATCAGCCGTGACCGGGGGCGGGTGATCGCGGTCGGCGCGGTGGGGTTGAATATCCCGCGCAAGGTATATTACGAAAAAGAGATATTCTTTCAGGTATCGCGCTCGTATGGACCCGGACGCTACGACCCTGATTACGAAGAACGCGGGAAAGATTACCCCATCGGCTTTGTACGCTGGACGGAAGGGCGCAACCTGGAAGCCATTGTTGACCTGCTGGCGGCTGGCAAGCTGGACGTCCGCCCGCTGATCAGCCATCGCTTCCCGATCGAACAGGCCCCGGCGGCCTACGACCTGATCACCGGAAAGACCAAAGAGCCGTTTTTGGGCGTGCTGCTTACCTATCCCCCGGCGGAAGCGGATGCTCCGCTGGCCGGGACGCGGGTAGCCAACGCGCAGGTAACGCCGGTGAGCGGGGCGCTCTCGGTGGGGGTGCTGGGCGCGGGAAATTATGCCACCGCCGTTTTTCTGCCGGTGATGAAGGCAGTTGGCAAGGCGCAGCGCACGGCAATCGCGTCGGCCTCGGGCCTCACCGCGCGGCACGCCTCGCAGCGCTTTGGGTTTGCATACGCCAGTTCTTCCGAACAGGAAGTGCTGGAAGACCCGCAGGTAAACACGGTGGTACTGCTTACCCGGCACAACCAGCACGCTCGCCAGGCGCTGGCAGCGCTGGCGCTGGGCAAGCACGTATTTTGCGAAAAGCCGCTGGCGATTACACCCGCCGAACTGGATGAGATCGAAGCCGCTCTGCAGGAAAATATCCACGGCCCACTGCTGATGGTGGGCTTCAACCGGCGGTTTGCGCCGCTGGCCGTGCAGATGAAAGATTTTCTGGCGGGGCGAAGCGAACCGCTGGCGGCGCATTTCCGCGTCAATGCCGGATATATTCCGCTCAACCACTGGGTGCACGACCCGCACATTGGCGGCGGACGCAT
>DATCUC010000348.1:0-3875 GCA_036567625.1 Anaerolineaceae bacterium | reverse complement strand
CCGTCGCCGCGGGCCGGTCGGGGCGCAGCCAATCAAGAATTTGCGCCGGGGCGGTAAACCACGCCAGCCACAACCCGGCCACCAGCAGCAGCGCGCCCACCGAGCCAACCAACAGCCACAAGGGCATGCCAGACAGCCTGCGCGGAGCAAGCGGAGGCAGGGCCCTGCCCGTTACCGGGCAAAAGGCTGCCTCCGCTGGATGGTACTGCCCGCACAGCGGGCAAAAACGCTGCTTGCCCGCCATGAACTTAAATCACCTTATTGAGATCATCCGGGTTCAGGCCGATCTCGTCCAGCGCGATACGCACGGTCTGTTCCACGGCTTTTTCCATCGCCATCAGATCGTCTTCATTAAATTCAGTGGGCGTGGCGCGCAGCCCGGCCCAGAAATCTTTAATGCTCAGGTATTTCCAGATGCTGTAGATCAAGAAGATCCCCAGCGCCAGCGAGTTAATCGTCCCCAGCGGACCGACCAGGCACAGCAGGGTAATCAGTCCTGAAAAATCGGGCATACCGCCAAACATGCTCATGCCACCCAGGCTGGAAAGCGACGCGGCAATGGCCGCGGGCAGACCAAAGGTGGTGAACAGGAAGAACACCACGCTGACGATCAGTACAATCACGCGCACATTGCTGATCGGCGGCTTGAGGAAGGATGCCAGTGACACGTACAGATCTTTGCCAAACTGGGTAATGTACAGGCCCAGGCTGGCCAGACCGCGGCGCATGATGAAATAGGGCCGTTTCTCCACCACAATCCCCTGCCCGGAAAGCAGTTCCTGGCGCAGGCTGGTGTTGGGGATCTGGCGTTCCTTGAATTTCTCGCTGACCTTGATGACCAGTTTCTCGGCGCAGTCGCCCTTGCTGTCCATCAGCCAGCCCACGTGGCGGCGGCGTTCGCCGTACCCGGCAAACGGGCCCCACAGGCTGCCTCCACCGGTGAGAGAATTGGGCATCGTCACATGCCCGTAGCCGCCCGGCGCCATGTTCAACGGCGCTTGCTGCGGCGGGTAGTATGGAGACTGCGGCTGCGCCGGCTGCATTTGTCCCCCCATCGGCGGGTATTGGCTCCAGGCGGGCTGGGCCGGCTGCTGGTACGGCGGCTGGTAAGGCGGCTGCTGGTAATTGGCCGGCGGGTACGTGTTCGTTGGCCCGCCCCCTTGTTGGGGATAGACACCCGGCTGGGGGTAGCTCGCTTGCTGGGGGAAAGCGCCTGGCTGGCTGCCCTGAGGGTAGCCAGAGGGTTGGTTACCCGGTGGTGCGCTGACTGGCGGAGGATTGACCGGCAGCGGGATTACCGGCGGCAGCGGCTCGGCTTCTTGCGGAGCAGCGCTCTCCGGCGCGGAGCTTTCCGGGGCAACCGGCGGCGCGGACAGCGGCGCGCCGCACTTCATGCAAAAGTTGTAATAATCTTCATTCATGGTGTGGCATTGGCTGCATTCCATACGGCATCTCTCCAGGTTAGAAAATTGAATGAAAAATGTGGATAGGTCGATTCAAAAGAGAAAAAGTAGCATCCCGGCTTCATTGCGTATGTTTGCCGCAGTGCGGGCAGAACCCGGCAGCCGCCGGATGGGGCTGGCCGCAGTGGACGCAGAAGCGCTGCCCGCTGCTGGGAAGCTGCGCCCGCACGGGCGGAGCCGGCTGCGACGGTGAGAAAGGCGCATACCCCGCGCCTGTCACTGCCGGACGGGCCGGTTTTGAACGCTGCGCTATGGCTACCACGCTCCCCACTACCAGCAGGAGCGCCCCGGCGGCGATCAGGTACAGCGCCAGGTTGCTGTTGGTGTCAAACTCGGCTTGCAGCACGCCCTGCGGATTGGTCCACACCACGCTGTTCAGCCCGTCTTTCTGGCCGTTAGCGGAGATGACCCGCGCGGCCGTCACGCGAAAAGTAATGGGGTACATGCCCAGCGTGCCGTCCAGTGAACCCCGCAGCACGACGCGCCCCGGTTTGTTTTCCACCGCGGAGAAACCCGTGTTCGAATTGGAAAACACTGCCTCATTGAGCTTATCGAACCCGCTGCCGCTCAGCGAAATGGGAACGATCAGGTTGCCGTCACTGTCGGTGCGCGGATCACCAATCTCCGCATCGATGCCTTCTTGGGTGAACTCCTGTTCCAATTGGGTGAAGTAGGACTGGTCGATCATCGCCGCGGCGCTGGCGGCCAATTTCATCTCGACCTTCACGGTCCAGGCTTGATCCGGCTTCAGGCGCACCGCAACATCCATGCCCAGAATTGGCAAACAGGCCGCGACGCTCAGGATGATCATCCCCGCCAACGATCGCAAGAGTAATGAACGCCTCATGTAACCCCCCCTGCTGGAAACCGTTATGTCTATTAATACAATATGGGAAAAGTCACCTCTTATTGTAGCGCTTTTTTCACTTTGTCGCGCAGTTTAGCGGTAAAATACCAATATCGGTGGAGTGTATAATAAATTTGCAAGCCATGTTTATTGACAATTGCCTTACTGCGCCGGTATAATACTAATACCTAACCGATTTCAGCAAGATCGGGGCTGGATTAGTAACAAAAAACTAATTTCATACTGGTTTTCATTTTTCAGGCGGCGATGATCTGAACCGTGTAATTTGGTCGCTTGCTGGGGGCAACCCTGGCAGCACGTTCAGGGAGCCAGTAGCGAAACCGGCCTTTGCGCCGGTTTTTTGTTTGCCTGTTCAGGAGGGTTTGAGAGAACAGCAGCAGCACCACCAGCACCACACAACACAGATATTGGAACGAGGCGGCGACGATCGAGACACCATATTTGGTCGCTTACCCGGAATGCCCGGGAAAGGTGTTTCGGGAGCCAGTAGCGAAACCGGCCTACCAGCCGGTTTTCTTTGTTTAAAAACAGGGGTCAAAAAATGAACGCAACGATGGACCAGACGGAGATGAAGAATCACGCCATGCAAGCTGGAATTGATCTGGATGAGATGTATTCGCCTGACCGCCAACGCATTTTAGTGGTGGAAGATGATCCGGATACGGTCTTCCTGCTCAAACAGATCTTCCGCATGTCTGGGTTTGATGTCTTCAGCGCCTCCAGCGGGCGCGAGGCGCTGCGCAAGTGCGCGGAGCTCAGCCCGGCGCTGGTCGTACTCGATTTGATGATGCCTGACATGGACGGCTGGGAAACGTTCCAATACCTGCGCCAGATGATGGATGTACCCGTCATCGTGGTTTCGGCGCTGGGCAATAAAGAGGATGTGGTCAAAGCCCTGCACCTGGGCGTCGATGACTACCTCACCAAGCCCTTCTTCAACGCCGAGCTGGTGGAACGGTCGCGCGCGGTTCTGCGCCGCGCCGGCCTGCGCCACCCCGTCAACCGCCTGGTCTTCCCCAAGATTGGCCTGGCCATAGACATGAACACGCAAGAAGTGACCTTCAAAGATCAGAAGATCTATCTAACCAACAAAGAATTCGCGATCTTATCCACCCTGGCAAAGAACTCCCCCGATCTGGTGAGCTATCACAAAATCGCCCAGGCAATTTGGGGCGAAGATACGCTCAAAACCCGCCAGCGCATGAAGTACCTGGTGTATCTTCTGCGGCGCAAGTTCGAAAGCATTGATCCGAAGTCGCCATTAATTGTAAACGTTGGCCGCCTCGGGTACAAATTACAGGTTGAAGAGTAACCAGTAGCATCGGGAAGCCAGTCAGGCTTATGTTGATGGAGGCTATGTCATGAAAGCAGCTCGTTCCCTCACGTTCAAACGAATCACCCGGGCGTTCTACCTTATGGGAGTAGTGTTCTTGTTAGCCGGCATGCTCTTATCTGTAGCCAACATTCCCGCCCAAGCCGGCAGCCCCTCACCCGAATCGGCTCAGGCCACCCGCCTGCCCCCGGGCAGCGTGGTGAAGCCGCCG
>DATCUC010000347.1:0-3458 GCA_036567625.1 Anaerolineaceae bacterium | reverse complement strand
GCAAGACGGCAGCCGCGGATCAGTTGGACTGCGGCGCGCGGAGAAAGGTGTTAGGCAGCGGGCGGAGGGTGCCGGCGCTGCGCTTGTGGCGCTTCAACCAGTTATGCACGTTGACCATGAAGTTGAGGTTGACGTCGGTTTTGAGCATCAACGAATTAGCGCCGGCGGCGATAACCGCCTCACGCTGGTCAGTGGTATCATCAAGGGCGACGATCAGGCAGTTGGGAAGCAGCGCGCGCAGGGCGCGGAGAAAAGAAAAACTACCCTCCCCCATGCCGGTCAGGTCGAGTAAAACGCCATCTGGAGCCAGCAGACCGGCTGCGGTGAGGGGGTCTTCCTCGGTCGAGTTTACCGTGGTAACGCGCACCCTTCCATCCAGATAAAAAAACCGCATCAACAACTGCGCCAATAATGGATTATTATCCACCAGGAGAACAGAAATTGCGCTCATGATCGTTTAGGGCCTTTGTGATGAAATCGTTATGCTTCGAAGGGCAAGCCCTCGGAATAGGATATATGATACACCGGGCAGCGAGAAGCGTCAAATAAAAAATAGAAGCTTGCCAATTTGCGCAAAAGGGGCGCAAGAAATATTTTTGGAAAGCTTGACGAACATTACGAATAATGCTATACTCAACGCCGTCAAGAAAATACCTGCGGGCGTGGTTCAGTTGGTAGAATGTCTCCTTGCCAAGGAGAAGGTCGTGGGTTCGAGTCCCATCGCCCGCTCTAGTTTTGAGGCCAGTCGGTTTGTTTCCCGGCGACGTGGCCAAGTGGCAAGGCAAGGGTCTGCAAAACCCTGATCACGGGTTCAAATCCCGTCGTCGCCTCTAAAAACGAGCCGGAAGCGGCTCGTTTCTTTTTGTTTAACCCATTTGCTTACAGGTGAACAATTCTTATGCCCTCAGGCCGCATTCACTCTACTGCTACCGTCATGCTTGCCGCAGCCGGAGCATATTTTAGCCTGCGCGGCGGTTCTTCCGCGGCGCAGACGGTTGCCCTCTCCGCCGGGGTACTCACCGGGCTGGTGTTGACCCCTGATCTGGATGTTGATGACGGCTGCACGTCCACGTTGATCATCCGGCGAGTATTTGGCCGCGCGGCGGCACAGCTCTGGACCATTTTTTGGCTGCCGTACAGCCTGTCCATCCCGCACCGTTCGCGGCTATCGCACCTGCCCATTCTGAGCACGGTCATTCGCCTGGCGTACGTGCTGTTCATACCCCTGCTGATTTACTTTCTGGCCGGGCTGCCCTTCCGCTTACCTCCGCTGCCGGTAGAATTGGCCTGGGCGGCTGCCGGGTTGGCCCTGGCAGATATCCTCCACTTCGTGATGGATTCTGTTTTCTAGCCTTACCTTTGAAATGGCTTACAATTGAGTAGAGTGTCTTGCAGCCAGCGAGCAGACTCCTTACAATCATAGCAGCAGGAAAGAACCTGCTGCCTTTCGCGCCAGTTCGCAGCCTTGCCATCGATCACTACGCCTAACGCGATCTGCCATAAGGAGCAAGCTGAAGCCATGTATACCGGAATTTACCAAACGATGATCGTCCTGAGCGCGGTGCTGGTCTTTTACACGCTCGATGTGCATTACATGACCCGCTTCGACCCAAAGCGCAGCGGCGCCGGCAGCGGCCGGAGTTACAGTTACACCTTTATTGTTGCGCTGATGGTGCTGTTTCTGGCCGCGCAGCCGATTTTTCTTCCCCAGGTCAGCCTCAATATCCCCGGCCCGGTTGGGCTGGCGATGCAGGGCCTGGGCGTGGGGTTAATGGCTTGCGCGGTGATCCTGCACAGTTGGGCGCGCAGCCACCTGCGCGAGTTATACGCCGAGCGGGTAGAAATTCAGCCGGGGCACCGCTTGGTGGAAAGCGGGCCATACCGCTATATCCGCCACCCGGCCGCCGCCTCGATCATGCTGTTCGCGACGGGCATTTTCCTTACCAACCCGGGCCTGGTTTCGGTCTTTGTGCTGGGCTTTGCCATCTGGGATCTCTCGTATGCGTCGCGGCGCGAAGAGAAACTGCTGAGCCAGAAACTTCCTGGCTATGCCGCCTACCTGCAGCGAACCACGCGCTACTTTCCGCGGCTCAAGCGCTCGCAAGAAGAACGATTGAAAAGCAACTAGGGAGCGGGGCAATCCTCAGGGCTGGTGCTCCAACAGTTCTGGCACGATTCGATCAGCTTCTTCGAGGATTGTTTCAGCCGGTACGGGCGTGATCTGCAGCAACTGCCAGGCAGCATCTTCGAGCACACCGCTGGCCGCCCACCAATCGCCCGGAACCTGGGCAGCCTGGGCGTGTTCGGGGATCAACGCCAGGGCTGCGCCCCACTGCGCATTTTTGGCGGCCAGCCCACCCAGCAGTTCACGCGCCGAGGCGCTGACCGGTAGGCTGAGGTTGGCTTCAACCAATTTCGCCTGGTTGCGCGGCAGCATCAGGTGGCGGATCAACAGCCAGCCGGCCAGTTGGCGCTCGGGGGTGCTGCGCAGGATGCCGTAAGAAGAGCCGCTCAACACCAGCGCGGGCTCGTTATCCACGGCCGGGAACGGGATCGCCAGCCATTCATCGGTATTATTGGCGCGCTGCAGCGCCGCGGCTTGCGCACCGATCTGGTCGAGGCTGCCGGAGTATAACAGCGCGCGGCGCGTGGCGAAGTAATCATAGGGCAGCGGATCGCGGCTGTTCCAGGCGCAGCCCTGGTCAAATAAGCGGCGCAGGTAGGTGAGCGCATCGGCGCTGGCCGGGGTATTGAACTGCAGCGCGCCGTCGGGCGCGGCCGGGCTGCCCCCAAAGGCCGCCATCCAGCTTAATACCGTCTCCGCGCTGCGGTCGACGATCCAGCCGCCCAGACCGTCATTTTCGCGGGTGTCATCCTGGGCCAGCGCGCGGGCCGCGGCGCAGGCCTGCTGCTCAAATTCCTGGGGGGTGGCCGGGGGCTGGCCAAAGCCCAGGTCGCGCGCCCAACTGCGGTTGTAGAATAAGACGCGCGTGGTGCGCTCGGCGGGTATACCCAACTGCCGCCCAGCGGCCTGATCTTGCTGCCAAAAAACGGGGTAGAAATCCGCCTGTTCGCGTTCTGAAAGGCCCCATTCTGGGTTGGCTTCATAATCCGCCAGGTCGGCCACCATTTGGCGCGTATCCCAATAGCGCAGCAGATCCGGCGGCGCGGCGATCACATCCGGCGCAGACTGCTCAGCCGCGGCGGCGCCGACCTGCCAGTACAGTTCGCTGCTGCCGCCGGTGGAGCGCACCAGCGCGGTGATACCCCACACGTTGGAAGTGTTGAATTCCCCGACCATCTGCGCTAACAGCCGCTCGGTTTCACCGGACCAGGGATGCCATAGGGTCACCTGCACTCCGCGCAGGGCATCGGGGTCGACCTGCATGTGCTCGGGCACTTCGGTGGGCGCGGGGGTGAGGGTGATGGTAGGCGTAAGCCCTGACGTTGGCGAACTG
>DATCUC010000346.1:0-7276 GCA_036567625.1 Anaerolineaceae bacterium | reverse complement strand
TGCGCATCAGCACCAGCGGCACCAGCCCGGTGACGCCCAGCACCACGTTCACCGCTAGGGCGGCCGCGTAGGCCGGTGTTCTGGTGGCGCTCACCTGCAGCCAGCCAGACATCCACGTCGGCAGCAGCCCGGCCAACCAGTTGCCCACAAACCCCGAAGCCATGGTCAAACCGGAGGCAAAGCTGAACAGGTAGGTGCGCTCCTTATCCGAGCTGTTCTCCATGAGGAACGGCCCCATGGTGACGCCCGCCAGGCTTTGCGCCAGCCCCATCAGCATGTTCATGGTGACGAAGGTGGGCACGGATGGGAACAGCACCATCATTAACACGGCGGTCATCTGCGCCACTCCGCCCAGGATCAGCGCGGTCTTGCGGCCAATCGTGTCGGCCAGGTAGCCCATTGGCAGGGCTACGATCAGCGAGGTCATGGCGCTGGCGGTGACCAGGTTGCCCAGCAGAGCTTCATCAAAACCGATACTCAACACATAAAAATTAAAAAGGAGCCGGAAAATGCCGGAAGCAATGCCCATGACAACCGCATTGATGAGATACATGCGCGCATTGGGCTGGAAGGCTGCAATGTTTTCCGCATACATGCTCAATCCGCGCAGCATGTTGCGTCTGGTTGTGTCGAAGTTCAAAGAATCCTCCAGTCTGAAGTTGAGAATAATCCAAACGCCGCGCAGCGTCAAGGCAATTTCTGCTTGTAAGCACACGGGAATGATAATTGTCTGGTCATTTAGGATGTATGCCACTTTCCTGTGAGTCGGCCTTCTATTAACATAGGTGCAATGTCACAGGAAGCGTACGCCGACTTAGATCTCTTTCAGGGTTTAACGGCCGAACAACTCCGCGATCTGGACTCACTGCTGGTTCATTGCCATTATCCCCAGGGTACAACCATCTTCGAACAGGGCCAGGCTGCCGCGAACCTCTATATCCTCACCGAAGGGGAGGTCGTGATCAACTATAAGCCGTACGATGGCCCGGTTCTGGTGGTGGCGCGGATTCAGACTGGCGGCGTGTTCGGGTGGTCAGCGGCGTTGGGACGGGATATTTACACGTCCAGCGCGCAGGCCGCCTGTGATTGCGCGGCGTACTGCGTCTCGGGGATGGCGCTGCAGCGTTTTTGCTCGCGCTTCCCGGATACCGGTACGGCCTTCCTGGAGCGGCTGGCGAGCGGCATCGCCCGGCGGCTGAACAGCACCCATACCGAGATCCTGTCCATCCTGAGCCGCGGCATGTGCAATTGCAATCCGCCGGGGATTAAGCGATAATTGCCAGAGGAGATGAGCATGAGCGACCAACCCGCCCCCAATTTTTCTGATGAAGAGCGCATGCGCGCGCTGATCGAACAGCTTGACGCGTATATCAACCATTTTCACGGCGGAAATGTGGAGCTGGTCAGTTTTGACGGCAAGGTGCTGAAGGTGCGCCTGGGCGGCGCCTGCCTGGGCTGCCCGCTTTCTCCAACCACCTTGCAGGGCTGGGTGGCCGGCACGGTGCGCCAGTTCTTCCCCGAGATCGAACGCGTCGAGGCCGCATAGGTATTCACTTTTCAACGAAAAACACCCCGCGCGGGGTGTTTTTTGTTGGTCAGTCTGCGGCTTACTCCACGAAAACTTCTACGTGCTCGCCGTCTTCCTCATCCAGCACATCCACCACCTGGCCGGTCTCTCCCGACTTGATGAACCCCATGAGCTGTTCCATATCCAGCCCCTGCACCTCGGGAGAGAATTTTGCGCCCATTTTTAGCCCGGCGCTGATCACGGTCAGGGGCAGGCGCACGTTGACGCGCACTTTGCCAGTGTTGGTGTCCGTCACGCGCACGTGCAGGTACTTGGGGGCGCTGCGCGTGGCAGGCGGGGGCGCGGGCGGTTCCGGCGGCACGGGCAAGGGCCCGGCTTTCTCGGGAAGGGTATCCAGCGCTTCAATGATCTTGATCGCCTCTTCCGCGGAAAGTTTCCCTTCCTGCACCATTTTGAGGATTTTCAGGCGTTCTTCCGACGTCGACATAGCGTTACTCCTACCGGTATTGTACCTTAAACCAGGCAGGTCAACTATTCGAACCGGCAGCCGAGCGTTTTTCCCATTCTTTGACTGCCGCGCGGATCAGCGCCTGCACGGCTTCATCCGGCACGGCATCAATGCCTTCGAAGCGCTGCAGGCCCAGCCACACGATCACTCCGGCGCGCGGCTCTTCGGTGAGGCGGATGGCGCTGCCGGCCAGCTTAGAAGCGGGCAGCATTTCTTGCAGCACTTCATCGATCTGCATGACGATGCTCTTGTTGGCCGGCGCCGGCGCGGCAGGCGCAGAGCCTGCCTTCTCGGGCAGGGGAACGGCGGCATCCGCCGGTGGGGCAAAGAACTGCTCGCGGTCAAAGGTTTTTGGCGGCTCTTTGGGCGGCAGTTCGGCGCGCGCCGAGGAAATCTGCGGGCCGGTTTGCGCGGCGGTGGCCGGCAGCCCCACCCAGGCGTTGAAATCTTGCGCGGCGGTTTGCAGCGCTTTGCGCTGGGCTTCATTGAGGGCCAGCATCCCCGAAAGGACGCGGCCATCCTGTTCCACCAGCAGCTTGCCGTTGGCCGGGTCGCGCCACAGGGTGGCCACCGCATCGTAGCGGCTGGCGGCTTTGGCCTGGCCCGCTCCCGGCTCGTCTTTCTTGCGCGAACTTTGCCACAAAATCATGACCAGGATACCGGCGAACAGCCCAACGATGAGCACGAGCGCCATAGGCAGCAGCAGCAGCATTGACACGTTCGTCATCTTACACCTCTCGGGGTTGGCAAACAGGGCAGTAGTGTGTTCCGCGCTGTCCGATCACCATGCGTTCCACAGGGTGGCCACAGGTGGGGCAGGGCGAACCGGTGCGTTGGTAAACGCGAAAGGTATTCTGAAAGTCGCCGCCGCGGTAAACCCAATCGATGCTGGCGCCGTTGCGGCGAATGCCTTCAGCTAACACGGCGCGGATAGCGTCGAGCAGCCGCGCCGTATCTTCTATGCTTAAGGTATGCGAAAGCCGGGTAGGATGCAGCCGCGCCAGGTGCAAGGCTTCATCCGTGTAAATATTCCCCAATCCGGCCAGGAAGGCCTGATCCAACAGCAGCGGCTTGATCAGCCGTTTGCGGCTGTGCAGCATTTCATACAAGGCTTCCGGCGTCAGGGCCGGGTCGAACGGCTCCGGCCCCATCCCGCCGGTGATCAGCTCCGGGTCAGAAACCAGCCACACGCGCCCAAACTTGCGCGCATCACTGAATGCCAGCCGCTGGCCGTCTTCAAAATAAAGCAGCAGCCGGTCATACGGACCGGGTGGCAGTGGAACGCCGTCGGCGTCCACGCCCGGCTCCACGCGCATATCGCCGCTCATGCGCAGGTGCACCAGCAGGCTGTCTTGGCTGAGCCGCAGGATGAGAAACTTGGCGCGCCGCGAAACATCCTGTACCTGCTGACCCACCACGCGCAGGGCAAATTCTTCGGCGCGTGGCTCGGCCAGGGTGCGCTCCCACCCTAACTCCATCCCGGAAATGATGCGCCCGGGCAGCGCTGCACCACCGCGCCCCCCTTCGCGCAGCGATCTGGCGATTGTTTCTACTTCCGGCAGTTCAGGCATAAGGCATCATCCGGCGGCAGTGACGCGGCGTTACTCGTTGAACATCTCGCCCACGCTGCGGCCCTCGTTGGCGCGCAAGATCACTTCCGCCACCAGCGACGAAACGGACAGGATCTTGAGCTTGTCGCCAAACAGGGCGCGTTTTTCGGCGGGCACGGGGATGGTATCGGTGGTAATGAATTCTTTCACCGGCAGCGCCGAAAGGCGCTGCGCGGCCGTGGCCGAGAATACCGGGTGCACGAAGGTCATATACACATCTCGCGCGCCGTATTCTTTCACCAGGCTGACCGCCTGCACCATCGAGCCGCCGGTGTCAACCTCGTCATCCACGATGATCACATCGCGGTCAGTCACGTCGCCGATGACGGTCAGCGCTTCGGCGCGGGCATCATTGCCCAGGCGGCGCTTTTCAATGAAGGCCATCGGCAGGTTGAGCGTGGCGGCGTAATTGCGGGCTTTCTTGGCAAAGCCCAGGTCGGCGGTCACCACCACCGGTGAATACATATTCGGCTTGAGCGTCTTGAGATATTCCGCCAGCGTATGAAATGCGCTGAGCACATCGCCCGGGATGGAGAAAAAGCCCTGAATTTGCCCGGCGTGCAGGTCGAGGGTGATGTAGCGATCCGCGCCGGCGACTTCGATCATATCTGCCACCAGGCGCGCGGTGATCGGTACGCGCGGCTGGTCTTTCTTGTCCGAGCGCGCATAGCACAGGTAAGGCACTACCGCGGTGATGCGCGCGGCGGAATCCAGGCGCAGGGTCTGAATCATGATCAGCAGTTCCATCAAGTTGCGGTGCACCGGGGCAGAGGTGGTCTGCACGATATAGCAATCTTGCCCGCGAACGCTGCTGTGCAGCTTGATGAACAGGTTGTCGTTCGGGAAGGTGACCACGTCGCGTTCGCACAGGCGGATGCCCAGATATTGGGCAATCTTGCTGGCCAGCTCGGGGCACGCTGTGCCGGCGTACAGCTTGATGTCTCCATATTTCATGCGGTCAAGACGCGAGTGAGTTGCAAGTGGCATAAGATCTCCTGGGATTAGATTCGGGTATCTTCCCATTCGGAACGCAGCACGGCCATGATGAGCACATCTTGATAGACGTTGCTCTTGAACATGGCCTGCCGTTTCCGCCCTTCGTGGACAAAACCCACTTTCTCATAGGAGCGAATGGCTCGCGGGTTGTTTTGATATACTTCGAGTTCGATACGGTTGAGATTGAGAGCCGTAAAACCGTACCGCAGCAGCATGCGCACCGCATCGCTGCCGTAGCCTTTGCCCCAATAGCGCCGGTCGCCGATGACGATGCCAATTTCGCCGCTGCGGTTGACCCACGAAACCTCGTTGAAACCGCAGTCGCCAATCGGCTGCCAGCCTTCGGGGGTCAGCGCGTCGATCATCATCGGGTGCAGTTCCGGCGGCCGCTGCAGCATCTGGTCGAACCAGCGCTCTTCATCCGCCTGCGACATCGTCCAATAGAGTGGGATATACTGCCGGATTTCCGGGTCGTTGAACCACCCGGTCAGCATTGGTATTTCACTCCGTTCAATAGCACGCAGGCGGATGCGAGAACCGATCAGCATTCGATTATCCTTTTACGGCGCCAGGCGGTTGGGGCCGCGGAACAGGTAGACTGCCTCGCGGATGTTATTGAGGCCCAACAGCACCACCAGCGTGCGCGACAGGCCCAGGCCAAAGCCGCCGTGCGGCGGGCAGCCGTACTTGAAGAAATCGAGATAGAACTGAATTGACTCGAGGCCCAGGCCCTTTTCCTGCGCCTGGCGCGCCAGCACATCGTAGCGGTGCTCGCGCTGCGCCCCGGTGGCAATTTCCAGCCCGCCGGCGATCAGGTCGAAGCTCTTAGTGATCTGCGGCTGGTCTTCATAGCGCATATGGTAGAACGGGCGCACGGTGATCGGCCAGTCGGTCAGGAAGAAGAACTCGTGGTCATAGGTGCGTTTGATGTAATCGGCCAGGGTGCGCTCGCCGCCGGGGTCGATGTCACCCTTCTTTTCGGCGGGCAGGCTGTAATTCTCGGCCTTGAGAATTTCCAGCGCCTGCTTCATGGTGATGCGCGGGAAGGGCACGCTGGGCACGACGATCTCTTTGCCAAACAACTGCTGGATGGCTTCGCCGTGGCGGTCTTTGACCGCCTGCCATGCGTACTGCAGCCAGCGCTCCTGGAAGGCCATCACGTCTTCGTGCGAGCCAATCCACGACATTTCCATGTCGATGCCGGTGAATTCGGTCATATGGCGCGAGGTGAAAGACGGGTCAGCGCGGAACACGGGGCCAATCTCGAATACGCGGTCAAACCCGGCGGCCATGCCCATCTGCTTGTAGAACTGCGGCGACTGCGCCAGGTAGGCTTTGCGCTCGAAGTAGATGACTTCAAACAGCTCTGCGCCGCTCTCGCTGGGGCTGCCCATCAACTTGGGCGAGTGGATTTCGATAAAGTTGTTCTGCAGCCAGTATTCGCGCCAGGCCTGTTCCAGCGTGGTTTGCACCTGGAAAAGCAGCGCGTTGACCGGGCGGCGCAGGTCGAGGAAGCGCCAGTCCATGCGGAAATCGATCAGCGGCAGGGTTTCGGCCGAGGGGTCGAAAGGCAGGGGCGAAGCCGCCAGGCTTTCGATGGTGAGCTCGCTCAACTGCATTTCCAACCCGCCCAGTTTGACGATCGGGTTGTCGATCACCAGACCGGTGAGGGTGATGTCAGACTCCTGCGTCAGGCCCGAAATCGTCGCCGAAAGTTCCGGGTTGGCGGCCTTTTCGACCACCACCTGCAGCATGCCGGTCAGATCGCGCACCACCAGGAACTGCATTTTCTTCTGGTCGCGCAGGGTTTGCAGCCAACCCTGAACTTTGACGGTTTCCCCAATGTGCTTGCGAAGATCTTTAATGAATACGCGTTCCATCTTTCTTTCTCTCTCTTTCTCTCCGAGGCATATCGTTCTTTCCCGCTGGGGCGTTCAATCTCGCGGGTCTACCAGCAACTGCACCGCCTGGGTGGGAGAAAGCCTGCGCTCCACCAGTTGGTCCAGTACACGTTCATAGGTGTCATCGGTCACCTGGTTGCGCCAGCGCTGCACCAGGCTGGCTTGCAGCACAGCGTTCAACTCGGCGCGCAGCCGGTGACAGTCGCGCTCGTGCCACAGGCCCGATGCGCGCAGATAATCCGCGTGGCGGCGGATGGTTTCGCTCAATTCGGCGGCGCCTTTGCCCTGCGTGGCAATGGTGAGATGCACCGGCACCTGCCAGGTGGCTTCTCCCTCGGCGCGGCATGGGCCGGCCGGCGGGCGGTCCCAGCTCAGTGGCGCGCGTCGCCGGGTGGGGTCGGCCAGTTCCAGCATGGTGCGCAGGGCGCGTTCCGTGTTTTCCACGCCGGGGCGGTCGGCCTTATTAATCACCAGAATATCCGCGATCTCCAAAATCCCGGCCTTAATCGCCTGAATATCATCTCCCAGGCCGGGCGCTTCCACCACCAGCGTGGTATGCGCCAACCGGGCAATATCCACTTCGGACTGCCCTGCGCCGACTGTTTCAATAAGGATAATGTCAAACCCGGCGGCATCCAGCACCTGCACCATGGCGGCGGTCGTCCGCGCCAGGCCGCCCAATGCGCCGCGCGTGGACATCGAACGCACAAAGACGCCCGGGTCGCCGGTCAGG
>DATCUC010000345.1:0-26552 GCA_036567625.1 Anaerolineaceae bacterium | reverse complement strand
GCCGCGAGGTGTTGCGCCGCGCGCAGGCCATGCACCTCGCTGCGCCGCTCTTTCCGCTGGATGAAATCGTCGTCGAGCCGTTGCTGCTGGCGCCCCCACCCGCCTGGGTGACGCCCGGTCAGGCTACGCCCAACACCATCGCCAACCAGGTAATCCCCTATCTGCCGGATTGGCCCGAACTCAGCGCGAACTACCCGGTAGAACGCTTGCGCGCCGCCGAAGCGCTGCAGAATGGCGCGCAGATCGCGGTGATAGGACAGCCGGGCAGTGGAAAGACCGTGGTGCTGGCGCACCTCGCGGCGCAAATTGCCCGGCGAGCAGACCTGCCCGGTGGCTTGCAAGAAAAGACCCCTATCCTGGCGCATGCCCTCGACCTGGCTCTGGATACGCTCGATTGGAAAGCCAACCCGCTGCTGCCGCTCGAAAAAGCCGTCAGCGCTCAAAACTCCGTGCTGGTGCAGCCACAGATCCCCAAATTCCTGCACGCGCAGGCTGCCGAAGGCCGCTTGCTGCTGCTGCTGGATGGACTGGACGAGATCCATCCGCAGGATGTATTTGCAATTACCGAATGGCTTTCGGCGGTCAACGCGCAGTATCCCCGGCTTAGCTGCATCACCACCGCAGCCCCGGAGCATTTTGATGGATTGGGCAGCGCCGGTTTTCTGCCGCTGTCTGTCGCCAGTTGGAGCGTTGCCGAGAGAGCGCAGTTCGTAGATAACTGGGCCGCGACCTGGGGTCGCTCGGCGGAGCAGCCGCTGGCCGCGCAAACCGGCAAAGAGCCAGTCGACCGGCGCGTGTTACAGAACTGGCTGATCGCGGAAACCGGATATTTCTCGCCGCTGGAAGCAACGCTGCAAGCCTGGGCGCTGTTCGCGGGAGATGTGCGCGGCACGGGCTTTGTGGATGCGCTGGACGCATACTTCCGCCGCCTAACCCGAGGTGAGGTACCCGAAGACAGCGCCGCGCACCTGGGCGCGGTGTTCATCGCGCGCGGCAAGGCAGCTCTGCCCTACCGCGAACTGGAACAGGCGATTTCCAACCTGCAGCCCGCGGCAGAACCCCTGCAACCCGTGGATGCGGAACCCAGGGGACGCGGTAAACGCAAGGCTCCGGCGCTTTCGCGCAGCGGGCAAATTCTGAATGCGCTGCTCGATGCGGGCCTGCTTTCCACCCACCCGGGCGACCTTGCGCGCTTCACCCATCCGGTGATCGCCGCGTACCTGGCCGGGAGGTGCATCACGGCCGAGGATGCTCCGCTGCTCGCGGCGCGGCCTTTCTGGTCGCTGGCATTGGAGACCGGCCGGTTTGCCGCCAGCGGATCCGCGGGCCAGGCAGTGGCCCAGGCAGTGTTGGCCGGAGACGGCGCGCCGCTCTACTCTGGGCTGCTGGCCGTTTCCCGCTGGTTGAAAGATGCCCCGGCCAACGCCACCTGGCGCGCAGGCGTGATGCGGCGTCTGTTTACCCTGATACAGCAAGATGACCTGATCTTTGGCCTGCGCGCGCGCCTCATGGGGGCCTTCATCACCGCCAATGATGAATCGGTTGCGCTGCTGATCAAGCAAATGCTGGCCTCGAAATCTCCCGCGGCGCGGCAGCTTGCGGCGCTGGGCTGTGGCGCTCTGCAATCCGGTAAGTTGATCAATGATCTGATGGCGTTGCTGGGCGATTCCGCGCCGGATGTGCGCTTCACCGCCTGCCTGGGGTTGGCAGTCTTCAATCTGCCGGCCGCGCAAGACGCGCTTGCCGCGGCGCTGACCCAGGGAGATGAAGGCTTGCAGCAAGCCGCCGCCGAGGTGATGGCCAACCAGCCCGGCCGCGGCCATGATCTGCTGAAATCGGCATTGGAAAGCGAAAGCCTGCTCGTACGCCGGGCTGCCGTGCTGGGCATGGCGCACATTCGCCACGATTGGGCAGTGAAACTGTTGGAGAAAACCGCCGTGGAAGACGGGCAGTGGGTGGTGCGCAGCGCCGCCGCGCAGGCGGTAGAAACCCGGCAGCAGTCGAATCCCTTCTTGCCTGCGCCGCTGCCGCCCGCCGCCAACGCCCCCTGGCTGATCACCTACGCCAGCAAGCAGGGTACGGGTATCCCCGCGAACTCTTTCCCGCTGGATTTACTGATCAACGCGCTGCAAAATGGCACGCAAGAAGAAAAGCTGGCCGCCCTCGCCTACACGCGCAGCGTGCCCGACGAGCGCGTTCTTGCCGCCGTCCACGACTTGCTGGGCAATGCCGACCCGGTGCTGCGGGAGGCGGCTTTCTACACCCTGTGGAACAAAGCCGCAAGCGGGCAGACGGTCGAACGGCTGGGAGTATTCTCGTACCTGGCCTGATCTGGCCGCCAGAGTTACTTTCCCGCCAGTTTGAGGATGCGTTCCTGCAGTTCCGCAGAATCGATATCGAGGATAGCCACCAGCCTATCCCCCGTGCGGCTGCCCGCCACAATTTCCATCCGCCCGGCGGGTACACCCAGGGCTTTGGCCAGGTAATCGAGCAGCGGCGCGTTGGCCTTATCGCCGCTGGCCGCGGTCTTCAAGCACACGCGCAGCGTTCCATCGCTCAAAACTTCCGCGATCTCATCGCGGCTGGCGTGGGTTTCCAGGCGCACGGCGATGGCCGCGCCAGCGCTGCCGTTATGCAAATGGTGCTTCGAAGTTTCCTTCATAGGTATTCCCCCCTACAGTGAACGGATCAAACGGATGAGGATGTTTTGCACAAGCTGAACAATGATCATCAGCAAGAACGGGCTGAAATCCAGCCCGCCGAAAGTCGGCAGCACGCGGCGAATCGGGGTGAGCAGCGGGCCGACGATGCGGTTGATGAACTGGCGCACCGGATGAAACGGCGACATAAAATAGCTGAGGATGACCTCGGCGATGACCAGATAGAACAGAATCTGCCCGGCCCAATAAATAACAGAAATCAAAATTGAACGAATATCCATGTAGCGTCTCGCTCCTCACATCTCGGTTCAACCTGCCGGCTGCCTGGGCGGGCGCGGCCCAACAATGGCGGTTCCAATGCGCACATAGGTGGCGCCTTCTTCAATTGCCACCTGGTAATCGACGCTGGTTCCCATCGATAGTTCATCCCAGGCCGCGCGCGGAAACTGCCGGCGCAATGCTTCGCGCAGCCCGCGCATGCGCTGGAAATACGGCCGGACTTTCTCGCTTTCTTCCAGGTACGGCGGCATTGTCATCAGTCCGCGCACAGACAGGTGCGGCAGTTCCAGGATGCTGGCAATCTCCGGCATTTGCGCCAGCCACTGCTCGGTATCCCAGGCCGGGAAACCGCCCTTCGTGTCTTCGCCGCTGATATTGACCTCCAGCAGCACCGGCAGGCTGCGCCCAACCTCGGCCAACTGACGGTCAAGTTTCTGCGCCAGCCTCAGGCTGTCGAGCGAGTGCAGCATGGTGAAATGCTGCGCGACAATCCGCGCCTTGCGGCTTTGCAGGTGACCAATCATGTGCCATTCGATCCCAGGCAGGTGGCGCGTAGCCTCGATTTTGGATTCGGTCTCTTCCGGATAATTTTCGCCAAACAGGCGCGCGCCGGCGGCATACGCGTCGAGGATTTTTTGCAGCGGCTGGGCTTTGGTCACTACCAGCAGGCGCACATCGCTGGCCGCGCGGCCAGATACTTGCGCCGCGCGTTCGATCTCGCGGTGCACGCGCTCAAGGTTCGCCTCGATCACTGCGCTTTCGATTGGATTCATGCTGTCCCTCTGTCATCCAGCGCCAGCAATGCGCCAAAACGACCCGTTTTGCCATGCTCAGCGCGGTGCGAGAACCAATCCTGCGCCGCGCACACGGTGCACACGCCGGATATTTCCACCTGACGAACGCCAGCCTGTTCCAATGTCAACCGGTTGGCTTCCCATAAATCAAAATGGATATGATCATTATATTGCGGCAGCAGGTTTTTTACATCCGTTCCAAAGGCATACTGCGCCGCCAGAATTACATTTTCGCCCACCTGGTAATGGTGTGCGCCTACCGATGGGCCGATCCCGGCCAGGATATCCGCCGGGCGGCTGCCGTACCGGTCGCGCATTGCCTCCACGGCCACCTGCGCCACCTTCTTCACCGTCCCCTGCCAGCCGGCATGCGCCAGGCAGATCACCTTGCGCGCCGGATCTACCAACAGCAGCGGCACGCAGTCGCCAAAGCGCATAAACAGGGTGATTTCCGGACGGTCGGTCAGAATGATGTCCGCTTTGCGGTGCGGCTCGTCCAGCGGGCGCGGGTGATCCGTTGCCACCGCATCTGCGCTGTGCACCTGCCAGACATCAAACAGGCTCTCTACCGGGCGGCCAAACGCAGCAAACATGCGCCGCCGGTTTTCGATCACATTCCTGCGTTCATCGCCGTTGAGCCCACCCACATTCAGCGAGGTAAATTCCGCCGGGCTGACCCCTCCGTGCCGGGTAAAGACAGCCTGTTTGACCCCAGCCCCCGCGAGCAGGTCAAAGGCAAAATAGCGCAGATCGCCAGATTGAACAAAGGGCATCGCTGCTACTCGCCTTCTTTAGATGACGCTGCGAACTTACGCGCCAGCACCGCGCGCATATCGCGCATGTTCTCTTCCACCAGCGGGTAGAGATACCAGGCGGTCAGCGTTCCAAACAGCGCCCCGGTGATGACGCGCAGCAGCGGTGTGCTTTCGCGTACCCAGGCAGCGGGCAGGAAGGGAAATAATCCCAGCAACTGCGATCCACCGTCCAGGCCAATCGGCAGCAGGCCGAACAGAATCCAGATGTACCAGGGAATGGAAGGCAAGCGCTTGCCGGTGAGCGAGAAAATCATGCCAAACAGGAAGATCGATCCCCACAGGGCAATATCGCGCTCGCACAGGGCGATCTTATAGCCCACATGCTCGTCGCCGTGGTAAGCGCGCGCTGCCAGCGTAGCCTGATCGGTTGTATCTTCCGGCAGGCCGCTTACCTCGCCGTAGGTCTTTACGCCTTCAATACCCGCCAGCGCGCGCGGATAGTATGCCTGCTCGCCAAAAAGAAAGAATGAGCGGTACGCCAACTGGTGACACAGAGGTTTGTACATCGTGTACACCACGTTGGCCGCCCCCGGCGCTCCGGCGCGCTCGAAGATTGGAGCCAAAAAAGGCAGCCCCACGTACAGCAGTACTGCCAGATTGAACAGCACCATGTAATGCTGGCTCAGCCAGTACGAAAACCGATCCGCGCGGGTGATGATCTGCCCGCGCAGCATACGCTCACGGTAGCCTTCATCGCCGGTGGTTTGCAACTGCTGGCTGCGCTGGCTGGCGGCAGTCAATGCCACCTGCAAATCCTGCCGGGTGAATGGCGGGCGCAGCGAATATGGCCCTACCTGCACTACTGGTACGGCCAATTTCTGATAGGCGGCATGCAGCACCGGGTCATTGTCCACGTCAATCTCAACTACGCGGTGCGGGGTAAGCGTATTTAGCGCTTCCAGGTCGCTCAATACCTGGTCGCAATCCGGGCAGTTCTTGCGCAAGAATACGGTGACAGTGATCAAGGCGCAACTCCGATGGTCTGCAAATATTCGTCAAGCAATGCCTGGCTCAACTGGCCGATGTGCAAGGATCGCAAGACGCCTTCTGAATCGATAAAATAGGTGGTCGGAAAACCGCGGATCATATAATCCGCGCCGGTGCTGCTGCTCGGGTCCAGTAAGATCGGAAAGGTAATACCGTTCTCGGTCACAAAACCCTGCGCAAATTCTTTGCTTTCGCCGTAATTCAATCCGACCACTACCAGTTCATCTGCATAGCGGCCAGCATACTCGTTCAACATCGGCATTTCTGCCTTGCACGGCGTGCACCAGGTGGCCCAAAAGTTGAGCACCAACGCCTTACCGCGGAAATCTGCGAGGGTCGCCGGTTTGCCGTCCAGCCCCTCGAGGGTGAAATCCGGCGCGGGGTATCCAACGCCAACCTGGCGCGCTTCGGTGCTGGCCTTGCGCTGCGCAACGCGGTCACTGGTAAAAATATAGGCCAGCCCGATCAATGTGCCCAGGGCCAGTCCGGCTGCCAGCAAGAAAATTTCCCGGCGCGTCATGCAGCTCCTCTACAGGCCAAAATCGACAAACAGGCCAAACCGCGACAGCAGGTTGAATATGCCAAAGAAAAGCATCACGCCGACGATGATCAGGATCACGCCCATCACGATCTCGACATAGCGCATGATCTTGCGGTTGCGGCGGATCAGGTTGGTCACCCAGCCAATACCCAGCGCAGCCAGCAAGAAAGGAATTGCCAACCCGGCGGAATAAGCCGAAAGCAGCCGCACACCGTCGCTGACCGAGCCGCCCTGCAGCGCCATCGTCAGGATCGCGCCCAGCACCGGCCCCACGCACGGCGACCATCCAGCCGAAAAGAAGACGCCCAACAGCGCAGAGGAGAAATAGCTGCGGTTCGCATCCATGCGCGTTTCCGGGCGCAGATCATAATCGAGGAAGGGGATGCGCAGGACACCGGTCATGTGCAGGCCAAAAAGCACCACAACCACGCCGCCAATCTTGGCGAGTGCGTCGCGCAAATCGTACAGAAAGCCGCCGATGAAAGAAACCGCCACACCCAGCGCCACAAATACCACGCTGAACCCCAGCACGAATGCCAGCCCATGCGTAAACGTCTGCCAGCGGTTCGTCGAAAGCGCTTCCGCGCCGGCCACGGCCCGCCCGCTCAAATACCCAATGTACGCGGGTACCAGAGAGAAAACGCATGGCGAGAGAAAAGATGCCAGCCCCGCCAGAAAAGCCAGACCAATGGTGACATTCATGCGCGCCTCTTTTGACTATGCGACAACATCGACGATAGTACCCCCGGGCCACTGAACGGTAAGATCACCGGGATCGTATTTGACTTCCGGAGAAGTCCAGCGGAAGATCCATTTGGCATCCTCAGGGCTGGCATTGACGCAGCCATGCGAGCGCGGCACGCCAAAGTTGTTATGCCAGAAAGTGGAGTGGATCGCCACGCCCTCACCCGCGAAAAGTGAGGTCCAGCCAATGCCGGGGGTATCCCAGCCATTCCCGGTGCCGCCGCCGGCCATATGAACCGAAATGAGCTTGCGCCAGATCGGGTGCGGCCCGACCGGAGTCGACCAGCTTTCTGACGGGTTGCCATCCTTATCGTACAGCCCGCCCGAGGAAATCTTGCAAAAGTACACTTCCTGCTGGCCTTCAAAGCACGAAAGCGTCTGATTGCGCAGATTGACCAGAACCTTTTTGTCCTGGGCATGCGGGTTGATCGGCGCCAGCTCTTCCGCGGTCAACGGGCGGAAGGCAGTGGCGTCCGCCCAGAACATATCCCCATACGAGCCGTATTTTTCGCCCACGCGGTAGAGGATTTGACCGCTGGAATTGGTGGTGATGTCGTCTACCCACATGATCTGGCTGTAGTACAGGCGCGGCCGCGGCACGTTCTGCAGCCAGGGCGCGGCCGGTTTTTGCTGCACCAGGAAAATATCCACATACGGCACGCTGACCTCGCACCACATCCCGGTTCCATCCGAGTTGGTCGGCAGGCTTTCGACCGGCGTATTAGGCTGGTAGCGCACCGGTTGGAACGTCGGCGCAAAGACGAAGCCTTTGGGCGTTTCAACCCAGCGGCGTTGGAGCGTGCTGCCCGGGTCTTGCCCCACCAGCTCCCGCAGCCAGGGGAGGACCGTGTCTTCATAGATTGATTCGACAATCGGAGCATCTGCCAGCGGGCGCGAGCGAATATTAATGATCCCGCCCGTGCAGTTGCGGCCCAAAAGCTGACCTTGCGGCCAGTCTTGCAGCAGTTCGCCCCAGCTTTCCCAGGGCTTAAACGCCAGGCTGGCCAGCCCCAGAGCGCTCAGTTTAAGAAAATCGCGTCGTGTAACCTTCGTCATGTATCCAAACCCTGATCCATACCAGTCCAGTAATGCCCAACAAAACCAATGCTTTGTACAGCGATACGATATTATACCGTACGCCGGGCCGAATTCCGAAACGGTTCTGCTTTAGCCAACCGGGATTGACTTCGCATCAACCAGCGCGCGGACCCGGTCGATCTCTGGCCCCCACCAGGCATCTCCCGGCTGGTAAGGAACTGCCGCGCGGATCGCATCAAAGGCCGCGGCAGTGCCGTTGCCCAGCTTTGCCCCTGGCATGGAGCGCAAGCGCAAGTCCAGCGCGCGGGCGGCGGTGTACAATTCGATCGCCAGCACCTGCGCGGTGTTGGCCAGCACGCTGCGGGCATGTTTGGCGGCATTCATCGCGTTCGCGTTGTGATCTTCTTGCCCGCCAGAGGTAGGCAGCGATAGCACTGAATCTGGCGAGGCCAGGGTCTGATTTTCGAGCACCAGCGAGGCGGCCGTATACTGCGGGATCATCAACCCAGAATTCAGCCCGGCTGCTTCCGCGGAATCGACCAGCATCGGCGGCAAACCGCCATTGATCTTACCGTCGGTCAAGCGGTACACTCGTCGTTCAGAGATGGCGGCCACTTCCGCCATAGCGATCGCCAGGTAGTCCAGCGCCATCCCCACCGGCTCGCCGTGGAAATTGCCGCCCGAAATCGCCTCGGCCGGGTCAAACAGCAGCGGGTTGTCCGTCGCGGCGTTGATTTCGATCTCCAGCGTGCGCCAGACAAACTCCAGCGTATCGCGTGCTGCGCCTTGAACCTGTGGGGCGCAGCGCAGCGAATAGGCATCCTGAATGCGGCAGGCCGCGTCCATCAGGCTGCTGCCCTGCAGCAGCGCCAGTACGCGCTCCGCCGATCGAATTTGTCCGGCGTGGCCGCGCGCCTGGTGCAGGCGTGAGTCGAATGCAGCCGCGCAGCCGAGCAGCGCTTCCAGTGACATGGCCAGGGCCACGTCTGCCAGATCGAGCAGGTAGCGGGCATCGAAAGCTGCCAGCGCGCCAATCGCCGCGGAAAAGGTCGCGCCGTTGTTAATCGCCAGTCCCTCTTTCGGACCCAGGCAAAGGCGCTCCAGCCCGGCGCGGTGCATTGCCGTTTTTCCATCCAATTGCTCACCGCCAAACACTGCCAGGCCGGATTCTTCTGCCCGGTCGTTTTCATCGGTGGTAAAAACCAGCGCCAGGTGCGAAAGCGGGCACAGATCGCCGGAAGAGCCCAGCGAACCTTGCGAAGGAACTACCGGTGTCACCTGGCGGTTGAGCATATCCAGCAGGGTTTGGATCACTTCAGGGCGCACGCCGGAGAAGCCTTTGGCGAGTGTATTTGCCCGTACCAGCATGGCCGCGCGAACTACTTCCGGGTCCAGCGGATCGCCGCTGCCCACCGCGTGGCTGAGGATCAGGTTGCGGCTCAATCGCGCTGAATCAGCCGGGGGAATACGTTTCTCGGCAAAAATGCCAAAGCCGGTGTTGATGCCATACACCGGGCGCTGGGTTTCCAGCAGTAGTTCAAGCGTCTTGCGCGATGCCTGGACAGCCTCCAGACCTTCAGGTGACAGCGCTGCCGGAACTTGATTTCTGGCAACATCCACCAAATTATCAATCGTCAGAAACCTGCCCTGTATGGATACCATGCGGCTTTATCCCTTTGGTAACAAAAGATGGCCCAGCAAAACGGCAACAGCCGGGACGGTGAGATTGTCAATATCGCTGTACGGCATTGATTCAACCGCGGTCGCCGCCAGAGCAATCAGGGTGACCGGCGCAAGATACGCGCTGATCGAACCCGGGAAAACGCCTGCCGCCAAAAAGACGGCGAGGATGCCAATGGCAAACACCCAGCCGCCCACAAACATCGACAGCGTGCCGGCCCAGGTTTTGCGCGGCGACCAGGGAATCTTGCTGCTGGGAATTCGCTTGCCAATCACATCCGCCAGGCCGTCGCCGCCGCACAGCAGCATTAACGCCACCATGCCAATTGGTGAATCTTTCCAATAAATCAGGGTCATTGCCACAAAAACGATTCCGTAATACACCGGGCCACGTAAAATCTCGCGCGGGTCGCCGTTGCGAGACATGGCATCTACCGAAGCTTTATCCTTGATCATGCCAAACCCGATCAGGATAAATTGCAGGGTGATCATAAACGGAATAAATGCCGCCAGATACCGCGCTTCGGGCGTATCGGGGAACAGCAGCCAGCACAGGACAAAGATCGGCCCGGTTCCCATATGGATCAACTTGCGGCTCAACGGCCCGCTAATCATCCCACGGTGCGCCAGGGTATCATTGATGCGCAGCCACAGCAAGGCTGCAGCGGAGGTTACGACGAGCGCTACCCACTCATTCAGCATGGCGTGCCTCACTTCTCGCCGCGCGAGCGCGCGGCTTCGCGATCTTGATCACGTTTGGCAATGTCCTGGCGTTTGTCATACAGCTTCTTCCCCTTGGCAATGGCGATATCCAGCTTGGCGCGCCCATCTTTGAAATACATCTGAACGGGGACGACGGTGACGCCCTTCATGCGCACGGCATCCCACAACTGGCGGATTTCGCGGCGATTGAGCAGCAGCCGGCGCGGGCGCTTGGGGTCATGGTTAAAGATGCTGGCCGATTCATACGGCGCGATATGCGCGTTCATCAACCAGGCTTCGTGGTTATTCTCAATCTTGATAAACGCCTCGGCCAGGCTAACCTGCCCGGCGCGGATGGATTTCACCTCGCTGCCCTGCAAGGCAATACCCGCTTCAAAATGCTCGAGCAGGAAGTATTCAAAATGGGCTTTGCGGTTGGTAGCAACGACTTTTACGCTCATGCGGGCCAAATTCTCACAGGCGAGGGCTGGTTGGATTCATTGGAAGCGCCGGGGTATTTTCCGGCAGCCTCATAAGTGTATCATGGAACATCCGGGCCTGGGGAAAGATTACTCTTTTTCTCCGCCCCAACGCCAGAACGCTACCGCCGCGCCCCAACGCACCAGGGCAAAGGCGATCATGGCCGGGCGCAGGCCCACCCATTGCGCCAGCGCCGGCCCGCTAAAGGAACCGATCAGCACCGCGGCATTCAGCACCAGGGTGTAGACGGCCAGGTACGGGGCGCGGTTCTCATCAGGCACTTTTTCCAACAAAAAGTTGAACATAGCCCCGCCCACCAGCGCCCAGGTCAGGCCGCCGACCAGCGATGCCAGCAGGAACAGACCGATGCCGTGCGCCAGCGCAAATAAAAACGGGTAGATGCCCAGCATCGATGCGCCGATCACCATCACGCGCTTGTTGCCCAAACGGCGGACTACTTTCGCCAATTGCAGCGAGCCAAAGAACGTGGCGACATTGAACAAACCGGTACCAATGCTGATGACCTGATCATTCAGCCGCAGTTCATTCACCGAGAAGATTGGGAAAACCGGGATAGCCACGTACTGCCCATAGTGAAACAAAAAGAACAGCAGCATCACTACGCCGTACGAGCCGCGCAGCACGTGCACCGGAAAGTTACGCTGCACCCAACCGCGCAGCGCTGATTGTTTTACAGCGATCGCGCCCGGCGTGTTCATCTGCCCGGGGTAGTTGTTGACCGGTCTTACCCTGGCCAGATAAATCGTGCTCATCAACCCGCCCAAAAAACCGAGCGCAAACACCACATGATAACCAAAGGGAAATTGTATTTTCGCCAGCATGTACCCGCACAGAAGCGTAGATACCGTGGTCGAAAAAGCCAGCAGCGCATTGCGGATGCCGGTAACGTGCCCGCGCCATTCGATGGGCACCGCTTCAGCGAACAGGCTGTTAAACCCAACCTGCAGCGCAGTTCCGGGAACAGCCATCAATAGAGTGATACCGATGACAATCCACACTTCGGCCGCGGGTAGCAGCAGGGCTGGCAGCGGGATTAGCAGCAGGTAGAAAAAGCGGTACGCCACCGCGGAAAGAAATACCCCGCGCCGCATCGAGCGGCGGCTCAGCCAGGCCGCTACAGGAATGGCAAACAGCAAATTGATCACCGCCGGGATGGCGTTGATCAACCCCAACTGCATTTCGCTGGCCCCCTGACGGGTGGCATAAATGGTCAGAAAGGAAATCGTGCTGCCGTTGAGCACGCCGTACCAGGCCACATCCCAATACAGGTTGCGGAAATTGGTGCGGTGCGGCTCCGGCACGGGCGGGTTGGTGACAATTCTGCGAGACAGGCGGCGAAAAAATGGCTGCATAGAAGACTACCAAAGCATGAGTGAGGATATCTGGTTGTATAATTTTCCGTGAGGAAAACCATATGATCTTACCACCACGCGGCGATTTTATGCTCGATCCGGGCATTACATTTCTAAATCATGGCTCGTTTGGGGCTACGCCCCGGCCAGTTTTTGAATGTTACCAACAGTGGCAGCAAGAATTAGAGCGCCAGCCGGTCGAGTTTCTGGGGCGGCGAGCGGCGGCTTTAATGGGCGAATCGCGGGCTGCCCTGGGCGAATACCTGGGCACCGCCGCGGACAATCTGGTGTACGTCACCAATGCCACTACCGGGTTGAACATTGTCGCCCGCAGTCTGGAGCTTGGCCCGGGCGACGAAGTTCTCGCCAGCGATCACGAGTACGGCGCGCTCGACCGCACCTGGCGCTTCCTTTCCAAAAAGCGCGGCTTCCATTATATCAATCACATCCTGCCAGCGCCGATCGCAGGGGAAGAAGAATTCATCGAATCTGTATGGAGCGCGGTGACGCCGTCTACGCGGGTGATCTTTCTCAGCCACATCACCTCACCCACCGCGATTACTTTTCCGGTGAAAGAGATCTGCCGCCGGGCGCGAGAGCACGGTATCCTGACTGTGATCGACGGCGCGCACGCGCCCGGGCAGATTGACCTCGACCTGGAAGATTTGGGCGCAGATATCTACAGCGGCAATCTGCATAAATGGCTATGCGCACCAAAGGGGGCGGCTTTTCTGTATGCCCGCCCCGAGATGCAACCCCGGATTGAGCCGCTGGTGGTCAGTTGGGGCTGGGAAAGTGATTTTCCCACCGCCTCGCGCTTTGTAGATGAACAGGAATGGACCGGCACGCGCGACCTGGCTGCTTTTCTGGCGGTCCCGGCGGCGATTACTTACCAAAAGGAGTATGACTGGCCGCGCGTGCGCGAGCACTGTCACGGACTGCTGGATTGGGCGCTCAGCCGTATCCGCGAGCGTTATGGGCTGCCGCAATTGCACCCAGACACATCCGCCTGGTATGCGCAAATGGGCACGGCCGAGCTGCCGCCGGGAATAGATATTATTGCCCTCAAAACTGCGATGTATGACCAGTACCGCGTAGAAGTGCCGCTGATTGAATGGAACGGCCGCAAGCTGGTGCGCGTGTCGATCCAGGCCTACAACACTCCGTCTGATGTCAACCGCCTGTTAGAAGCTCTGCCGGCAGCCTGACCGTTGCTTAGCGCCCGGTCAGCGCCAGCAAATCGGCGCCGCTTAACCGCCCGCGCAGTGGGTTGGGATGCTGCTCCACCCAGGCGCGCAGCGGCCGGTTCCAATCCAGCAAGGCGCGGGTATCAGCCGGATAATGGCTGCGCCGCGCGCCAATGTTGATCCATGCCCGCCCGCCGAGCGCGCGCGTCCATTCGTTCCAATCTGCCAGGTCGGGGGTGATCGAAAACGTAGCCAGCGGTGAGAAGAACAGCGGTTTCTGCGCCGGGAACGCAGCCGCCATGCTGTCCAGGAAGCGCGCGCTGTCGTGCGTGTTAAAGATCAACCACAAAGGCAGCAGCCCCGAGCGCTGCACCGCGGTAACGTCATACTGCGTGAAGGTCTCGACCACCACGCCGGCAGGCGGCCGCCCGGCGCGCGCCAGCAGTTCACCCACGGCCTGAAATGCCAGCCGCGAAAAATCTTCCGGGTGAGGCAATGCAATGGCCGTGAACCGGTAGTTCTCTTCCGCGCAGAAGGTTTCCAGCGCGGCGCGCAGCCCAGGCTCGCTGCCCCACTCGGATTCGGGTCCTGGCTCGAGCGGATAGCCGGGCAGCCGCCAATCCGTCTGCGGCATGCCAATCGAGCGGCAGTACGCGCGGATGCGCTCGCTCCCCTCCAGAAATTCCTGCGCTGAAATATCACCCCAGCCGCCGACCTGAAAAACACTGCGCTCGCCCACCCGGTAGCGCAGCCAGGATGCGCCGCCTTCCAGGTAAATCACCTCACCGCCCGGCTCTAACCGCTCGCGTAAGAATTGACGGTAGCGCTCAGGTAAATCCAGCAGCTTGAAGCGCAAGTGGTTGACGGATCGGGTCAACCAGCCGTCGTGAACCGGGTCATAATGCTGGATGGTGAGGATATTTGGGTATTTGTCCGCCAGGTGACGCGCCAACTCAGCGGAACGCTGGAAGTAGGTCATCACGCTGCCATCCGGCGCGCCGCCCTGCAGGCTGAGCACAAAGGCCTGCGGCAAAAATGGCCCGCCAACCGCAGCGCACAGGTGCGCCGTCGCGCCGCCCAGGCCTACCCCCGCGACAACCGCCGGGAAGCGTCCGGGGAGAGATAGATAATCATCCAGCCGGGTTTGAATCAACCGGTCTAATTCGAGCTCCCACACCTGGCGCGGATCGAGGGCAGTAGCGCCGGCCTGTACGCGCGGCACCAGCCAGCGCGCCACGGCCTGCGGCAAGTATCCCAGCAAGCGCAGCCCCAGCGTTTGCGCGCGGTTGAAGTGGAAGGGGTTAGCATATTGTCCTTTCAACGCCGCGGCGACTGCCCGCGTGATAACCGGTGACGAGCTTTCTGGACTTTCCATTGTTTCCTCGGAGAATCGGTATAATGAACCCTGGCAATGATTATAGCGGCGAACCGCGTGGGATCACTCGCTTTTCTTGCCGCGTGATCATAATTTGGGGAGCAAAGAGGGATATTGTGGCTGATATTTCGCTGGCGTTGGGCGGTGGGGGTATTAAAGGCATCGCGCATATCGGAGTGATCAACCGGCTGATCCAGGCCGGGCATTCCATCCAGGCAATCGCCGGGACAAGCGTGGGCGGCCTGGTGGGAGCGGTGTATGCCGCCGGGTTTGACGCCAACGAGATCGCCAGCATTTTGTACACCATGAACCGCGGCAGCCTGTTCGCGCGTGTATCCGGTGATGGCCCTTCATTGATGGGCCTCAGTGGGCTCACACAGGTGCTGACCAACGTACTCGGCGACCGCAGCTTTGCCGATTTGGAAATTCCCTTCGCCTGCACCGCCGTGGATCTGATCACCGGGCAGGAAGTGATCCTCAGCCAGGGGCGCGTGATCGACGCCGTCTTTGCCACGATCGCCGTGCCTGGCATCTTTCCGCCTAAAACAATTGGCGACGCGGAACTGATTGACGGCGGCGTGGCCGATCCGGTTCCCGTGGCGCTGGCGCGCTGGCTGAAACCGCGGCTGCCGGTAGTCGCAGTTTCCTTATCCCCCGTGCCGGAAGGCTGGCGCCACCTGCCCACTACCGCAAAAGCGCTGCTGCCTTCCAGCACGCCGATCCCAACACCGATTATCGAACAGTTCTCACGGCTACGGCTGGCCAAGGCATTCGATATCTTTGCCCGCTCAATGGATATCACCTCGCTGATGCTCGGCGAACTGCGGCTGCAGATGGATCAGCCCGACGCGATCATCCGCCCGGACGTCTACCAGTATTCACTACTCGATACCGTCCAACCCGAAGTACTGGTGAAAATTGGCGAGCAGGCCGCCGAAGAGAAGCTGGACGCGATCAAAGAAGCGCTGTCGTGGCGCAAGAATATTAGCCGCCGCATGCGCCGTGTCAGCCCACCAGGGAAAATGCTTCCCATCGACGCGCCAAATGGCAAAGCAAAGGAGGAACCCGGCGATGCAGCCGCGTGATTTGCGCCGCTATGCTCGCCAAACCAACGTCCGGTTAGCGCTGGGCGCGCTGCTCATGTTATTTATCGTCGGCGATGGATTGATTTATTTCATTTACGGCCCGTCCGCGGCGCTTTCCGGCCTGTTATGCCTGGGCATTGGTCTGGTTCCGCTGATCTTGATTCTGCTGGTATTCTGGTTAATAGATTGGATCGTGAAACGTGCAAACTCCCAGTGAACCCTTCACCCTGTATGATCGCGGCTGGATTGTGCGCATCGAGCCGCCCACCACACCCCCGCCGCACCGTGTCTTGCTTATGCTCCACGGCTGGACGGGAGATGAAACCGTGATGTGGATATTTGCGCGCAATTTGCCGAAGGACTACTGGATTTTCGCGCCGCGCGCGCCGCACCCGGCCAACTCGTCCTACGGCGGGTACAGTTGGTCCATGCGCAACAGCCAGGATCCACCGACGCAGATTGAGGTCTTTTCTCCGGTGGCGCAGAATATCCTCAGCAGCCTCCAGGTATGGATGCAGGAGCGGAAGATCGGCGGCCAGCCGGTCAATCTGATGGGGTTTAGCCAGGGCGCGGCCTTATCCTACACGCTGCTGATCGAACATGCCGCGCAGATCGGCAGCGTGGCAGCCTTAGCCGGGATGCTGCCGGTTGGCGCCGAGGAGCGCTTACTCGATCTCAACCTGACCGGCAAACGCGTGTTGATCTCGCACGGCACCCGCGATACGACCATACCAGTCGAGCGCGCGCGAGCCGCGGCGAAAGCGCTGGATGCCGCCGGCGCGGACGTCACTTACTGCGAGGATGACACCGGGCACAAGCTCGGCGCGGGCTGCCACAAGGCGTTAGCCGCCTTTTTTGCATAACGGCGCGGCAAAAGGCTGTCTTTTATCGTCCCTGGATCAGCGAGAACAGCCCCAGAAATGCGCCCAGCGCCGCCAGGGCCACAATCACCAGGCCCATTGGAATCGGGCTGGACAGGGCGCTGGATGCCGCGCGAAAAGTAGGGATTGCCAGCGGCGGCGGTGCGGTAAAGGTCGGCAGGCGCGTGGGCTGCGTGGTGACGATAAACTGCGCCGCCAGGGTTGGGTCAATGGTGTTGGTGACGGCCGGGGTAGGCGTCGCCGGTGGTTCCACTACCGGCAGCGCGCCGCCCTTCACATCCACCAGGGGCGCATACACCCAACCCATATTCCCCGGCCCACCCGGGTAGTCGATTAATACCCACTCGCCGCTCACCGTGCGGCCCTTCGCGGTGATTTCCTGACCGGCCAGCAGCACGCCGACGGCCTCAAAGGTCGTGTTAGGCCCGCTGCGCACGTTAATCTGCGGCTGGTCCATCTTCACCACAATGGTCACCCCCACCGGCGTGCCGGTTACGGTAGGCACCGAAACGGTGGGAAGCTGCGGGTTGACCCCGGCGCGAACCGGAGCAGGCCAGCTCATGGCAAGAACGGTGAATAAAATGGCAACAATAATCAGTGGCATCAGCCAGCGGCGGGATTTCATCAAATACTCCTGTGAGTTTGTAGTGCTTTTTCCGAAACCTGATTATAATCTACTTTATGAATCGCCGCATTTATCATGGAAAGGTCACACCACAGGATATCGCTCGCAGCCTCGTTGCCTATTTTCACCGCGGCAACCTGCGCGTGCAGCAAATTGGCAGCGGAGAAAAAATCGCTGTCCAAATCGCCACGTCCCAGGCGCCTTCGTCCGGCGGGCAGACGGCGCTGAGCGTCAACCTGCAGCAGGTTGAGGATGGCGTCATGATCGAACTGGGCCAGCAGGCCTGGTTAGGCGTGGCTGCCAGCCTGGGCATGTCAGCTCTGGCTGCCTTGCGCAACCCGATGGCGCTGCTCGGCCGGCTGGATGATATCGCCCAGGACGTGGAAAATTTGCAGCTTTCTGACGAGGTCTGGCGCGTGGTGGAATCGTCCTGCCAGGCCGCGGGAGCAAACTATGAGCTTTCGGAACGGCTGCGCCGCACCGTCTGCCTCTACTGCTCAACCGCGAATCCGATTGGAGAACCAAACTGCGTTTCGTGCGGCGCCCCGCTGGGTGAACTACATCCCGGCACATGCCGGCATTGCGGGTTTGTTCTCAAGAAACCGGAACGATTCTGCCCGAACTGCGGCAAACCCTGCTGATCTGCCCGGCCAGTTTCAACATTCCGGTTCGCGCGGGAACGGGTGATTCATCCATTCGCGCCCATCGCGGCGCATAAGCTCTTCCGCTTCCGGTGGACCCCAGGTCCCGGCCGCATAGGCTGGCAGGCGCTCAGGTTGGTGCTGCTGCCAGGCTTCAATGATCCGCGTGGTGAAGGCCCAGGCTGCGCGGACTTCATCACTTCGCGTGAACAGCGTCGGATCGCCGGTCATTGCATCCAGCAGCAGCCGGCGGTAGGCTTCGGGTGGTTCTTTGCCAAATGCGGCGGCATAGTCGAAGTGCATCCGCACCGGCGCAATTTCGCTTGTCTGGCCAGGAATCTTCGCCCCAAACGACAGGTCTATGCCCTCGTTGGGCTGCACGTTGATCGTCAGCACGTTTGGCGCATTCCCGCTCAGGTGACACCAGTCGAACAAGAAGATCGGCGCGCGTTGAAAATGCACGGAGATTTGCGTCAGCCGTTCCGGCAGGCGCTTTCCGGAGCGCAGGTAAAACGGTACGCCCGCCCAACGCCAGTTATCCAGGTATACGCGGGCGGCCATGTAGGTTTCGGTCAGGCTGTCCCGGCCTAACTCTTTGCGGTATCCGGCTACCTTCTCGCCGAGCACCTCGCCGGCTGTATACTGCCCGCGGACTGTGTTCTGCAGTACTTCCTGCTCCTTCATCGGGCGCAGGATATCCAGCACTTTGAGCTTTTCATCGCGCACCGCGTCCGGCCGGAATGCGACCGGCACTTCCATCGCCACCAGGCACAGCAGTTGCAGCAGGTGATTTTGGAAGATATCGCGAATGACCCCTGCGCTGTCGTAGTATTGCGTGCGCGAGCCCACTCCCAGCGACTCGGCTACCATAATCTGCACGTGATCGATGAAGTGGTTATTCCATACTGGTTCAAAGATCGCATTGGCAAAGCGCAGCACCAGGATGTTCTGCACCGTATCTTTGCCCAGGTAATGATCGATGCGGTAGATTTGCTTCTCGGAAAATACCCTGTGGATCTGCTCATCCAGCGCCACGGCTGATTGCAGGTCATTGCCATACGGCTTCTCCACCACAATGCGCGACCAACCGCGCTTTTCGAGATGCATTTCCAGCTTGCCAAGGTTTTGGACGATCTCCGGATAAGCCTCTGGCGGGGTTGCCAGGTAAAACAAGACGTTGCTGGCAGGCAGTTTTTCCAGCACGCTGCGCAAATCAGCATAGCGTTCGGGTTCGGTGAAATCTCCAGGTACATACTGCGCGCCATCAAACAGCTTGCGCAGCAGTGCATCATCCACCGCTTCACCTTCCAGAGATTCCGCCAGCGACTGCCGGAATTCATCCGCAAGCTGCTCAGGCTTCCAATTGCGGCGGGCAAAGCCCACCAGGGTCAGCGGGCCGGGTAGCTGACCGGACTTCACAAGATGATACAGCGAGGGGATCAGTTTGCGGTGCGCCAGGTCACCGGTAATTCCAAAAATGACCATTGCCACTGCTTGAGGATTTTCTTTACCATTATTCTTTCTCGCTGCCATAAAACCCCTTTCTAAACCGCCGCGGGGGCGTATACCAATAGATAATTGATTATAATCATATTAAGAAAATCCGCTCTCGCCATAAGGGGTTTGCATGCCTGCTCTAACGAATACATTGACCGACATTCCCGGGATTCTGGTTGGACACGCTCAGGACATGGAAGCCCTGACTGGCTGCACGGTAATCCTGTGCAAGCGCGGCGCGACTGCCGGGGTAGATCAGCGCGGCGGCGCGCCCGGCACGCGCGAAACGGATGCCCTGCGTCCGATGCACATGGTTCAAAAAGCGCATGCCATCGTACTGGCCGGCGGCTCCGCCTTTGGGCTGGATGCGGCCAGCGGCGTAATGCGCTACCTCAATGAACAAAAGGTCGGTTTTAACACCGGCGTGGCGCGAGTACCCATCGTGGCGTCGGCAATCCTGTTTGACCTGGCGCTGGGCAACAATGAGGTGCGCCCCACGGCAGAAATGGGTTACCAGGCCTGCCTGGCAGCCAGCAGCCCTAACGTACAGCAGGGCAACGTTGGCGCAGGCGCTGGCGCCAGTGTGGGCAAGATCTTCGGCATGGGCCAGGCGATGAAGTCCGGCATTGGAACCGCAAGCCTCGATGTTGGCGGCGGCGTGATTGTCGCGGCAATCATCGCGGTCAATGCGTTTGGCGATGTGGTTGACCAGCACAGCGGCGAAATTCTGGCCGGCGCGCGAACGGTGCAGACCGGGCCGGTTACCCTGGGCGCGACGCCCACTTTCGCGGACACCCTCGAAACGATGAAAACACTGGCCGGGCGCACGATCCTGCACTTCGCCAGCCTGCAAAACACGGTGATCGGCGTCGTGGCGACCAATGCCCGGCTGAATAAAGAAGAAATCAACAAAGTTGCGCAGATGGCGCATAACGGCCTGGCGCTGACCATTCGCCCGGCGCACACCATGCTCGATGGTGATACGATTTTTTCGCTGGCAACCGGCCAGCGCGCCGCCGATGTTAACATTGTCGGGGCATTCGCCGCGCAGGCCGTGGCCGCCGCAGTGATGAATGCCGTGCTGGCCGCGGAACCAGCCGGTGGATTGCCCGCGCACAATAGCATTCTTCAGAAAGCTGGCTAAACGACCTGGAAAGGAGCTGCCGGAATGTCCACTCACCCAATGCGCATTTTTAGCGGGTCTGCTCACCCGGCGCTTGCGGCGGAAATCGCCGAAATCCTCAACCTGCCCATGGGCCAGGCGGTTACCACGCGCATGCCCGACAGCGAAGTGCACGTGATGATCGAAGAAGTGGTGCGCGACCAGGACATATTCTTTGTCCAGCCCTGTCCCGCGCCCGTGAATGATCACCTGATGGAACTGGTGCTGTACCTGGATGCCTTTCGCCGCGCCAGCGTGCATTCGGTCAGCGTGGTGATACCCTACTTTCCCTATGCCCGGCAAGATCGCATGGCCAAAGGGCGCGAAGCGATCAGCGCGCGCGTGGTTGCCAATCTACTCGAATCGATGGGCGCCAGCCGGGTGATCTTCGTTGACATTCACAATACCGCCATCCAGGGTTTCTTCAATATTCCGGTCGACCCGCTCACCGCGATCCCCGTTCTGGGCGACTATTTCCGCAAGCCGGAATTTGCCGACTGCGTCATCGTCAGTCCAGACGTGGGGCGCGCGGCGCTGGCCGGCAAGTACGCCGAGTACACCAACCTGCCCCTGGTGGTGATGCACAAGCGCCGAACCGGCCCGGCGGAAACGCACACCACGCATGTCGTCGGCGATATTCGCGGTCACCGGCCCATCGTGATCGACGACCTGATCGCCAGCGGCAGCGTGATGAAGCAAATCGACGCGCTATACGCGCAAGGCGCAACCGGGCAAACTTATTTTGCCATCACCCACCCGGTGCTGCTACCTGCGGCGCTCAGAATCCTGGACAGTGATGACCGCATCGCAAAACTGGTTGTCACCAATACCCTCCCCATCCCCCCAGAAAAGCAGCATCCCAAACTGGAAGTACTTTCCATCGCCCCGCTGTTGGCAGATATTCTCAGCCGGGTGCATGAAGGCGAAAGCATCTCCGAAAAATTGATCCATTCCTAGCTCCACCTGGCGAACAAGACACCGGCAGATTTGCGCTATAATTAACCCATCTTTTATTCTCATCGCTCATGCAGTACATGCGTTTTCTCCTCATACAGGCTTTTATTTGAAAGGGACAACCGATGATCAAGATTGTAGCGGACACGACCTCGGGTCTGTCAGTTGATGCTGCGCAGAAATTGGGGATTCCATATCTGCCGCAAATCATCAATTTTGGAGATGAATCCTACCGCGACGATACCGAAATGGATTCAGCCACATTTTTGAAGCGCTTGATGACCAGTTCCACTTTACCAAAAACCGCTGCCCCTCCACCCGCGCTGTACATGCCAATTTTCCAGGAATTAACCGATGCCGGCCACACGGTGATCGTGCTGACGCCGTCGGCCAAGGTGAGCGGCACTTTCCGGTCAGCGGAAGTGGCAGCGCAAGATTTTCCCGGCAAAGATATCCATGTCGTTGACACCAACATTGTTGCATCCGGCCTGGGCGACCTGGTGATGGTGGCCCACAACCTGGCTCAGCAAGGCATGGACGCGAATGCCATCATCAAACAGGTGCAAACCCTGGCCGAACGCTGGAAGGTGTATTTTGTAGTCGATACGCTTGAATTTCTGCGCCGGGGCGGCCGCATTGGCGGCGCGGCTGCGCTGGTGGGCGGGCTGCTGCAGGTTAAGCCCATTCTCACCTGGGATAAGGATCAAATCACCTCCTTTGAAAGCCAGCGCACGCAGAAACGCGCCCACGCGCGCCTGCGCGAACTGGTTTATGCCGAATGCCCGCGATCCGAACACGCGCACCTGGCAGTGATGCAAGGCGGCGCTGAACCCCAGGCCAAAGAACTGGCCGAAGAATTCTGCGCCAATCTCGGCATGGCCCACGTGCGGGTCGATTTACTCCCGCCGGCCATTCTCACCCACGCCGGGCCGGGCGTGCTGGGCGTGAGCTTCTTTACCGAATAAGATCGATCAGCCAGCACACGCCGGTTACTGCCGTGGAACGCGGCGGCCAACTGCTGCGATTGAGAGCCATCCACCAAGAAACAGACCCGCCGGACGATGATTTCCGGCGGGTCTTTCGATTGTCAGCTTCCTACAAACATCGTTCCAGAATTTCAACCAGTTCTTCGCGCAGCAGAGGTATCGAGTTTGCCTTCATGCTCGAAGCAGCAGCCGCCCGCTCGGCGGCTTCGGGGATATCCGCGCGGCGCATTCCCCACGCGCCCAGGCCCGGAATGGCAAGCGCCGCGGACATTTCCGCCAGCCTGCGTGGCAGATCATCCCGGCTGGCCGAAGGCCCAACCAGGATTTGCGCCGCCTCCTGATAGCGGGGCAGCGCCGCGTTTTCGGGTTCGCGCTTGCGCAGCGCGCGCAGGTTTACCTCGGTTGTCACCGCCAGCAGCGCAGCGCACACCGCCCCATGCGGCGCGGTGAACATGGCCCCCAGCGGCGCGGCAAACCCGTGAACCGCCCCCAGGCCCGCATTGGCCAGCGCCAGCCCGCCCATCAGGCTGGCAAAGGCCATATCTTCCCGCGCGCGCATATCCGCACCATCTGCGTAGGCGCGCAGCAGCGAGTTTGCCGCACGGGTCATTCCTTCCCGGCAGAACAGATCCGTCAATGCGTTCGCGCGGACGGAAACAAACGGTTCTAGAACTTGCACAAGCGCGTCCATGCCGGTGCTGGCCGTTACGCCCGGCGGCAGCGAGTAAGTCAACTCGGGGTCGACCAGGGCTACGCTGGGGAGCATCCACGCGCTGCGCAGGCTGACCTTCATTCTATGCTCCGGCACTGCCAGCACCGCGTTACGCGTCACTTCCGAGCCGGTTCCGGCCGTAGTTGGCACTGCAACCACCGGCAGCCCGGGTTTTTTCAGCGGCTGGTTCTTCCCAACCACTTCCAGGTAGTCGAGTACATCTCCCCCGTTGACCAGCAGCGCGGCCAGGGCTTTTCCACTGTCGACCACGCTGCCTCCGCCAAAGGCGACAACGCAGTCACACCCGGCTTCGCGCGCCTGGGCGACCGCCGACTGGATAAACGCCACGGTCGGCTCGCCCTCCACGCTGATCTGCGTGCAGCCTAAATCCAACTCCGCCAGCATTTGCCTGACGATTTCCTGGTTTGCGCCGCCCGCGCCGGTCAAAAGCGCCGGCTGCCTGCCCAGTCCGGGCAGGATCATGCGAAGTTCCTGCACCGCCCCCGCGCGAAAGATAATCCGCCCGGCGGTGGCAAAATCAAACTTTACGGGCATGCCACTCCTCGTCCGCCGGGAAACGGTTGGCATAGCGAATACCGACCCGGTCAGCGGCCATCATGTCTTTCACCGCATCACGCCAGCGCAGGTAATGCGCCGTCTGGCGGTGCAATTCCTGATCCTCCGGCCGCCGGTACACTTCCACCAGCACAAAGCGCGCCGGATCATCCACTTGCTGCAAGACATCAAACTGCACGATCCCCGGCTCCATAAGGCTGTTGCGCGCGTTATCCAGGGTGTGTTCCAGAAAAGCCGAGGCCATTTCGGGCTTAATCACAATCTGAACCAAAACAATGTGCATATTATCTCTCCACTCCAGGTGATTACCGGCCTGCCGGGCCTGCAATCAATTGTATAATGAAACCCGGGAGTGGACGGTTTCCCCACAAAATCATCCTCAGGAATTGCACATGAATTTCGATCATTATGTGAAGAATGAAGAGCTTGACGCAGTCCTGCAAGATTGGGCTGCCCGGTTTCCGCACCTGGTTACGCTCGAGGTGATCGGTCAGAGCTTTGAAAAACGGCCGATCTGGCTATTAACGGTCACCAACCAGGCCACCGGCGCGCACCGCGACAAGCCGGCCATGTGGTTGGATGCCAATATCCATGCAACCGAGCTGACCGGAACCAGCGCCGTGCTCTATATTCTCAACGCGCTCTTCGAAGGCCACGGCCGGGATGAACGCATCACGCGGTTGCTGGACAGCGCCACGATCTACGTCGTGCCGCGTATCAACCCGGACGGGGCAGCCCAGGCGTTGGCCGACCACCCGCGATTTATTCGCTCCGGCGTGCGGCCCTACCCATACCAGGATCAGAAACCGGGCTTGATCGAGCAGGATATCGACGGTAATGGAAAAATCCTGCAAATGCGCATCAAAGACCGCTCGGGCGATTGGAAGGTCAGCGAGACCAACCCGCGATTGATGGAAAAGCGCCGGCCTGAAGAACAGGGCGGAACGTATTACCGCATGTTAACTGAGGGCATGGTGAGCGAATATGATGGGTTCACCATCCCGGTTGCCCCGGATATTTCTGGGCTGGATTTCAACCGCAATTTTCCCTTCCAGTGGCGGCCCGAAATTGAGCAGCGCGGCGCGGGTGATTACCCGGCCTCAGAGCCAGAGATACAGGCCGTGGTGCGCTTCATTGCCAGCCATCCCAATATTAATATCGCGCTTACCTTTCACACCTACAGCCGCGTGCTGCTGCGCCCCTACAGCACCAAACCGGACGACCAGATGGACAGCCTGGATGTGACTGTCTATAAACGGCTTGGCGACCTGGGCACGGAACTAACCGGCTATCGCAATATGTCCACGTATCACGGGTTCCGCTTTGAACCGACGGAGTTCACATACGGCGCTTTTGATGATTGGGCCTACGACCAGTTTGGCATCGTTGCGTTCACCGTCGAATTGTGGGATTTGCCCACGGAAGCGGGCGTCAAGAAACCGGAAAACCTGCTTGACTGGTTTAAAGAGCATCCCATCGAAGATGACCTGGCGATCCTGCACTGGGCGGAACAAAATGGCGACCCCGACAGTTTCATCGACTGGTTCACCTACCAGCATCCGCAATTGGGCGAAGTCGAGCTTGGCGGGTGGGATGTCATTCGGAGCTGGCGCAATCCGCCCCCAGGCCTGCTGCATAACGAGATCAAGCGCCACCTGCCGTTTGTTCTCGCATTAGGCGATATGCTGCCCAAGATCGAAATGCCGTTGCTGGAAGCCAGACGGCTGGGCGACCGGACCTGGTCGATCCGCGCCGGGGTGGAAAATACGGGTTACCTGCCCGCCTTCACCAGCAACCAGGCGCGCAGCCGTAAGGCCGTACGCCCGGTGCTTGCAAAGCTTGAACTGCCCGCCGGTGCGCGGCTGATCGAAGGCCGCGCTGAACTGGAATTGGGATACCTGGAAGGCCGCAGCAACAAATTCGGGACGAACACCGACGCAGCCAGCACCGATAACCGGGCGCTTGGAACCTGGCTGGTGGAGGCAGACCCGGGCACGCAGATAGTCGTCACCGCCGCCGCAGACCGCGCGGGCAGCGCGCGCAAAACGTTGGAACTACAATAAGCAGCATAACAACCGGAAACAGGAGCGTAGCAGAAAATGGAATATACTCAACTCGGACGAACAGGGTTAAAAGTCAGTCGGCTGTGCCTGGGAACGATGAATTTCGGCCCGCAGACAACTGAAGAAGACAGCTACAAGATTATGGATGCCGCCCTGGAAGAAGGCATCAACTTTTTTGATACGGCCAATGTTTACGGCTGGAAAACCGGCGAGGGCATCACCGAGAATATCATCGGGCGCTGGTTTGCGCAGGGCGGAGGCCGCCGAGAAAAAGTGGTGCTGGCAACCAAGGTCTTTGGCCGCATGGGCGACTGGCCAAACCAGCGCTTTCTATCGGCTTACCACATCCGCACCGCGTGCGAAGAAAGCCTGCGCCGCCTGCAAACCGATCACATTGACCTGTATCAGATGCATCACATCGACCGCAGCACGCCCTGGGATGAGGTCTGGCAGGCCATGGAAGTACTGGTGCAGCAGGGAAAAGTGATTTACGTGGGCAGCAGCAATTTCGCCGGGTGGAACATCGCCCAGGCGCAGGAGACTGCAAAAGCGCGGCATTTCCTCGGGCTGGTTTGTGAGCAGAGCCTGTATAACCTGGGCGACCGCATGGTAGAACTGGAAGTGATTCCTGCCTGCCGCGCCTATGGCCTGGGCCTGATCCCTTGGAGCCCACTGATGGGCGGCGCGCTGGCCGGCGCGCTGCAGAAGGCCGCCA